>CANGPV010000001.1 GCA_947455935.1 Comamonadaceae bacterium
CCCTATCTGTCAAACCATGACCAACCCATTGCTTGATTTCTCTGGACTGCCCCGCTTTGATGCGGTTCGGCCTGAACATATTTCCCCTGCCATGACGCAACTGCTGTCTAATGCCGAAGCTGCCATGAGTGAGGTCACGCACAACGCTTTTCCTGCTGATTGGTCATCGATTGCCAAAGTGCTGGATACCGCCACCGAGCGATTGGGACGCGCCTGGGGCATGGTAGGTCATTTGCAAAGCGTGGCGGACACCCCAGATCTGCGTGCAGCCTACAACGCAGAGTTGCCGCGCATCACCGATTTTTTCACCCGACTCGGTGCCAACGAAGCCCTGTATGCCAAATACAAAGCCATTCCTATCAACACCTTGAATGAAGAGCAGGCCAGAGCGCATACATTGGCATTGCGCAATTTCGTTTTGTCAGGTGCCGAGTTGCAAGGCGAGGCCAAGCAACGTTTTGCCGCCATCCAAGAACGATTGGCCGAGATCAGCCAGTTGTTCAGCGAGCATGTGCTGGACGCCACCGACGCTTGGTCTTTGCTGGCTGGCGAAGAAGATATTCAGGGCATTCCTCACGATGTGCTGCAAGCAGCACTTGCAGCGGCCAAGGCTGAGGGTCACACCGGCTACAAGCTCACCTTGAAAATGCCTTGCTATTTGCCTGTCATGCAATACGCCCACAGCAGTGCTTTGCGTGAACAGCTGTACCGCGCCCACGCTACCCGTGCGTCAGCCGAGTTTGCACATCCCCAGTTTGACAACAGCGCTTTGCTGACGGAAATTTTGCAACTGCGCCAAGAAGAGGCGACGCTGCTGGGCTATGCCAACCATGCCGAGGTGTCCTTGGCCAGCAAAATGGCCGAGTCCCCCAAGCAGGTGATGGACTTTTTGCGTGACCTCGCGGTACGCGCCAGACCCTATGCAGACAAAGACTTGAATGAAATGAGGGAGTTTGCTGCGGCTGAATTGGGCATTACCGATCCCCAGCCTTGGGACTGGACGTTCATTGGTGAAAAACTCAAGGAAGCCCGCTACAACTTCAGCGAACAAGACATCAAGCCCTACTTCACCGCACCCAAGGTGATGGCAGGTTTGTTCAAAATTGTGGAAACCTTGTTCGAGGTCAGCATTCGCGCCGACAGCGCGCCGGTGTGGCACCCCAAAGTTGAGTTCTACCGTATCGAACGGGATGGGCAGCTGGTGGGCCAGTTCTACCTCGACCCCGGTGCTCGCAGCGGCAAACGTGGCGGCGCTTGGATGGACGATGTGCGTGCCCGTTGGTTGCGCCCCGACACCGCGCAATTGCAAACCCCTATTGCGCATTTGGTATGTAACTTTGCCGAAGGCGTCAATGGCCAACCGCCCTTGCTCACCCACGACGACGTGATCACCTTGTTCCATGAATGCGGTCACGGCTTGCACCACATGTTGACGCAAGTGAATGAACGTGATGTGTCTGGCATCAGCGGCGTTGAGTGGGATGCGGTCGAGTTGCCCAGCCAATTCATGGAAAACTTTTGCTGGGAATGGTCGGTGCTGCGCCACATGACCGCGCATGTGGACACCGGCGAGCCCTTACCGCGCGCTTTGTTCGACAAAATGCTGGCTGCTAAAAATTTCCAAAGCGGCTTGCAAACCTTGCGGCAAATCGAGTTTTCCTTACTCGATATGCGTTTGCACACCGAACCCCAGCGTTGTAACGATGTGTTGGCTGTGCTGCAAGAAGTGCGTGATGAAGTGGCGGTACTCCAGCCACCCACGTGGCACCGTATGCCGCACTCCTTCAGCCATGTTTTTGCGGGGGGTTATGCAGCCGGTTACTACAGCTACAAATGGGCTGAGGTACTGAGCGCCGATGCCTACGCAGCCTTTGAAGAAACCGCTGCTGAAGATGGCACCCCCTCGCTACAAACCGGTCGACGCTATCGCCAAGCGATTTTGGAGCGCGGTGGCAGCCGCCCTGCCATGAGCTCATTCAAAGATTTTCGTGGCCGTGAGCCTTCTTTGGACGCTTTGATGCGCCATCAAGGCATGGCAGCTTAGTAGCGCAGGGTCTGCACGCCCGATGGCGTAGCCAGCAAACACACATCGGCTTTTTGATACGCAAAAATACCGACCGTGACCACGCCGGGCCATTGGCTGATGAGGGCCTCTTGTGCCAAGGGATCGCTGAGCTTCAAACCGTGCACATCGACAATGTGCTGACCGTTGTCGGTGACCAGCGCTTGGCCTTCACGCAAGCGCAACACCGCGCGCCCGCCCAAGGCGGCAAATTGGCGAATGATGTGCGGCACTGCCATGGGGATGACTTCCACGGGCAAGGGAAATGCACCCAATATGTCTACCCGCTTGCTTTGGTCAACGATGCAGACAAACTGCTGCGCTTGGGCGGCAACAATTTTTTCGCGGGTCAGCGCAGCGCCTCCCCCTTTGATCATGTAACCATGGCCATCGATTTCATCTGCGCCATCGATGTACACCGACAAAGCGTCTACCTGTGACACATCCACCACCGGAATGCCCAAACTTTGCATACGCTGCGTAGAGGCCACCGAACTCGACACGGCGCCTTGAAGAGGAATGCCGCTGTGGGCCAAAGCATCAATAAAGAAATTCACCGTTGAACCCGTACCTACGCCAATCAATGCATGGGGTTGCACATAAGCCAAGGCGGCTTGGGCGACCTGCGCTTTGAGCGCATCTTGGCTGGAGAGTTGGCTCATCGGTGACAATTCCCTGATTTGTAAGACTGCTGATTATCCATGTCCCTGCTGCCCTACGCCCTGCTTCGCCCCTTGCTGTTTCGCATGGAGCCTGAGGCGGTTCACGATGCCACTTTGACTATGTTGGCAGCAACCCAACACACGCCGCTGCGCTTTGCCTACCAACAGCCACGCATCGCCGACCCTGTGCAACTGGCAGGATTGACCTTTCCCAACCGCATTGGCTTGGCCGCCGGTTTGGACAAAAACGCCCAGTGCATCGATGCGTTTGCGGCCATGGGGTTTGGTTTTGCAGAGGTTGGCACCGTGACACCCTTGGCTCAGCCTGGCAACCCTAAGCCGCGTATGTTTCGTCTGCCACAAGCCCAGGCCCTGATCAATCGCTTAGGTTTCAATAACCAAGGGCTGGAGAGCTTTTTACGCAATGTGCAACTTGCGCGGTTTCGGCAAGCGAGCCCACCCCCCATGCTGCTGGGTTTGAACATTGGCAAAAACGCCGTCACGCCCATCGAACACGCTGCCGACGATTACCTGCAATGTTTGAAGGCGGTGTATCCCTTTGCAGACTATGTGACAGTCAATATTTCCAGCCCCAACACGCAAAATCTGCGCAGCTTGCAAAGCGATGCGGCCTTATCTTCGCTGCTCAATCTATTGGAGCAAGCGCGGACACAGTTGGCCCAACAACACGACAAACATGTTCCGCTCTTCATCAAAGTTGCGCCAGATTTGGATGACACCCAACTCGAACAACTGTGCGCCACACTTGGTTCACACCTCGCGGCACACAGCGGTGCAGACCATGATGCGAAGTGGGGCGTCATCGCCACCAACACCACCTTGTCGCGTGACGCAGTCGCGGCCCTGCCCTACGGCAACGAGACAGGTGGCTTGTCAGGTGCCCCCGTCAAACAAGCCAGCAACCGCGTGATCCGCGCTTTGCGTCAAGGCTTGGGCCCCGACTTTCCCATCGTCGGTGTAGGCGGTGTTTTCAGCGCTGAAGACGCTGTGGAAAAAATACAAGCAGGTGCGAACTTGGTGCAAATTTACACCGGCTTGATTTACCAAGGTCCGGCCTTGGTCACACAGATTGCCAAGGGCTTGCGTGACCACGCTGCCTAGCGGCTGTGCGCCCAGTGCTTGAGCCAGTTGTTTTTGTAATTCAGCGCCAACTCTGCTGAACCCAGCACCAACAAGTTTTCTGCGTTACGACTTTGCGCCGCATTGGTGAAGTTGTAACTGCCGGTGATGACAGTCTGCGCATCGATGATCATGACTTTGTTGTGGGCAATGGCGTGTTGACCATCCAAACGCATAGGCACATTGGCTTCGCGAAGCAGATCAATCACATAGCGATTGGTGAACTCGCTTTTCTCATCCAGCAGCACCTGTACCTTCACGCCTCTTGCGTGCGCGCGCGTCAACGCCTGTGCCATGGCTGCGTGGGTAAATCCATAGGCTTGGACCAAGACCTCGGTGTGGCTGTGTTCGATGGCATCAATCACGGCTTTGGCAGCATCCGAGGGCGGCGTGAAATACAGACCCAGAACCTGCGCCGAAGCAGGCACCTCTGGCAAGGTTATTTCGGGGGTGTCTGCGATGCCGGTGTCTTGCGCCGTGCAGGGACTGACAACGCCTATACCCAACAGGCTCATCACAAGCACCCCAAGGGCCCATCTCATGTCACCACGACTGCGCACATCTGCCCCTTAAACTCTGTTTGTTGGCCCGCAAGTCCCTGGCCTGTTCACAACCATTCTATGAACCTCACTGAACTCTCTGAGCAAGACATCGCCTCGCTGGCTGATGCGCTGTCCCAGCATCCCCATTACCGCGTGTTGCGTCGCTTAATTCCGCGCCACAGTTTTGTGCCATCCGTCCCAGGGCAGGTGCTTCACAAAGCGGTGGTACTCGATACCGAAACCACGGGCCTGAGCGCACAAGACGACCAAGTCATTGAATTGGGCATGATTGCATTTGAATTTGATCCGGTTGCTGGCACCATCCACCGTGTGCTGGAGGTGTTTGATGAACTCGAAGACCCGGGTCGCCCCATTCCACCTGAGACCACGCAAGTGCATCACATCACTGACGAGATGGTGCGTGGCAAGCGCATAGATGACACCCAAGTCGAGAAGATCATTGCCGACGCCAGTGTCATCATTGCCCACAACGCTGCGTTCGACCGCCCCTTTGTGGAAAACCGCTGGCCTGGCTTTGAAAACAAACAATGGGTGTGCAGCATCAAAGACATCGATTGGAAAAGTGAGGGTGTGGGTTCTGCCAAGTTGGAGTATTTGCTGCAAACACAGGGAATGTTTTATGAAGCGCACAGAGCAGAAACCGATTGCTGGGCTTTGCTCGAGTTGCTCAATGCCCAGTTACCGCAAAGCCAGCAACCCGCATTGCTGAAACTGCTGGAGTCACTCAACCAACCCCAAGTGCGTCTCTATGCCACCGGCTCCCCTTTTGACAGCAAAGATTTGCTCAAAGCGCGGGGTTACCGTTGGGCCCCAGAGATCAAATGCTGGCACCGTCAGTTGGGCGGTGACAAGGCTTTGCAAGAGGAATTATCTTGGCTTAAAAACAAGGTTTACCAAGGCAAACGCGCCACTGTGGACATTGAAACCTTGGGCGGCTTGGTCAGACACTCTGCGCGGCAAGGACACAAAACCACGCAAGCCCTTTGAGCTTAGTAAGGCACCAACTGCCAAGGCATGGTGCAGGTGGCTACATTGGGGTAGTACTGCCTTGATGCTTGGCAAAAATAAGCCACGCGAGGTGCTTCGATAGCCACGGGAGGGGGTGGTGGGGCAATGATGGTGACCGAGGGTTGGCTGTAGCTTTGATTAGCCCAATAAAGGGTGGAACCGATGATGGCTGCAGAGGCCCAAGGTGCCCAACCCCACCCACGCTCACCATGGTAACCATGATGGCCATGATGGCCATGCCCGCCCTCGTATCCCTGCCGATTAGCTTGGTAATGGGTGTTGTGGCGCTGCCAGTCTTGCTCATTCGCCGAGGAAAAGCCCGGTACAGCTAACAACATACAAAGAGCTAGACACAACAGCGGCTTTTTCATGGAAGACCTTGATGAAGAGCAAATCATGCTCAGTTAACGCAGTCAAGGCTCTGACGGATGACAAGCAAGTGTTTTAAGATGCGAGACATGAAACGACATCTGTTTATTGTTTTAGCGCTCCTGCTGACGACCTTGGACATCCACGCAGCAGCTGATGATGCCTATAAATTCCCTTACGTCCACTTGCACGATCTTCCCAGTCCGCTGCAAGAGGCTTATCGCAATGAAAAACCCCATTTGGGTGAGATTGGGCGCTGCGCCACCAGCCATGACAACAGCATGGACCAAGAAAAAATGGTGTTTACCTGCTCAATTTACGTAAAGATGTCCGCTGTGGCCGAGCGCAAGGCCATGGAACGCTGTGAGCAGATGAAAAACGCCAGAGGCATCAAGGCACCATGCAAAGTCATCGCTGAGTAAGGCTCTAAATCAGTTGCACATAGATGGCGATACAAGCGCCGTAGGCCACCACCCAGCAAAGGGTGCGCAAGCTGGCCCAATCCAGCAAATAGGTGAGGAAATACAAGCTCCTGGCCGCCACAAACAACAAGCACAGAGGGTCTAGCCAAACCGAACTGGCTTGGAAATGCAATGCCAAGACAACGGCGATAGCGAAGAGTGGGAAAGCCTCAAAGTTGTTGTTTTGTGCGGCATTGGCGCGTGCTCGAAAACCGGTTTGTGCAGCCAACCATTGGCGGGGATTGTGGTTGTCGAAATCTTTAAAGCCCCATTTCGCTATGGCCGCACCCAACACAGGCATGACGCCAGCCACCAACACACAGGCCACTGGGATATTCAAGCACCCACCTTGTGGGATGCACGATGCGCCAAGGCCTGAATAGCCAGCGCATAGCCCTGTATGCCCAAACCGGCCATGACGCCTACTGCCACGGGCGAAACATAGGAGTGATGGCGAAACGCCTCACGCGCAAACACATTGCTGATGTGGGTTTCAATGACAGGCAACCCCGTGCCCTTGATGGCGTCATGCAAAGCCACCGACGTGTGGGTGAACGCCCCCGGGTTGAACACAGCACCCACGGCTTTGCCTTGCTGGCAGAGCAGGCCATAGGCATGAATCTGGTCGATCAACTCACCCTCGTGGTTGCTTTGCACAAAATGCACCTCTAAGCCCAAGGGAGTGGCGGTGGCGCGGCACAAAGCCTCCACATCGGCCAAGCTGGTGTGGCCGTATTGCTCGGGCTCACGGGTGCCCAACAAGTTGAGATTGGGGCCGTTGAGAATGAGAATCTTCATATTTTGAGTATACGATGGCACTCTTAACTCGCAGGAGGTGCCATGATTCGTTTGGTGGTTTTTGACGCTTACGGCACATTGTTTGATGTGTACGCCATCAGCGCCATGGCCGAAACCATGTTTCCCGGCCATGGCAATGCCTTGTCTGTGCTGTGGCGTGACAAGCAAATCGAGTACAGCCGCTTGATATCACTCAGCGACCCGCTCAACCCCCTGGGCAGCCGCCATTACCAGTCGTTTTGGGACTTGACACGGTTGGGGCTGCAATACGCTTGCCAAAAACTCGGGCTGGAGCTGACACCGCCCAAGCAAAAACAGCTGATGGACCAGTACGCGCATCTCACCCCCTTTGAAGAAAACTGGGATGTATTGCAACACCTTAAAGGCATGGGCATGCCTTGCGCGATTTTGTCCAACGGCAGCCCCGATATGCTGGCCAAGGCGGTCAGCAGTGCCGGTTTCACTGGTTTGATCGACAAGGTGATTTCGGTCGATGAGGTACGGCAATTCAAAACCTCGCCACAAAGCTATGGTTTGGTCACTCACCATTACCCCATGGATGTGCGAGAGGTGCTGTTTGTCTCCAGCAACAGCTGGGATGCGCTGGGTGCCACCTGGTTTGGCTTCAAAAGCTTTTGGGTCAACCGCCAGGGCCTACCGTTTGAAACCCTGGGTCCTCGCCCAAGCTATAGCGGCCACACTTTGAAAGACATCCTGCCCTTGCTATGAAGAAGTGGGCGGTCATCAGCCTCTGGTGGTTTGCAGGGTCGGCCCTGGCTATGGGCTGGTGGAGCAAGAAAGAGCCTTTGCAAGGCTACGATTTGTCGCCCACCGAGCTGAAAAACATCGGCATTCAGTCGGGCTGGTCCAGCGATGACCCGCAGCTGATGATGTTTGAACTCAGCAACCGCTTAAGCGGCCCTATTTATTGCGTAGGCGCCAACTTTGAGATGAAAGATGGCAAAAAAATTCAACACGCCTTTGACCCCAAACTCTACGTGCCAGCGGGACAAAAAAGAAATGCCTCTGTACGAGGCATTGAAAAAAAAGATCTGAAGAGCTTTGGCTTTGGCTGCCGGTGCATGAAAACCGCACCCGACGCAGCCTGTGAGAACCCCTACAAATAAAGCAGAGGTTGAAAAATCAGTTAGCGTTGTTGTTGCCAGGGCCGCCTGCGGGTGGTGTGGCTGCCGCAGGTGTGGCGGGCGCGCTCATGACAGGCTTGGCGGCAGTGGGGTTGCTGCCAGCGGGATACACAGGAGGGGCACCGACTTGCTGCATCTCGCCACGGAACTCACCGCCACGCTCGATTTGGATTTGCGAATATTCCAATTTGCCAGACACCTTGCCGGTGGCACGGATATGCAAATGGTCACGGCAGTGGATAACTTGGTGCATCTCACCTTCCACCTCGATGCTACGGGCAGTGACTTTGCCCGTGATTTTCCCGGACTGACCAATGAAGATTTCTTCGGCGGTCAACTCACCATCGACAGTGCCGTAAATAGTGGCTTTCTTGGGCACATTGAGCGTGCCTTTGAAGGTTACGCCGTTGCCAATCACCAGATTGTTGGATTGATCGATATTGGTTGCCATAAGTGAATCTCGCTTTGAAGTGAAGTGGGTAGTTTAGTAAAAAAGGAAATAGCCATTGAGCGTGCAGGCTGTACCCACACAACCCAAGACAATGGCGGCATAAAACATGGCGCGTCGGCTGGAAATGATGGCCACAGAGGTCAGCACAATGGCCAATTGGAGTAAGCCTTCGGCGTAATCGAACCAAGGGTCTTTGCGCAAGGCCAAATCTCGCTCTTCTTCCAAATGTTTGGCCTTGGCCATGAGCTCTTTTTTGCCCTCACCGGTTTCGGGTTCAGACTCATAGCGCTCGACGTTTTTTTTGTAGGCGGCCAGTTTGGCTTCCATCAGTTCTTTGGCTTGCCCGGACGGCTTGTCATTGGCCAATTGGATTTCCAAGCGGTCAACCGCCAGTTTGTAGTCAGTTTGGCGAATACTCTTGGCTTGGAAGAAGGAATAGGTGTTGGACGCCAAGATGTTATTCATCATGGCATCTTTGCCCGTATTGGCACCGCCCAAATTGTTGACGGCCAAAATCAATGCCAAACCAGACACCAATAAGGCGCAATGGGTCTTGAAAGGATCGCCATCAGCTTCAGCCAAATCGTGGGTATCCGGTGTTTCCATGTTCTTTCAACTTGTACGGCTCAAAACAGGCATTGTAGTCAGCGTTTGACCGGTTTGACCTCGTAGGGAGCGACAGAGATTGCTTCCAGCAAATAGCCGCTCACCCCCTGAGAAGTGGCGACCCGCCCCTCTTTGATCTCGCCTTCCACCCACACAATGTCCATGGATTCAGGTAATTTCTTGATTTTGCTTTGCGCCGTGGGGCGAATCAGCACAATTTGGTTGGCGGGTGGAGGGGGCGTATGGATGCACGCACCAAAATAAGGAACTAATAAAAACTCACGTTTTTCAGCACGATCGGCGTCCAAAGGCACCACATAACCCGGCAAACGTACCTTTTTGTTCAGTTGCGATTTGACAATCGGCGCTTCGTCAAATTTTTTGCGCATGGCCGACATGGCTTTGTAGGCCTCTTCGCTGCTGTCTTGTAAGTTGGAGAGTTTGCCCACCGCAGCCATTTCCTTGGTCATTTCTTTGACCCAAGGCTCGGGCATGAGGTCGTTCCAGTCGATGAGGTT
Organism: Comamonadaceae bacterium; assembly: GCA_947455935.1. Lineage (GTDB taxonomy): Bacteria > Pseudomonadota > Gammaproteobacteria > Burkholderiales > Burkholderiaceae_C > Limnohabitans. Next base: position 9,784 of record CANGPV010000001.1, read on the forward strand.
GTAGCCTGGGGTTTGCGCCCCTGCCAATGATGTTGCCGCCAATGCCAACACGGCGATGCCCCGCATCACCCCATGAAACCATCCACGCCTGGGCATATGAAAAATCCTTTTTAAACCGACGGCGGATGCAAACCATCCGACAAAGACAGGCGATAGGCTCGCCAAGCAGGCACACAACTCGCCAACAAAGCTACGCCACACAAACCGCCCAAGGCCCACCACGACTGCGCGGCAGGCCAACCTGTTTGTACCAACACCCCAAACTCGGTACGTAAGACGTCTTGCCCTAGCAGCAACAACGCTTGGCACAGCAAGTAGCCCAGCACTATACCGACCACGCACACCAACAGGGACTCGAGCAGGACAAAGCCCATCAAGCCCAAGGGTGCTGCGCCCATGGCCCGCAAGATAGCCAGTTCTTTGCGCCGCCCTGCCATCGCCACCAACAACACCGCAGCCACGCTGAACATGGCACTTACTGCCACCAACATGCCCACCAGCAGCAAGGTGTTTTCCACCACTTTCACGATTTGCCAGAGCTCATCCAATGCCACGCCAGGCATGACCGCCATCAACTGCCCACGCTCCAAGCTTTCGATGTTGCGTCGCACCGAAAACACCTCGGCACGGTTATGCAAGCCGACCCAGACGGCTGACAAGCTTGTAGGCTGCAGGTCTTTCATGTCAGGCGCTTGAGACAAACCACCCGCTGCCTTCAAGGCGCTGGGCGAGATACCCATGCCCCAGCCCACATGCATGGCCTCAAACGCTTGCAAACTGACGATGACGCTGCGGTCAATCGGCGCACCCGTAGGAGCCAAGATGCCGACCACCGTCATGGGATGGTCCTCGTGCTCGGTGCCCGGTCCGCTGGACTGACCATGGGTCAGTACCAGTTTGTCGTTAAGCCGATGACCAAAGCGTTTGGCCACCTCGGCACCCAACACCACTTCGCTCAAGGCTTGAGGCTGAAGGAGTGGGTCAGCAAACGCCCTTCCCTCGGCCCAACGCAAGCCTTGTCCTTGGCTTTTGAAACGGGTGAATAGGTCAGGGGTGCTGCCCAGCACTGGATGACCCAAATAGCTGTCCCCCAGTTGAATGGGAACCGCCCACTGAACTTGGGGTAGCTGCGCCAAAGCGGTGAAGCCCTCGTAACCCATATTGCGCGAAGGCCGACCGATTTGGAACACGCTGTAGAGCATGAGTTCGGTAGCGCTGCCGCGTGGCCCCACGATCAGGTCCACGCCACTGAGCGCATTGGAGAAACTGCGTTTGGCGTCGTCACGCAGTTGCTGCACGCCCAACACAATCAACACAGAGACACACACAGACACAATGACCATGGCCAAAGCTTGGCGACGCGACCATGCACTGCGCCAAGCCAAGCTCAGCCACATCATGGTTGGCCTCGCAAAGGCATGGCAAAGACTTGGTCGAAACGAGATGCCAGTTGCGGGTTATGGCTGACCATGACCACGCTGGCAGCTTGACGCCGCGCTGTGCCCAACAAAACATCCAAGAACTCGAGTTGATGGGCCTCGTCCAGCGCCGACGTAGGTTCATCGGCAATCACCAAGCGGGGGCTGCCCATGAGCGCTCGCACCGCAGCAACCCGCTGCTGCTGACCCACCGACAACTGGTTCACACCTTGCTGCCACACGGCCTTAGGCAGACCCAAGGTGTGCAACAAATGCAAGGCTTGCTGCTCGGCACTGCCCCATTCCTGCTCGGCAGCAGCGGCACGGCTGGGGAACAATCGGGTAGGCAGCAGCACATTGGTTTTGACATCGAGGTAGGGCAGCAAATTGAACTGCTGAAAAATCACACCCATGTGCTCGCCACGCAAGCGGTCGCGCTGTGCGGCGCTCATTTGCTTCAAGGCGTGCCCCAGTACTTCGCAGTCTCCGTGCTGAACAGGAATGACCCCAGCGAGCATGCCCAACAAGGTGCTTTTGCCGCAACCGCTGGGGCCTTGGATGAACAAGTTATCGCCTTGCGGCAAAGCCAAATGCGCAATCTCGAACAAAGGCGGCTTATTCCCCCAAGCGTGGGAGATTTGCGAGAGATGCAGGGCGGTATGGGTCACGGTTTACCAACGAAGCACGGGATCTTTGGCTTTGAGGGTGACGCTGGACTGTCCTTTGGGGCTGACCATGTCCACTTTCAACGCACTTAAGCGGGGATGCTTTTTGAACAAAGGAATTTCAATCTGTGTCAATGCACTGGGCTGGCTGCAGCTGAACGCCAGCTCGGCATCCAAATCGCTGTGCTCGGATTTTTTGCCTTTGAACATGTCCGAGTTCACTTGCAAAGACTGGCTTTGGCAACCCGCCGCCGCAGGCAGGGTGATGAAGTAACTGGCTTGGGTGCTTGCTGTTTGCAAATCGGCCATGGCCTTTTTTTGTTCGGGGGTACGCGGCAAATACTCGTGGCCCAGCAAGCTTTCCATGGGTATTTCAAAATTGGCTTTGACCGTGCCGCCTTGCACCACCAACTCCAAGTTGCCAAGGCCATGGGAGTGGGCTGCGTGGTCAGCAGCTTGCGCGGTGCAAAGCGCTCCCACGCTGAGCACCCCCACACACACATACCGTCCACAAAGCTTCATCAGTCCCCCGCCACCTTGAGCATGATTTTGCCAATGTGGGTAGACGACTCCATCAGCGCATGGGCTTGCGCGGCTTGCTCGAGTTCAAACACTTGGTGAATGACGGGCAAGGCTTTGCCTTGGGCCAGCAGCGGCCACACCTGCGTTTGCAATTCATGGGCCATTTGCGCCTTGTCCGCCGCGCTGCGCGGACGCAGGGTGGAGCCGGTGAAGGTCAGGCGTTTGACCATCAGCGCGATCCAATCAACCTCGGTTTTGGAGGGCTGTAAAAACGCAATTTGCACCAAGCGCCCGTCGATGGCCAAGGTCTGCAAATTGCGCTGCATATAGTCGCCGCCCACCATATCCAAGATGATGTTCACGCCTTTTTGCTCGGTGGCGGCAAGCGCTTGAGCCACAAAATCTTGCTGGCGGTAATCGATGGCCACATCGGCACCGGCCTTTAAACAAGCCGCGACCTTGTCGGCATTGCCCACGGTACACAGCACCTTGGCACCAAAGGCCTTGGCGAGTTGAATGGCCGTCAAGCCAATGCCGGACGAGCCGCCATGCACCAAGAAAGTTTCACCCGCTTGCAAACGGCCGCGCTGAAACACATTGGTCCACACGGTGAAGTAGTTTTCAGGCAAAGCCGCCGCTTGCAACAGGCTTAAACCCTTGGGAACAGGCAAGGCTTGCCCCTCGGGGATGCAGACGTACTCGGCGTAAGCGCCACCATTGGCCAAACCACATACCGCGTCGCCCACCTTCCAGCGGGTCACGCCCTCGCCCAGCGCCACCACATGGCCCGAGGCTTCCAAACCCAAAATGGGCGAGGCACCGGGTGGCGGTGGGTAGCGACCGCTGCGCTGCAAGCAATCGGGTCGGTTCACACCCGCATAAGCCACCTTGACCAAGACCTCGCCAGCGGCAGGCGCGGGCACGCCGGTCTGGGCGGGCTGGAGTATGTCGGGGGCGCCACCACTGCCGTGGTCGATAAAGCGCATCAAAGTGGGGATCGTCATCGTCAAAACCTTGTGAAAAACAGCCGTGCACACTGGGGAGCTGGGCTGGGGCGTGCAGGATAGCACTGTGTCTCACCCAGCAGCTGGCAGCCCTGATTCAAACTCAGCTAAACTGTGTTTTTATACAGTAGTTACGTGAGCTTGACATGCAAACCCTGCACCAGCAACCCCAAACCCTGCAAAGCCAGCCCAGCGCTGCCCCTCTGCGCCTGCTGCTGCACCGTATGTCGGCAGGCTTTCCCTCACCCGCTGCTGACGACACCGAAGACAGCTTGGACCTCAACGACTACTTGGTACGCCACAAACCTGCCACCTTCATGTTCAATGTGCGCGGCGACTCCATGCGCGGCGCCAGCATCGAAGACGGCGACAAGGTGGTGGTGGACCGCTCGCTGCAAGCACGGCACAACGACATCGTCATCGCCGTGGTCGAGGGCGACTACACCATCAAACGCTTGCACCAACAGCATGGACGCATCGAACTGCGCCCCGACAACCCCGCCTACCAAGCCATTGTGCTGAGCGCCGAGCGGCCTTTGGAGGTGTGGGGCGTGGTGGTCGGCGTGGTGCGGCGTTTGAAGCGCGGAGGCTGAACATGGGTACGGTGGCGCAGTTTGCCTTGGTGGACGTCAACAATTTCTATGTCAGTTGCGAGCGTGTGTTTCAGCCACATTTGCAAGACGTGCCCATGGTGGTGCTGTCCAACAACGATGGCTGCGCCGTGGCTCGCTCCAACGAAGTGAAGGCGCTGGGCGTGAAGATGGGTGCACCATGGTTTTCGCTGAAAGACTTGGCGCTGCAACACGGCATACAAGCCTTGTCCTCCAACTACACGCTGTACGCCGACATGAGCCAACGTGTGGTGGACATCTTGCGTGACTACGCCCCCGACTTAGAGGTCTACAGCATCGACGAAAGCTTTTTGCGTGTCGAGCAAGTGCTGCCGCTGCACGGCGGCGGCGTGGCGCTGGGGCGGCAGATGCGCCAACGCATACGCCAGTGGACGGGCCTGCCGGTGTGCGTGGGCATAGGGCCGACCAAAACCTTGGCCAAGTTCGCCAACCACCTGGCCAAAAAACAAGCGGTGTTTGAGGGCGTGTGCGATTTGAACGCCCTGTCTCGCCCCGAGCGCCAAGACTGGATGGCGCAAACCGAGGTACGCGAGGTGTGGGGCGTGGGCAGCCGAACCGCGCGGCGTTTGGCCGACATGGATATTCACACTGTGCTCGATTTACGCAACACACCGCCTGCACGGGTGCGTCAGCGCTTTGGCGTGGTGATGGAGCGCATCGTGTGCGAGTTGCGTGGCGTGAGTTGCTTGGGGCTGGAAGACATCACACCGCCCAAACAACAAATCATGGCGTCACGCAGCTTTGGCAGACCGGTACACAGCATGGTCGAGTTGCGCGAAGCGCTCAGCACCCATGTGGCACGGGCGGGCGAAAAACTGCGTGCCCAGCAGTCGCTGGCGGGTGCGGTGCAGGTGTTCATACGCACCAACCCTTTCAAACCCGATGAACCGCAATACAACGCCAGTTTGGTGCTGCCCTTGCCTGAACCCAGCGACGACACCCGTTTGCTCAGCGACGCGGTATGGGTGGCTTTGCGCCACCTCTTTCGTGCAGGGTTTGCCTATAAAAAAGCCGGCGTCATGTTGTGCGCTTTGAGCGAAGCACAACGGCCCCAACACGGTTTATTTGAACACCCCGTGACCCGCGCAAAAGATACCGCTTTGATGCAAACGATGGACCGTCTGAACCTGCATTTCGGGCGTGGCACCGTGCATTTGGCGGCGACCGGCCTGACACGTGACTGGCGTATGCGCAGCGCCAACCGTTCGCCCCGCTTCACCACCTGTTGGGATGAGTTACCCAGTGCTCAGTGACGAGGCTTAGCGCCACACCACCGTCTCGAAGTGCACGCTACCCAAATGGCTGCTCAGCGTCATACCGCCCTCTTGGATCGTGGCTTGCAATTGCATGCTGCGCTCGGCCATGGCGGCCATGGCTTGCGAGGCCTCAGAAGGAATACGCATCACTTTGAGCTTGTCTTGGCGATGCAATTTGTTCTCGATGCCACGCCACCAAATATCCGCCGAGTGTGCAAAGGCATAGACCAGCACACGGTCAGACTTGCTGCACGCACGCAACATGGGCTTTTCTTCGGGCTGGCCCACCTCGATCCACACCCGTTTGCGGCCGGTGAAATCGGTGATGGACACATCGGGGTCGTCGGGGTCGGACAAGCCCGCACCAAAGGCCAGCACTGCGTCACCTTGACACAGGTCCTGCACTTCATGGGCGTTCATGGCGAGGGCGACAAGCCGCACCATCATGCGCTCATCGGTTTCGCTGGGATGACGCGCCAAGGTGAGCGCATGGTCAGCGTAATAGCCATGGTCGATATCAGCGATCTGCAGCTGCGCCTTGTAGATGGTAGATTTGATGGCCATGGGCGATGATAGTCTGCGCCCTGCCCCTCACAAGCATCCACCATGACACCCGACACACTTTTGCAGCACATCGATCAAGGCAGCCTGTGGCCCGCCGACAGCGTGGCGAGCATCCCCAGCGATGTTGCACTGGCCTACCACACCGCTTTGCAAGTGCGGCAGTTGCGTGTGCAGCGCGGCGAACAACCGCGCGGCTTCAAAATCGGTTTCACCAACCGCAGCATTTGGGAACGCTACCAAGTGTTCGAGCCCATTTGGGGCACGGTGTGGAACACCACCCTCACCCACGCTGATGCGCAGGGCGAGGGCTGGGTCGATATCAGCCACATGAGCCAACCACGCTTAGAGCCTGAGTTGGTGTTTGGGATGCGCAGCACCCCCGCTGACGACTTGAACCCGCAAAGCCTGTTTGAGGCTATCGAGTGGATGGCTTGCGGTTTTGAAATCGTGCAATCGCACGCCACCGATTGGCGTTTCAAAGTGGCCGACACCGTGACCGACAGCGGACTGCATGCCCACTTGTTGGTGGGCAAGCCCTTGGCCGTACGGGATGTCGCCGCAGACGGCGCAGCTTTGCACACCCTGCTGTCAGGCATGTCGCTGCAACTGATGCACGAAGGCAAAACGGTGGAGACAGGCTACGCCAGCAACGTGCTGGACAGCCCCCTGATGGCCTTGCTGTATTTTTTGAAAGCCTTGCGGCAGTGCCCTGGTGCGCCCGATGTGCAGGCGGGTGACGTGATCACCACAGGGACTTGGACAGATGCTTGGCCCCTGGTAGCGGGGCAGCGATGGGAGAGCCGCTATGCGCAGCCTTTGACAGGATTGAAAATCAATGTGACTTAAGCGCGTAAGGCGCGAAGGCCGGGGTACAAGCGCGATACGGGACGGCTTTTTTGTTCAGCCTCTTGCGCCATTTGGCTACGAATGCGCTCGAAGGTGTTGCGAATGGGCGTATTTTCAGAAGGCACATAACTTGAGTGTGTCGTTGACTCGGTTTGAGGTGCCGACATCTGATCTGAAGGTGACTTGTTCATGGTGGTAGGGGTTTAACAATCCTGCTGCTGTTAACGCCCCAAACTGGGCTGCGGATGACAAATTAACCCAAAAAACGCAAAAAATGAATAATCTTTTTTTCACCTGCCAAATAAAAATACTTAAAGTTTCATTTTTAAATTTATTGAGTATTTAAAGGCTCTGTCTATATAACCTCCATTTGCACCAGGCTAGTGCCCTTCTTGCCCCCAAAGCACACCGATGGGGCAAGCCCATCCCACCACACCAACACATGCTTTGTTACTCTCAAAACCGTTACACCAAAACCTATTTCCCTGCAACTACCGTGCATAGAGTTAACACCTATGCAATCGGCATGACAACGGTTCTATCATGCATTCGCCTGATAAAAGGGTGCAATCCCAAGGACAGGGTTGTTAAGTTTACTTAGCAACAGCAAGTCGGGGTTGTTACGTTCAATTCACAAAGATGAGGAGTTCTCTAATGCGTGCACTTAAACTGGTTGCGGCGATTGCTGCGACTACATTGATGGCATTCGGCTCGGCAGCACACGCCGGTCCTAGCGTCAAGCTGGAAAAAGTAGTCAGCGGTATCAACACGCCGCTGTCCATGGTGCAACCTGCTGGCGACAGCCGCATGTTCGTCACTGAACAAAACGGCCGTATCAAGATTATTGAAAACGGCAAAGTTGCTGGCACCTTCCTCGACATCCGCAGCAAGATCGTTCCCTTGATGCAAGATTTCGACGAGCGCGGTCTGTTGGGCTTGGCTTTCCACCCTGACTTCAAATCGAACGGCAAGTTCTATGTGGCTTACTCAGCTCACTTGGACTACCAATCAGATTTGGGTCAAATGCTTTGGTACAACCACAGCAACGTGGTTGAAGAGTACACAGTCTCCAAAGGCGACAAAAACGCTGCAGATATGTCTTCAGCACGTCGTATCCACTCCATCAGCTGGCCCCAGTTCAACCACAATGGTCACTGGATCGGCTTTGGTCCCGATAAGAAGTTGTACATCTCCACCGGCGACGGCGGCTATGCCAACGACTGGGGTATTGGCCACAATCCTTTGGTCGGTAACGGTCAAGACTTGACCACCCCCATGGGCAAAATCCTGCGCATCGACGTTGACGCACGTACAGGCGACAAGCCTTACGGTGTTCCTTCTGACAATCCATTTGTCGGCAAGAAAGACGTTCTGCCAGAAATCTGGGCTTACGGTCTGCGTAACCCCTGGAGATGTTCATTCGACCAAGCTGGTGGCACACAACTGTATTGCGGCGACGTGCAGCAAAACAGCTGGGAAGCCGTTAAAGCTATCGACAAAGGCCAAAACATGGGCTGGCGTCGTGTGGAAGGTGTGATGCGCTGCTTCAACTGGGCAGAGCCTGACAACCATCCCGCTAGCTGCGACAAATCTGGCATCACTGCTTCCATCATGGAGTACGCCAACTGCACAGCCGTTCCTAACGGTTGCAAAGGCATCTCCGTGACTGGTGGCTACATCTCCCGCGGCGATGGCACTGGCTCTAAAGGCAAGTACATCTTCGGCGACTGGAGCAAAGGCTTTGCTGAAAACGACGGCCAAATCTTCATCGGTACCAAAGGTGCTGATGGCAAATGGTCCATGGAAGTTGCTTCTGTTGAAGTCCAAGGTGGAACCCCCAACGGCAAGACCCCTTACATCCTGGCTTTCGCCCAAGATGCCAAAGGTGACGTCTATGCTTTGACCTCCATTACTACTGGCCCCAACGGCTCTTCTGACACCATCTACAAAGTTGTTACCAAATAATTTTGTCATTTGAAGTCTGAAACTGCCACCTGTGCGACACGGGTGGCAGTTTTTTTTTGCATATACTGATCTCATGAAAACTTCACGTACCCCTCTTATTTCTCTGCGCCGCGCACCGCTGATGCTGTGTGTTTCAACCTTGCTGGCCCTTGGCTTGGCAAGCACCTCTGTATGGTCTGAAGAAGCCGCGGCACCCGCCGCCAACGACGAGCCTGTGCCCGAATTCACGGCTGCCATGATGAAAGACCCTGCCAACATAGAAGCTGGCAAACAAGTGTGGGATGGTCAGTGCCGTCACTGCCATGGCAACAGCGCCTACCCTGGCAAAGCGCCCAAACTCAAACCCTCGAGCTATCAGCCCGACTTTGTGTATGACCGCGTCACCAACGGTTTTCGCAAAATGCCTGCGTGGAAGGCTGTGTTCTCCCAACAGCAGCGCATTGGTGTGGTGACCTTCATCATGGGTGAAGAGTTCATGCCCTGATTGTTTGTAGCGCGGCTTTTCTTCGCGCCAATCAAAAAAACCTGCTGAATCTCAGCAGGTTTTTTTTCGTCTTTTGATTGTGAAATTAAAGAGAAAACTTCTCTAGGGTGATGGCGTCTTCAGGACAAGACTTCAAGCACAAGCCACAGGCATGGCAAGACGCAGGTGCCACCACATCGGCTTGCATACGCTTGTGTGCCCAAGCCTTTAAACGGCCACGCAATGAAATATCACCTAACTCATCCCAAGTGAATTGGCGCACCTCAAACACCGCATAGGGACAGACGGCGACACAGTCGGCTTTCCCCTCGCAGCGGCTGCGGTTGATGACGGGCGCGACTTTGCCTGCATGATCAGCACAGGCGTTTGTGTCGGGGTTTACGTTTGCCATGGTCATGAACACTCAATACGAAGCTGAAGCAAAACTGGACCAGTCCAAACTAACGGGATCAACAGCCCACGACTTGGCCTTGACGGCTTGCACCACGTCGGGGGGACACAACTCGGGGTGGCTCAGACATATCTTGGCAATCACCTGCAGTTCACGCTCCAAGGCTTTACCAGCCAAGGCTTGCAGAATGACTGCTACCCCTTCGGCATTGGCATGAGGCACGGCGCAGCGCCAAATTTCGGGGGCAATAAAGCGCCCTGCTGCCCAACGCTCTTGGACCAACAAAATGAGAATGACGGACAAGTCAGCGTTATAGCGTTCATCCACGCCTTGGATTTGCCAAATAGAGGAATCCAAAAAGAACGCCTTGACGATCATTTGGTTCCAAGCAGCCTCATCGAAAAACTCAAACGGGTAGGGGTTGCGGTGCGACATGGCTTCGTACACAGGACGCATGGTCGAGCGTATGGCTTCCCGTGCTTTAGGCTCCAAGGCTTGTGGCTGGGGAAACAGCGCAAAGCCTCGGAAGATAGCCAGCAGCTCGTTAATCTCGGAGGTATCTACCAGCATCGCCACTTGCTGCACAAAATCCAGCTCATCGCCTTGGTAAAACGCCAAGGTAAAAGCGATACGCGCTGTTTGATCCATGCTCCATTCGGTGGGGTCTAGGCCCTGACGAAGTGCCTGCGCAGCTTGCAACTCGGCGGCTGAAGGCGCTAGGTCAGCTTTGCCGAGCTTGCGAGGCGCCATCCCCAAAGCTTTGAACCAACGGGCTTGCTCGGGCTTGTCCTGCAAAGCACGCAACTCGGTGTCAAACCAAGCAAAGGCATCAGCCGCAAGACGGGTTTTTAACCAACTGGTCAGTAAAGCAATAGCTTGGGGAATTGCCGTTGTAGAGAGATGGTGGTGTTGGGGGTACATATGCAATCAGGTGCCAGGAATGAATTTTTGAAACATGCGGCAGGCCACATATGCGATCACACAAGCCACAACCCAAGGCCAGCTGCCACCCGAAAACGCCACCGCTGCTGCATCCAGCAAAGCACATGCAGCAATGAGTTGTGCTACCGCTTTGGGCACATCTCCGCCTTGACGACGCAGCGCCAAGAGCCGCACGGCCAAGATGTCCGCCACCGCCAACAACAAGAGCGTGAGCAAGGCCAAAGGAGTGACAGCGAAATTGGCCACAAAAATAGCAAACGGCAGAACCAAAATCAGCAGCGGCCAAAGTCGGTCTATGCGGTCCAAGCTTTCTTGTTTGGCGGCATAGGTCAGTCCTGCAATATGGGCGAACACAGCCAACATGCCCCACAGCAAAACCTCAGGCGTTTGCGGCACACACACCCAAGCGGCCAAGGCATACACCAAGGCACGGCAAGTACCCATGATGACAGGCGAAAACACATTGCCTTTGTGCCAAGCGTTGTAGAGAAGAATAGCCAAACTCAATGCTGCCCCCGCTTGCACCGCCAACACGCCGTAGGGCGCGATGATGACAATGCCGCCCATGAGCATGGCGCAACCCAAGGCCGATACCGCCTTGGCAGAAATTTGCCCTGAAGGGATAGGACGACTGGGACGTTCACGTGCGTCGATATCAGCGTCAAAGGCGTCGTTCAAATACATGCCGCCGGTATAGAACAAGGTGATGGCCAACATCACCCACAGCAAGGTGGGCAAGTCAGCCGCATGACCTGACAAAAAAGCCCCCGCCAACACATTGGTCCACACCGTGGGCAAATTGGAGACACGGCCAATCTTTAAGTAGGTTGCAAAACGCATACGAGGTGTGTTCATGCCAGTAAAACCTTTTTCACGAAATCAAGCTCACGGGCAATGGCTTGCGCCTTGGAGTCGGTCTTGAGCGCATCGGGCAAGACATCCCATGTGTAAGTTTCCACCTCCAAATGCGAGGAAAAACCTTCGCGCTTGCAAGCCTCTAAGGTTTGCAGTAATTGCGCTTGGGTGGTGGAGATGGCACCAGCGTCTTGCAAAAATACAGGCACATGGCAGTGCACCCGCCACTCACCCTCGGCTTGCCCGGCTTGAAAGGCCGCCAGCGCTTGCGGCAAATCGACAAAGCGTTGCAGCTGACCCGCTTGTTGCACCACCACTTGGTGCAAATACACCGCATCGTCAAAGCCTTGCACCGTGGGTAATTGCGACATCGTCATCTGGGGAATACGTACCGCGCTGCTGAGCTGGATTTTCGGGATGGCAATACCGGCTTGGCGCAATTCATGCAGGGCGATTGCGGGGTCTTCAAACTCCACCGCACTGTGACAGACATCGAAACACACCCCCAGATGCGAGCGTAAAGCTAGCAGGGCTTGCTCAGCAGAACCGCCAAGCATCTGCGCCAGTTGCGCCACAGCGGAGGTGCTTCGCACGTGGGTGAGGATGAACTGCGCCGCCTCTTGCGTGGTCTCCACATAACAAGCAGGTTCGGGTTCCAAGGCCAGCGCAATGTGTTTGCCAGTTTGCGCTTGGGTATGCACCAAATGCGCCACACACTGCAGCAAATGAGAAACGACGGCGTTCATGGCTTCAGTTGTATCGGCCGCATGGCGAAAACCCACTGGCACGGTGGAGATGCTGCCCTCTACGCCCTCAGGCAACAAAGCAGCCAAGATGTCGATACAAGCCAAGGTGTAGCGCAGCCGCTCGGGCTGGGTCCAGTCGGGGGCATACACATCTTGCTTGACCGGCACCCCGTGAAAGGTGCCGTAGGGGAAAGCGTTCAGCGTGAAGACATAAGCGTTGAGGCGTTGCAGTTGGGCTTGAAACGCTTGCAACACAATGTGTTGCTGCAAGCTGAAAGCAGCTTGCCCCGACAAACGCAAACCAATGCCCATGGGTGCGCCGTCGGCCACAGCATCGCGGATGGCTGGAACAAAAGCATCCAAGCTTTGGCTCACCTCGTCCCAGCTTTCCCCTGCATGGATATTCGTGCAGTAGGTCAAATGGGGCTGGGCGATGAGCCGTTTCAGCTGCATGGCATCAGATGTGCTGTTTAAGCCAAGCAATCGACTGGGTGACCCAGTCGTCCTGAATTTCATGTACCTCTATGCCCTTGCCGATACCTGCCAGCAAGGTGATGGTGAGTTCGCCGCCCAAATGCTCGCGGAAATCGGCCAAGCCCTGCAACACGGCCAAACGGCCTTGGTCGTTGCGGGTTTCGAGTTGGTCATTCCAGAGCTTGAAGCCCAGCGTGCTTAACAGGCGATGCACCCGCAGGTCTTCGCCCGCTGGCAAGAGCCCTGCCAACACAGAGTAATGGGCGTCCATGGCTACACCGATGGCCACGGCTTCACCGTGGCTGAGTTCATGTTGCGAGGTCATGCGCTCCAATTTGTGCGCAACCCAGTGGCCATAGTCCAAAGGCCTGGCCGAACCCGATTCGAAGGGGTCGCCGCCCAAAGCGATTTGGTTCATGTGGATTTGGGCAGAGCGCTTGATGAGGTAGGACAAGGCCACCGTTTCAAAGCGGGCCAAGGCTTGCACATTGTTTTCAAGCCAAGTAAAGAAAGCGCCATCGCGAATCAGCGATACCTTGACCGCCTCGGACATGCCACAGCGCTTTTCACGCTCTGGCAAGGAATCAATAAAGACCCCGTCATTGATCACAGCCCAAGGAGGTGCAAAGGTGCCGACCAGGTTTTTCAAGCCCAACCAGTTGACGGCGTTTTTCACACCGACGCCGCTGTCGTCTTGGCCCAGCACGGTAGTGGGGAAACGGATGTGACGCACACCACGGTGGAAGATGGCTGAGGCATAACCGACCGCATCCATGATCGCACCGCCACCAATCGCCAACGAATAAGAGTGGCGGTCAATGGCTTTGTCAGACAAAATTTTCAGTAAGTTGGTAATCAGCTCAGGGTCGTTTTTACAAGCCTCGCCGCCTTGCAATACCACTGCATCGCCGACCAATTCAATGTGCTCGGCATGAGCTTGGAAATAAGCTTGAATTTGACCTAGCAACTGGGGCAAAGCTTGCGCAACGCCACCATCGATAAACACCGCCACACGGTGGCGCTTGTGGCTTTCGCGACGTTGCAAGACATCGAGCAAATGTGAATTGGCAGGGTCAAACGCATTCCGAGTGAACACCACGGGGTAGGCGTATTCAACCGCAAAACTTTGCACCTGTACGCTGTCGCTCACAGGTTGAGGCTCTAGCGTTTCATGGGATGGCGCTCGGGCATTCATAACAACTTCCTCTTTTTGAATTCTGGGGTAAGGGGCTGGTTCATGGCTTCTGAGGGGCGAGGTTGACAATCCATTCACCCCTGCGCTGCGGCAGCAGAAGAACCAAAAATGTGTTGCAAAGCAATGGCTTTGATATCGGTGGCCGACACCGTTTCAGGCAAACAATGGGGCATATCGCTCATGACCAAGGGGCCATGGAGCGGATCGTCCGTGGGACGGCCATGCGAGCCTTTGACCAAGCTGGCGTCCAAGGGAATGACATCGAGCAACATGCGAAAGCCCAACAATTTTTTCAATAATTTCCACACAATCGTGAGCTTAGGAAAGGGAAGTTTGGGGTCCAAGAACAGTTCCACAGGGTCATACCCTGCTTTACGGTGAATTTCTACGGTGCGAGCAAAGTCAGGTGCCAGCGCATCGTCTAGCCAGAAATAATAGGTGAACCACGATCTGGCATCCGACATCACCACCAATTCCCCGCTTCTCTCATGGGCGATATGGTGCTGCGCTTGTTCGGTTTTGTCCCATACCGATTCAACCCCTGGCATGGCCAACAACAAGGCCTTGACTTGCGGGATCAGCAAAGGATCACGCACATACACATGGGCGATTTGGTGATCCGCTACCGCAAACACCTTGGAGGTGGTGGGGTCCAGCATTTCATGACCGTCTTCCATGCGAACTTGCAACCAACCTTGACGGCGAATTTCACGGTTGATGTGAATAGGACGATCGACCTCGGTGATGCCATACTCTGACAACACCATGACGTGGCGTCCATGCTTTTGGGCGAAATCAATCAAATCGCCCACGACCTGATCGACCTCACGCAAAGATTTGGCTACGGCCGGGTGGTTTTCATCTGGGCCGAAACGCTGCATGTCGTAATCCAAATGCGGCAAATAGACCATGGTCAGCGTGGGATCGAAATCAGTGATGGCCAATTCCGAGGCCTTGGCTATCCAACGGGTGGAAGCGATGTTGGTGTTAGGACCCCAAAAGCTGAACAGTGGAAACTTACCCAGACGAGCGCTCAGCTTGTCTCGCCAATCGGTGGGAACGGTAAAACAGTCGGGGAGTTTTCGACCGTCTGCTTTGTAAATCGGTCTGGGGGTGGCACCGTAATCATGGGAGGACGCCATGTTGTACCACCAGAACATATTGGCGCAAGTGAAACGGGGGTCACGGGCTTTGCCAGCTTCCCATATTTTTTCGCCGCTCACCAAGCGGTTGGATTGACGCCAAAACCAAATTTCACATAAGTCACGAAACAGCCAGCCATTGGCAACCACGCCAGTTTGATCGGGGGGCAAGCCCGTCATGAACGTAGCTTGGGTGGTGCAAGTCACCGCAGGCAAAGTGGTGGTCAAAGGACGCATGGCGCCTTGGCGAGCAAATGCCGATAAGCGTGGGGTATGCGGCCCTAGGTGACGAGGCGTCAAACCCACCACATTGAGAACGATCAGCGGTTGCATCAAAGAAAACTTATAAAGATGTCCGAGGACTCGGTCAGCGAATCACGTTAGCGTCAACTTGACGGGTCAGCACTTTGGGCTCTTGGCCACGCAACACAGAGTTGCCGTCATAGAGTGTGCGTTGGTCGATGGCCTGGGGCTTAAGCCAGTGCTCTTCTTTCATTTCGCCGTTGAGGCCGTAGATGGCCAAAGCGTTTTTGTAGACCACTTGGTGAATGATGTCTGCCGAAATACCTTTGTCAGCCATCAACCGGGCGGTTTTGGGCACGGCCAAGGGATCTGAGACGCCCCAATCACAAGATGAATCAACAATGACACGCTCTGAGCCATATTGCTGAACCAAGGCGGCCAAACGTTCGTTACCCATTTTGGTCGAAGGATAGATGGTGAAGGCACACCAGTAACCACGGTCAAGCACTTCACGCACGGTTTCTTCGTTGTTGTGGTCGATCACGCAACGCGCAGGGTTAAAGCCGTGCTCTTCCAACACGTCCATGGTCCGCTGAGTACCACGGGTTTTATCGCGGTGAGGCGTGTGAATCATGATGGGCAAGTCGTATTCTTTGGCCATCTCAATTTGGGCACGCAATGCTTTGTCTTCTTGGGGCGTTTGCTCGTCATAGCCAATTTCGCCCACCGCCACCACACCTTCTTTGGTGAGGTAGCGAGGAAGAACTGCCAACACCTGCTCGGCCAAAGCCTCGTTATTGGCTTCTTTGGGGTTCAAACCAATGGTGCAGTAATGGCGAATACCGAATTGACCCGCACGAAAACGCTCAAAACCCGTGATCGTCGAGAAATAGTCAACAAAAGTGCCGACATTGGTGCGCATTTGACCCAGCCAAAAAGCAGGTTCGATGACCGCCACAATGCCAGCTTGCGCCATGGCTTCGTAATCGTCGGTGGTGCGCGCAGTCATATGGGCATGGGGATCGATCATCATGCCCAAGCCGCCCGTAGGAATGGCGCGGAAATCTCTTTTGAATCCCTCTAGACGACTGGCGTCATCCATGATTTTTTGCAGCATGCTGGGTGTGAGGGTTCCGTTGCAACAAGGACAGGCAACAGATTTACCCGCAAACATCTCTTCAATCGCAGCAGAATTGTCTGCAGATACAGATGCTGTGGATGGGGGTTGGGTCTTCATGTTGTCCTCATTAACTGGCTTGCGTTCAGCCAAAGATAACACTGGCTGAGAGCCAAACATGATAGCACCAAGGTGCTGAAATACCTCTAGGGGAAAGTCCCTTAGGTTACGTCAATCAAGGCTTGGCGCGCAGGGTGTTGGGCTCTGATATCACCTTGGTTTGGCCGGCCTCGTGCTGGGTCATTTGACCCATGAATTGCCCGCCTCTTTCGATCTCGATTTCAGCATAATCAAGTTTGCCTGACACGGCGCCATTGCGATGAATCATCAGATGCTCATGGCAGACAATGTTTTGAGCCAAGATGCCATGCACGTCAATGGTGTGTGCGTCAATACGGCCAGACACACTGCCTTTGGCTCCGATATGCAGATCGTTGACAGTGATTTCACCTGACACGGTGCCATTGATGGTGGCGCGCCCTGGTGCAGTAATAGACCCCGCAAAGGTCACACCTTCACCAATGATCAAACTGCTTGAAGAAGTAGTTTCAGCCATGTCATACCTTTGATTTAAAAATTGAAACCGAATTCATGCTAAAAAACGATTCTAATGGTCAAAAACCTCTTAAAAACGCACGACCCATTGAAAAAAACGTATTTCCCCCTGTTTTTTGAACACTTAATGATTCAATCGACTTTTATTAGGCAATACTTGCAGGCAAGCAGACTCAAGTCGGCGCAGTTCAAACCGATCAAAGTGGAACAAGTCTTGCTTCCAACCTCTCGTAACTATTAGATTTTTTGACAAATGAACACCAAAGGAATGACGAAATACCTGATCATGGTGATGCTGATGACTGCCATCAACATCCCATTGTTCATCTATTCCCGCTCGTTCTTAACGCATTCCCCTGCGGAAACGCCAGATGCCGCCGAGGCGCATGGTGCACCCGACAGCGTCCACGCTGGTCATGACACTACTTTAACTTCGACACACGCCACAACCGAGAAAAAACCTCCTGCAGAACCCGTCCTGGAGGACCTGTCGGCTTCTCGACCCCAAGCAGCGCCATTCGCCAATTTGTACCGCCCGCCACTTCTAGGAAAATGCAAAAAACTGTTTGAGCGTTTCATGCGCCAATCAGACCCTGAAAAACCCTATCGCGCATTTGTCTACAGCTTTGACGGAGAAACCGCGTATTGCGCGGGTGCTGTCACCGACAAAAGCCAAGAAAAGGCTGAAGAAATTGCCAAACGAGACTGTGAAGAAAACCAAGCTAGCTCTGGCAAGTATTCGCCTTGCCGTATTTACACATCAGAAGAAACCAACTAGGTAAAGCCATGGATTGCATTGCATGTGGAAAACCCATCTCCATCACCGCCAAGTTTTGCGGTAAGTGTGGTGCGCCTGTTAAACGCAGTGCCCAGCCCGTTGAAGTTGCTGTCAGCAACGAGGCAGTCGCTGAGCCAATAGCGCAGCCCCTGCCCGCTCAGGCCGAGTCCACCAACGTTGACGAATTGACTTTCACGCTCAGTCCCCCCGACCATATGACGGACATGCGTGACATCAATTTGGATTTGTCACCTCCACCCAGCGCACCCGTGATTGACCCTGCCCCAGCTGAGATGGAGCATCCAGTGGATCCCGAACGGTTCAAATCGTTTGAACAAACGCAGCACGACATCAAAAAAACCCTGGAAAAACATTCGCTGCTGCTGGACTTTATTTCCCTCACCTCGCAACAACAAAGCCATCAACAAACCCAGCCTGACCCGCTAGAACCCTTGGTCACCCAAGTTGCCCAGCAGCAAACCAGTTTGCAAAGCCAACTGACGCAATTGGCAGCCCTGATGTCGCACAACGAGGTACAGCAGCATTCACAACGCATGCCTGAAGAATTCAAACTTCAGTTAGAAAAGCAAAAAATCGAGATCCACAAACTGATGGCGCAAAGCTTGGCGCAAAACAACGAGAACCTCAAAGATGAACAACATGAGGTGATTGAACACCTGGAAAAACGCATCGAGGCCTACCACCAAGCCGCCCAGCAAAGCCTGGAAAAAAATATGGGTGCCCTTGCCTCAGGCATGAGCGAACTCAAAACGCAGTTGCAAGCGATTCAGAAAAAAGCAGCCGACAAACCATCTGCAAAAACCATGTCTTCGTCTGACGCAGACAGCGATGGCGGAAGTTTCATGATTTTTGTGATCGGTTTGTTGTGTGGACTCACAGTGGTACTGAGCTCTTTGGCTATCTACAACTTCCTCTCACACGAACCGCCTAAGGCTGATACCCCCAAATCAGACCATGCTGATAAGCACGACGCACCGGCTGATAAGCATGAAGCTCCTGCAGACAAGCATGCGGCTCCCGCAGAGAAACACGGCGCAACTGACGAACACGGCGCTGCGGACAAACACGAGGCGCCAGCCAAGGCCAAATCACATTGATGCAAGTAAATTCTGAAAGCACTCCATGATTTGCACCAGTTGCTATTTCATCAACCCTAGCGAAAATGTGTTTTGCCAAAACTGTGGTTCGCAACTACCACATGTGCAAAACGAAAAGCCCAATATTTCGCCTCTGATTCTGGCTAACACGCTGGACAACAGTTCGTTGTTGATCTCTCGTGGTCCATGGGAAATGCGACTGGATTTGTCCATTCCGTTTTTACTCATTGCATTGGCAATTTACCTTGTCACGGGCAACCAAATTTACAGTTTGATTGCCCTTGGTGTGGGGCTTGCATTTGCGGTGTACAAAACCCACGATACACAGCAAATCATTCGGCAAAGCATTCCTGTTGAATTGATTAACAAGACCATCATTGCGTATGGTCCAGCGAATACATCCAATCGCTTTACGCTTCCCACTGGGGTCTTATATTTGCTCTCCGACGGCTTGTATTTCAAGTCCTTTGACAGCAACGAAGACATCTCTTTCATCCACATCGAAATCTCATTCACTGAAAGCGCCAAACGCATCAAAGGCTTGTCTTTGTTTGCTAACTGGCACGAAATTCAAATGAACAATGGCATGAATGAGCGATTCACCTTCACCGTGCAAAACGGCGGCGAATGGATGTTGCTGATGAAAGTATTGCGCAGTGAAATGATGCGCAAATCTATCGCCTAAGCCTCTTCAGGCGGCAAACATCTTCTGCATCTCCATGCGAACACGATAGGCAGGCAAACTGGTGTCCATAGCCACATCGTCCCAGCAAAGGGACTGACCCTTTTTCACAGCACGTATTAACTTCACCTGGTGCGCCAAGCCCAAAGGCAGTCCACCCATGCGAGACGAGGTACTGGCTGGAAGTAACTTGCCCCACACGGTGTAGCCGCCCTCACCGTCCAGCATTTCTCCTGCCTTCAAATCACGCTTGGCTGTCGCCACCACATCGGCCTTCCAGCTTTGTGCAACACCCGTGGGCTCACCCCGTAATGCCACACTGGCCACCGACATGCCCACTTCAAGGCCGATCAAATGCCAGCGCTTGTACAAAGTGAAATAACGACCCGTGGGGTCGGTGTGTGCGTTGTACTCTTCGAAACAGTTTTTGATGTAGTCGGTCTCGGCCTCCACCGTCACCCACACGCCCATGCGAATGTCGTAAGGAATGACACGCCCATTGGCTTCTAAGGAAGAAATAACTTCCACCATCCCTTTGTGCTCCAACACACCGCCCTCACTGATGGGGCGCGTCACAAAAGGAATGTCTTCCACGCTGGCAGGCGGGTAAAGCAAACCATTGCTGGGAACATCCAAACCTGTGGCGTTGGCCACGGCTGTGCTTTCGATGGAGGGCTTGGAGCCATCTAAAAAACTATTGAACATTTTGGGGTTCAAGCCGCCACGCGTGGCTTGCTCTGGGGTGAGTCCGTAGTTGCCCCAAACCGTGTCAGGTGTGGACTCACAAAAATGCGGCAACCACTTGTGACCGCGACCCGCAGCTACGACAGGGAAACCGCAGGTGCGTGCCCAGTCAACCAAATCGCAAATCAATGCAGGTTGATCGCCAAAAGCCAAGGAATACACCACACCCGCCAACTGTGCTTTTCGCGCAAGCAAAGGGCCACAAAATGCATCTGCTTCCACGGTCACATTGACCACATGCTTGCCATGATCGAACGCAGCAAGGCAATGCTCGACCGCAGCGATAGGGTTGCCGGTACATTCCACGACCACATCGATGCGCGGGTCGCTCACCAGTGAGCGCCAATCTTCTGTGAGGTAAGTCTGTCGTAGCTGGAATGCTTCGTCTAAGGACTGGGCCTGGGATTGATGCGCAGGCCACCCCACACGGGCCAAATTGGTTTTGGCACTCGCGACAGATAAATCAGCAATACCTGCCAAATGCACCCCAGGGGTTCGCGGGACTTGTGCCAAATACATGGCGCCAAACTTTCCGGCACCAATCAAAGCGACACGGATAGGTTTGTTATCGCGTTCTCGTTGCTGCAGTTGAAGGTGCAAACTCATGCGGCTTCTTTGGTTTGGTCAAAAGGAACATCGGTGGTGACCAAAGCACTGGCGGGCAAACCATGGGCCCAAGGTAAATCAACGGGGTAAGACTTGGACAAGCAGTCATCGGGTAAGCACTCGATGGGGGTGAAGTCGCGGTGGGCGATGAACTCGGGGCGTTTGTGGCGACGGATATGGTTGCTGACGGCACACAAACTCAGGTAGACACTGACGCGGTTCCAAGGCGACAAGTTGCTGGCTGAAGCGTGCACCAAACAACTGTGAAACAAAATCATGGAGCCTGCAGGGCCAGTGGGACTGACAATGCCGCCACGCTTGCCACCAGCGCGGTCGACCAGCTGGCTAATCAGATCGTTATCCACGGTCCATAAGGGGTAGCTGGTGGTGGTCAAGTCATGCTTGGCATCGATCACGCCTTTTTTATGGCTGCCTGGAATGAACATTAATGGACCATTGAATTCGTTCACATCGTCCAAAAAAATGGCCACATTCATGGCGCGCTCGGTGGGCATCATGTCGTCGTTGAGCCAAGTGCCGTAGTCTTGGTGCCACTGCCACACATCACCTTCAAAAGCCATCTTGCCGTTGATCTTGAATTGATGCATGTAGAGCTTTTCGCCAAACAAGTCTTCAACAGGCTCGATCATGCGGGGATGTCGTGCTAATTTGGCAAAGGGCTCGCTGTACATGTGTGCAGCAAAATTGGTGCGAACCGCATCCTTGCCCTTTTCCCGAACGTTGAATGCTTCACGACGGCTGTAGAGGCGAGGAACTTCTTCCACCATGACACGGGTTTCTTCTGGGTTGAATAAACCAGGAAAAAACAAATAACCTTCTTTGTCAAATTGCTCATGCTGCGCTGGCGTCAATTTCATGGGTGCTCCTCAAGTCCTGAATTCTGAATTCTTGGAATTATCGCTATTTCTATCGGTATTCCTTGACGAAGGTAGGCCATGGTTAGACATAATCCGTACATTCTTGTCACCTATGCGCCTGGAGCGACTCTGATGAAATTCATCCTTCCCCTTTTGTCTAGCTTGCTTTTGTGTTTAAGTGCTGCTTTGGCTGCCGATATTTCAGACGGGAACGGACCACCTGACCTCGAGTCAGCCAAAACCTTGATTGCCAAAAAGGACTGGCACTCAGCTGTTACCAACCTAGAAAAATTCGTCAAAGCCAATCCTAATAATGCCGATGGATTCAACCTCTTAGGCTTTAGCTTGCGTAACCTCAAGCGCTATCCCGAAGCTATCTTCAATTACAAAGAAGCATTGCGCATAGACCCCGACCACCGAGGTGCGCATGAATATTTAGGTCAAACCTATGTACAAACCAAGCAACTCGATAAAGCCAAGGAGTTGCTGGCTTCGCTTGAAAAAATATGTGGTGTGCAATGCGAGGAATACCTCGATTTGAAAAAAGCCATCGAGAAAGCTAAGAAGTAACCGTCGGCGGTTTAAGCGGCAAAGCTGTTTTGTAACGCACTTGTTTGAGAGCAAAACTGCTGCGGATTTTTTCGACCCCTGGGATAGGTGAGAGTTGCTCCAAGATAAATTTCTCTAAGGCCGCCATATCGGTAATGGCCACTCTGATGAGGTAATCCGAGTCGCCTGTCATGAGGTAACACTCCATCACCTCGTCATGGTCTGCAATTCGCCGCTCAAACTCGGCTAACGTTTGCTTGGACTGCTCTTTCAAACTGATGGAGATAAAGACATTCAAACCCAAGCCCAAGGCCTTGGGTTCTGTGAGCGCCACATATTTTTGAATCACGCCCGTCGCCTCCAAGGCTTTCACACGGTTCAAGCAGGGCGAGGGGGAGAGATGCACCCGCTTGGCGAGCTCGACATTGGTGATGGCGCTGTCATCCTGCAACTGCGCCAATATTTTGTAATCCACCAAATCTAAAGGCATTTAATTCTCCAAAATATCTTTTAACAATATTTTATGCTTTAAATATCACCTAAAAGATCATAGAAAAAACACATATTCTGAGGGTAGCAAGCTATATTGAGCGTCATGAATAAACCCCTGCTCCCCCAACACCTGCTGCCCATTGGCACCGACAGCGACCCGCAAGAAACCGCAGAATGGCGTGATGCTTTCCATGCCGTGGTGGCGCAGCATGGCGCAGAACGTGCGGGCTATTTGCTTGATCAACTGGTGGCCTTGGCCCATCAAAACCAGTTGGACTGGTCACCCGAGTTGGTCACGCCTTACGTCAACACCATTGCCGTTGACGCACAAACCCCTTTTCCGGGTGACTTGGCTGTCGAAGAAAAGATCGCCTCCATCATGCGCTGGAACGCCTTGGCCATGGTGGCACGTGCCAATGCAGCTTATGGTGAATTGGGAGGCCACATCGCGAGTTATGCCAGTGCCGCTGATTTGTTCGAGGTGGGGTTTAACCACTTTTTCCAAGCCCGCAATGAACATCAAGGCGGTGACTTGGTGTTTTTTCAACCCCACAGCGCACCGGGGGTGTATGCACGTGCTTTTTTAGAGGGACGCCTGAGCGAGCAAGATTTGGCGCATTACCGACAAGAGCTCAGCGCTCCCCAATCGGGAGCGCGCGGCTTATCAAGCTACCCTCACCCTTGGTTGATGCCCGACTTTTGGCAATTTCCCACCGGCTCCATGGGGCTGGGTCCCATCAGCTCGATTTACCACGCCAGATTTATGCGTTATTTGTCACACCGACAGCTGCAAGACTGCAGCCAGCGCAAGGTGTGGGGCGTGTTTGGCGACGGCGAAATGGATGAACCCGAGAGCATGAGCGCTTTGACCTTGGCTTCACGCGAAAAATTGGATAACTTGGTCTGGGTGGTGAACTGCAATTTGCAGCGCTTGGATGGTCCCGTGCGAGGCAATGGCCGCATCATCGATGAGCTGGAGAAACTTTTTCGCGGTGCGGGTTGGAATGTCATCAAGCTGATCTGGGGCAGCGACTGGGACGGTTTATTTGCCCGAGACACACAACACGCCTTGGTGAAAGCGTTTGCCAACACCGTCGATGGGCAAATGCAAACTTTTGCAGCCAAAGATGGTCGCTTTAACCGCGACAATTTCTTTGGTCAGAACCCCGAGTTGTCGCAACTGGCACAAGGTTTGACCGATGAACAAATTGACCGCCTCAAGCGCGGCGGTCATGACATGGTGAAAATTCACGCCGCTTATGCCGCCGCTGCCAGCCATACAGGACAGCCCACGGTGATCTTGGCGCACACCAAAAAAGGCTACGGCATGGGGCAAGCGGGTCAAGGCAAGATGACCACCCACAGCCAGAAGAAACTGGACGACACCGCGCTGCTGGAGTTTCGCAACCGCTTCAACTTACCCTTGAGCGACCAACAGGCCACAGAGCTGGCCTTTTTCAAGCCTGCACCCGACAGCGCTGAAATGAGCTACCTGCATCAACGGCGTCAACACCTGGGTGGTTATTTACCCAAGCGAGAAACAGATTGCCACACCGTTGCCGTCCCAGAGATGGGCAGCTATGCCAACTTTGCCATTGAAGCCGCTGGCAAAGAAATGTCCACCACCATGGCCTTTGTACGTTTGCTGGGCAATTTGATGAAAGACCCCGAACTAGGGCCGCGCATTGTGCCCATCGTGGCGGACGAGGCGCGTACCTTTGGCATGGCGAACTTGTTCAAACAGGTAGGTATTTATTCCAGCGTGGGACAAAAATACGAGCCCGAAGACATTGGTTCGGTGCTGAGTTACCGCGAAGCGATGGATGGTCAAATTTTGGAAGAAGGTATCAGCGAAGCGGGTGCGATTGCCAGTTGGACCGCGGCTGCCACCAGCTACAGCGTGCATGGTTTGGCCATGCTGCCTTTTTACATTTACTACTCCATGTTTGGTTTCCAACGGGTAGGAGACGCCATTTGGGCTGCGGCCGACCAACGTGCCAGAGGATTTTTATTGGGTGCAACTTCGGGCCGCACCACCTTAGGTGGCGAAGGCTTGCAACACCAAGACGGCTCCAGCCACTTGGTGGCGGCCACCATCCCCAATTGCAAGGCCTACGACCCCGCATTTGCCTGTGAGATGGCGGTCATCGTCGACCAGGGAATGCGTGACATGATGGTTGAACAACGTGATGTTTTTTACTACATCACCCTGATGAACGAGAACTACGCGCAGCCGGATATGGTGGCAGGTTCACGTGAGCATATTTTGCAAGGAATGTATCTGCTGGCCGACAACCGCAAGACCTTGAAAAAAGCAGCACCTGTGGTCACCTTGCTGGGTTCGGGGGCGATATTGCGAGAAGTGGTGCAAGCTGCTCAACTGTTAGCGAACGAAGGTATCGCCTCTCAAATCTTCAGCGTCACCAGTTGGAGCGAGTTGGCCCGAGAAGGCCAAACATGCGAAGAGGCCACGCTGTTTGGCAACACCTTGGCAACCCCGTTTGTGGCTTCCCAACTGCAACCCACACAGGGACCGGTGATTGCGGCCACCGACTATGTCAAGGCTGTGCCTGAAAGTATCCGAGCCTATCTGCCAGAGGGTAGACGTTATGTGACCTTAGGCACCGATGGCTTTGGTCGCAGCGATACACGTGCGCAATTACGGTCGTTTTTCAAAGTCGATGCTGCACACATCGCCCAAGCGGCTCGCAGCGCCTTGGCTCAGGCGTGACGCTTTTCAAATGCAAACATATAGTCGCGCAAAGTTTGCACGGCTGACAAGGGCATGGCGTTGTAAATGGAAGCCCGCATACCGCCTGCAATGCGATGACCTCTCAGCTGAACCATGCCTTGGGCCTCAGCGTCTTGGAGGAACTCGGCATTCAAAGTTTCATCTCGCAAAAAGAAAGTGACATTCATGCGAGAGCGATCAGCAGGGGCAACACGGTTGCTAAAAAACGCACTGTGGTCCAGAAAGTCGTAAAGCAAAGCTGACTTGGCTTGGTTCAACTCGGCCATGGCTTTCAAGCCACCCTCCTGCTGTATGTGTTGTAACACCAAGCCCATGATGTAAATCGCATAGGTGGGCGGTGTATTCACCATGGAGTCATGCTCAGCTTGCAGTTGGTAGTTGAATGCCGAAGGTGTGATGGGCAAAGCATGGCCCCATAAATCTCTGCGAACAATCACCAAAGTCACCCCTGACGGTCCCATGTTCTTTTGCGCCCCTGCATAAATCAATCCATAACGAGACACATCAACAGGGCGCGACATGATGTTGGACGACATATCAGCCACCAAGGGAATGTCCCCCACGTCAGGCGTCCAATGGCACTCCACCCCGCCAATCGTTTCATTGCTGCAAAAGTGCACATAAGAAGGGTCATCAGAGAGTTTCCATTCGGCTTGCGAAGGCATGCATTGGAAACCCAGAGCTTCTGAAGTTGCCGCCGTGTGAACCTGCCCATAACGTGCAGCTTCTTGCTGTGACTTAAGCGACCAAGTGCCACTCACCACATAGTCGGCTTGCCCCGTTTTACCTATCAGGTTCATGGGAACAATAGCGTTCTCAGCAATCGCACCACCTTGCAAGAGCAACACCGCATAGTTATCGGGAATGCCTAACAAGTTTTTGAGCAAGGCTTGGGTGTTGGCCAAGATGTGCATGAACTCAGGTCCACGGTGGCTCATCTCCATCACCGACATGCCACTCCCTTGCCAGTTCAGCATTTCACTGGCAGCCTGGCGTAAAACGGTCTCGGGCAGGCTGGCAGGTCCAGAACTGAAATTGATGACGCGGCTCATGAGGTCTTAAGTGGTTAGCAAAACCGCCATTGTGCCTGTCTCAGCAAGCGCTAGCGGGTGGCGATTCGCTCAGACAGGTCGATACCCTCTTGCTTGGCTACGCGCTCCAAGGCCTCTTCAAACAAAGCTCTTGCAGTACCAGAGACTGCTGACAGGTATGCGTGCAGCTTGGCATCATCTTGGGAGCTGTTGAGGCATTCGCTGCTGTACTTCTCAAAACTGCTGAGCTGGGAAATCAACTCGGCCACGTGCCGCGGACATTCGCACAGCACTTGGGTTGGAATGGCAGCCACACGTTGCAAAACTTGGTCAGAGTAGCGGCGTGCGGGTATGGTTTTGGCGGACAACTGTGACAAATGTCGAGACGGATCCACAAACAACACCGACTGCATGATGTCACTCAAATCGGTATCCGATACGGGCTCACGTCTGAGTAAAAAGCCAGCGTCTTTAAGCGTTTGCAACACGCTTTCAGAGGCATAGCGGTAAATCAACAGCCCTTTGCTGACCTGTAACTGCCTCTGAAGACGCAAAATATCGTCTGCTCCATTGGTTTGTACCGACGATTGATGCAATACCAACATGGTTGAGGCATCGTCTACCTGAGGAATCTCGGCGCTGGACAAAGCATCTTGCAGGTCGGTAAAAACTTGCACCACCTTTAAGCTCGCGCGCCCAAAAGTGAGCGTGAATTTTTGGGTTTCTATGCGACTGGCCAAGCTATAACCTACGACCACCAAAGAAATGACCGCGGGCAATACCTGACGGGCAGAATGCACTTGCATGGCCTGACGCGATTCGTTCAACAAGCTTTGCAGCGACGACATATCCATGTCAGCCAAGGTGCTGATAGCGTGCCCTTGTTGCGTCAGGCTCTTCAACAAAGTGACTTTGAGTACCTCTTGGTCACTGTAAAGACGGTGGCCGCCTTCTGTTTTGGGGGGCGTAACTACACCGTAGCGACGCTCCCAGACCCTCAGCGTTGCCACAGGCAAACCAGCCAACTTGGCTACTGCGCCAATTCTGTAGCGACCTTGATGGGGATCAGAAAGATTGTTAGCAGAGGACATTTTTTACCTTTAAATCATTTTTGAATAGGTTTTGAGTCAATATTACCTTGTAAATTCATCTAATTTTCAATTTATTGTTTGATTAAATCAATTTTGTCTCTATATTACCAATACAAAACCGATTCACGCAACTTCTGACGATGAATACCCCTTGAGACTGAGACACTGGAGATTGGCATGTTTTCTAAATTGACGCAAAACGCAGTGAATACCTTGTTGTGGGTTTGCAAGCACCAAGACAATGGCCCTGTTACCACTGAGATCGTGAGCAAACGCTTGGGCTTATCGATCTCGTATTTAGAGTCTTTATTCTCCCAACTCAAAAAACACGGCTTTGTCGTGTCGTACCGTGGCCCCGGTGGCGGTTACTGCACACAAGGCAAAGCTGCCGATTTGATGCTGCTGGAAGTGATCAAGTTGTTTGACTTCCAAGAACAAACCAAATACCGTCCACGGGACTCCCACGGCGAAATGAACAAAGATTTGGTATCGCATTTGATGCAAAATTTTTGGGAGAACCATTTGCAAGGTTTGAGTTTGGCTGATGTCATGGAACAAGTACCTGACGAAGCATGGGGCGCAATGTCAGTTGCACCTAACGCCAAACTAGACCCCCGCAAATTCAAACCGCTGCAAGCCCCCAAACTGCCTACGGGCCCTAACTCTGTATTTTCTTTAGCAAGCTCTTTGGCGGCCTAGATAAAAACTATTACAAACGTGCTTTGCGCTACAGTGCGCATCTTTTGTTCAACAGATGCGCACGTATGACACACGTCTACCACTCAGACAGCCCTTGGAAAAACCGCCTTGAGGATTTCATGGAACATCCATGGATTCAGCACTTTTTGGTGTTCCTGATTTTGCTCAATGCAGTTATTCTGGGCTTAGAAACTGACCATGACATCATGGACCGCATCGGGGCTGAGCTGGTTCTGATTGATCATGCCATTCTTTGGATTTTCATTGCAGAAATTGTGATTCTGATCACTGCCAGAGGATGGGGTTACTTCAAAGATCCTTGGTGCGTGTTTGACTTCATCGTGGTTGGCATTGCACTCATTCCTGCCTCGGGTTCTTTGTCAGTTTTACGGGCTTTGCGCGTTCTGCGAGTCTTGCGACTCATCAATAAAGTTGAAAGTATGCGCAAAGTTGTGGGTGGGCTTTTGGGATCTCTTCCAGGATTGGGCTCCGTGTTTGGCCTCATCCTGATCATTTTTTATGTGGCTGCAGTCATTGCGACCAATTTATTCCACCACGATTTTCCGCAGTGGTTTGGTGATTTAGGCTCAAGCGCCTTCACTCTTTTTCAAATCATGACATTAGAAGGATGGTCACAAGAGCTGGCTCGCCCTGTGATGGAAATATTTCCCTATGCGTGGGTATTTTTCGTACTTTTCATCCTTATCGCCACCTTCATCATCTTTAATCTGTTTATTGCCGTGATAGTCGACTCCATCACAGCGGACAAAGAACAAGACCGCAAGGACCATGACCAATTTAACGCCATTGAAAATGAGTTGAAATCGGTTCGGCAAGAACTCACTCAATTGCGCCAACTCTTGCAACACCAGGGTGGTCGTCCACCCGCCCAACCGTAAATCAGTTGTCACCACTTCTTCCTTCGCCTTTGCGACACCTCATTGGAGATCGCATACGTCAACTCACAGGGTCCACGCAGTCCCCTGACGCCTTCAAGCAGCCTGTGGGTGACCCGGGCTTATTGAGCCCAGCATCCATGCCTTGGCGAGTTCATGCACATTTCATCAGCATGATGGTGGGTGGCTTGTCATCGTTGATGCTGCAAGCTTTGCACCCCAGAGCCTTGGCTGCGGTCTGGGATCACTCCAATTTTCGTCATGATTTAAAAGCCCGTCTCGGGCGAACAGCTTATTTTGTTGCCATCACCACTTACGGCGGCCAAGAGCAAGCCTTGCAAGCCATTGACAGAGTCAACCGCATACATGCCAATGTCAAAGGCTGGATGCCCGATGGTTCGTCTTATGTGGCTAATGAACCCGATTTGCTTTTATGGGTACATCTGGGTGAAGTAAGCAGCTTTTTGAAAGCCTATCAAAGCTACGCTTTGACCCCGCTTTCCCCACGACAGGCAGACCAGTATTTGGCTGAAATGGCAGTGATAGGCAAGCACTTGGGGATTCCTGATTTACCTATGAATCTTTCAGCCACTGAGCAAGCTTTGCAACAATTTCGCTCACAACTGCGCTTTGACGAGCGCACGGCTGAGATCATCAGCGTGATTGAAAACTATCCGGCCAGTGCGTGGGACAAGCCTTTTCTCAAGCTGGTGATTCAAGCTGCTTTTGATGAACTCCCCGATTGGGCCTTGGCCATGATGGGTCGCACACCTTCGCATCAGCTGAGACACCTGGCCACACGTCATGCGCTTCGTCTAGCGAGCTTACCCATTCAAGCCGCCTTAGATCAAGATGGTGTGGCAGCCTATTCACGTCAACGCATGACCACGGTTTAAGTGTTGGTATCAGCGGTCTCTAAGAGTTTGTCCAACAGCTGCGCTTTTAAATCTGCAAATCCGTAGGCTTGTGAGTACCCCAGAAAATCGCAGCGGTAAGTGTGTATATGCTGCTGAACAATGCTGATACGGCAATCGAAGAAATTTTCATAAAAACGCAAAACCAACATCTCGTCCAATGCGTTGTTTTGAATATCTTCTATCAATTGCTGTTTTAAATCTTCTGGGACTGTAAACGTGGAAGTGGGCTTGGGAGCGATCGGTTTAGGCAAAGGGGCTGGCGCAGGTTCTTCGATCACGGGATGGCTGGCACGCGGTCCGTTTTTATCCAAAAACTCTTCCCAAGAAAATGCTTCTCTGGTTTTAGGGGCTCTGAGGGTGTTAAAGCGAAACAGTGCGTAAGTCGGACAGAATCGCAGCACCGATGTCAGCAAAATAATGACGCCAATCAACATCCATCGGTCATTGCCATTAAACCAAGCCAACCAAGTGATCAAAGCGCCCGCCAAAGCACGTAAGCCCTGATCGAGTTGCCCTAAGTTCCTGCTGAAATAACTGCCGAAATTAAGCATGTTGAATTGCCTCATTTAAGTGCGTTTGGCGTAATACGCACATTTTGGGTGCATTTATACGAAATGGCCACAGAAAATTTTGGATGTTTTGCTGCATTCTTGGAGGTTTTGCACTGCAAACAAACAAATCATTGAGATGGGCATAAAGTCTGCTTAGAACTTGCTTGGTGACACTTTCACAAGGCTGAATCTTATGGCCCATGCCATTTTCGATGAAATGCGACAAAGCAATGGTTTAGCACGTTCACACTATGCCACGTTTGATACGTGGCTCAAGGGCATTTCTGCTGAAACCGTTCAGCAAAAACAAATTGAAGCTGATCTGATATTTCGCCGCACGGGCATCACCTTTTCATTGAATGGCGACGAGGGTGGCACCGAACGCTTAATTCCCTCCGACTTGATTCCACGCATCATTGACGCATCGGAATGGGCTTTGATGGAAAAAGGGCTGGTGCAACGGGTCACGGCCATCAATATGTTTTTGCACGATGTCTATCACCAGCAAAACATCCTTCGTGCAGGTGTGGTCCCCAGCGAGCAAGTATTGGCCAACGCACAGTTCATGCCCATGATGCTGGGCCTAGATTTACCTCACCAAATTTACGCCCATATTGCGGGTGTCGACATCATTCGCCATGCAGATGGCAATTTTTACGTGCTGGAAGACAACCTGCGTGTGCCATCAGGGGTGTCGTATATGTTGAGTAACCGCATCCTGATGATGCGACTCTTTCCCGAGTTGTTCAGACGTTATGCAGTTCGCCCCGTTGAGCATTACCCTGCTCTCTTGCTGCAAACCCTGCGCTCATCCAGTTGGGTAGAGCAAGCTACGGTGGTATTGCACACACCCGGGCGATTTAACAGCGCCTATTTTGAACACGCTTTCTTGGCCAAGCAAATGGGCATCGAGTTGGTGGAGGGCTCCGACTTGTTTGTCAGGGATGGATTTGTTTATATGCAAACCACCGAAGGGCCACAGCAAGTGGATGTGATCTACCGCCGCGTGGACGATACCTATATGGATCCGTTGTGCTTCCAAGCTGACTCTTATATTGGTGTGCCAGGTCTGGCTTCGGTGTACCGCCAGGGCAATGTGATCATTGCCAACGCACTGGGCACAGGTGTGGCTGACGACAAATCCATTTACCCCTTTGTACCGGAGATGATTCGTTTTTACTTGCACGAAGAACCTATTTTGAAGAACGTTCAAACCTGGCAATGCCGACATGCTGACGAACTGAGTTATGTGTTGGCTAACTTGAAAGACTTGGTGGTCAAAGAGGTGCATGGCGCCGGTGGCTACGGCATGTTGGTAGGCCCTGCATCCAGCAAAAGCGAAATTGATTCTTTTGCTAAACGCATCAAAGCGCATCCCAATAATTACATTGCACAACCCACGTTAAGTCTGTCCACCTGCCCCATTTTTGTCGACCAAGGCATTGCACCGCGACATATCGATTTACGTCCTTTTGTCTTGATGGGGGACAAAACCCGCATCGTGCCAGGCGGTTTGACCCGTGTGGCTTTGCGTGAAGGTTCATTGGTGGTGAACTCTTCCCAAGGCGGTGGCACCAAAGACACCTGGGTGCTGGAAGAAAGCGAGGCCAGTTGATGCTGTCGCGAGTTGCTGCTCAGTTGTATTGGATGTCACGTTACTTGGAGCGTGCTGAAAACATGGCGCGTATTTTGGAGGTAGGGCAATCGTTTGCCTTGGTGTCAGCCAGCGATAACCAAGGCGACGATGCTGAGGCCGTGAAAGAACCCTTGGTCATCACTGACACACTGGCAGCCTTCGAGGCAACCGGTAAAACCATGCGAGCTGACCAAGTCGCTCAATTTTTAGCCTGGGACCCAGATCATCCTTCGTCTATTTTTAACAGCATTCAAGCCAGTCGCGAAAACGCCCGTGCGGTGCGGGGTGCGATGACGGTAGAAATGTGGGAGTGCATCAATGACACCTGGCTTGAATTACTGTCGCGCAAGAAAAAAATGTTGCGCAACGACACCATCGTAGATTCCAGCTTTTTTGAATGGATTAAACAACGATCGCATCTGTTCCGTGGGGTTACGTTTGCCACTATTCAACGTGACCAACCCTACCATTTCATACGTTTAGGCACTTACCTTGAGCGAGCTGATAACACCGCGCGTATTCTCAGCGTGAAAACCCGCCGTCAATCGGAGGGCGGTAGCGACATGGTGGACGACTACTACCGACTCGGTGCGGTACTGCGCTCAGTCAGTGCGCTGGAGGCCTACCGCGATACCTACCGAGACACGATTGACGCAGACCGTGTCGCGGAGTTACTGATTTTTAACCCAAGGGTCCCACGGTCATTGCATTTTTGCTTGGACGAGTGCGCCCTGATTTTGAGTCAGCTTCCGCAACAAACAGGGCGAGAAGCCCGCAAGCGTTGTGCCAATTTGCTGACCCATTTGCGCTATGGCGCTTTGAAAGAAGTCTATGACCACGGTCTAGAGGCTTACCTTGAAAAGTTTGTGGAAGAAAACATAGGCCTAGCCCAAGCCGTGCAAACCGATTATTTGGAAGTGCTGTCATGAAACTACAGATCTTCCACGAAACCACTTATACCTACGACCAAACCATGCGCCGCAGCATTCAAATGCTGCGCATGTCGCCACCCAAAACCGCCAGACAGCATGTCAGTCAATGGCAATTGACCCTGCCCGCCAAGGCCACGCCATGGACCGATGCCTATGGCAACCAGTGCCATTGTTTGGTGATGGACCAGCCAGTGCAGTCCATTGTGCTCAAAGCGCAAGGGGTGATTGAGTTGATGCAGACTGACCAAGGCGAACCTGAGGGACCCGTGCCACCGGCTGTGTTCTTGCGCATCACGCCCTTGACGCAACCCGATGCAGCCATCAAGGCCTTCATCGAACCATTCAGGCCCACAGTGAAGTCCAGACCCTATTTGGGTTTACACGATGTGATGCTGGCCTTGCTCAATCACATGCCTTACGAAAAAGGGCATACACAAGTGGGCTTTACCGCAGCGCAATCGTTTGCGGTGGGCAAAGGGGTATGCCAAGACCATACCCATGT
Source organism: Comamonadaceae bacterium (assembly GCA_947455935.1). Lineage (GTDB taxonomy): Bacteria > Pseudomonadota > Gammaproteobacteria > Burkholderiales > Burkholderiaceae_C > Limnohabitans. The sequence goes on from CANGPV010000001.1 coordinate 43,714, forward strand.
GTTCTTGGCCTGTGTCAGGCACTTAGGCTTACCCGCTCGCTATGTCAGCGGCTACCTGAACTCGGCTGATCAGGGCCATGTGGCCAGCCATGCGTGGGCTGAGGTGTGGATTGGTGGGCGTTGGGTAGGTTTTGATGTCAGCAATTCGGTGGGCGCAGACCAAGGCCATATTCGCTTAGCGCATGGACTGGACTACGACGATGCCAGTCCGGTTCGTGGCGTTCGTATCGGTGGTGGTAATGAAACCTTGGACAGCTTTGCGAAAGTAGAATCGCTCAACTTCACTCAGCAATAAACCGCTATGACCTATTGTGTTGCGATGGCATTGAATGAGGGCTTGTTATTCGCCTCGGATTCACGCACCAATGCCGGTGTGGACCACGTATCCACCTTTTGCAAGATGACGGTATTTGAAACGCCCGGTGAAGGGGTGATCGTCATGCTCAACAGTGGTAACTTGGCCACCACACAGCAAGTGGTGAGTCGCATCAAGCAGCATGCACATCACAGCGGATCTCCTTTGACGGCCATGGGTTCTTTGTTCTGCGTTGCTGAGTTGTTGGGTCGTGAATTGCGCGAGGTCATCACCACCACACAAAACGAAGCGCCTGAACAATCGTCGGTTGATTTTTCAGCGACTTTTTTGGTCGGTGGTCAACTCAAAGGCGAAGCACCTCGTCTCTTCATGGTCTATCCCCAAGGCAATTTCATCGAGTCGTCAGCTGACACCTCGTTTTTCCAAATTGGCGAGAGCAAATACGGTAAACCGATTTTGGACCGCGTCATTCAACCCGAACTGGGCCTCTATAAGGCCGCCAAATGCGCTTTGGTGTCGTTTGACTCCACCATCAAAAGTAATCTCTCCGTCGGTTTGCCCATCGACTTTGCCATGGTCAAACGAGATGGGCTCTGCGTATTCAAACGCCACCGTATCGATGAAGGTGACGATTACTTCCGTGAATTACGAAGCAGTTGGAGCCAAGGTCTGCGCAATGTGTTTAATCAACTTCCCGAACCTGATTGGCTGAAATAATCTGTATATTCCAGCTACAGATTGTTTCATGACCTACGACTCCACACTCCCCTACCCGCGTGACTTGGTTGGCTACGGCCGACAAGCACCCCAAGCCAACTGGCCAGGTCAGGCTCGGGTGGCTGTTCAGTTCGTTTTGAACTATGAAGAAGGCGGCGAAAACGCGGTGCTGCACGGCGACGCGGGTTCCGAGCAATTTCTTTCAGAGATGTTCAATCCACCCAGTTTTGAAGCTCGCCACCTCAGCATGGAAGGCATTTACGAGTACGGCTCTCGGGTAGGCGTGTGGCGTATCTTGCGAGAATTTGAGCAACGAAAACTTCCCCTGACAGTGTTTGGCGTGAGCATGGCATTGCAACGCCACCCCGAACTCACCTCGGCTTTGGTGGAATTGGGCCACGAAATTGCCTGTCACGGTTGGCGCTGGATCCACTACCAACACATGGACGAAGCCACAGAACGTGAACACATGCGCATAGGCATGGACATCATCCAACAGATGACGGGCCAAGCTCCCTTAGGGTGGTACACCGGCCGCGACAGCCCCAACACACGCCGACTCGTGGTGGATCACGGCGGTTTTGCTTATGACAGCGACTATTACGGAGACGATCTGCCGTTTTGGATGAAAGTTGCCAAAACCAGTGGCGAGGTGGTGCCGCATTTGGTCGTACCCTACACCCTCGACACCAATGACATGCGTTTTTCTCTTCCCCAAGGTTTTTCGCAAGCCGAGGATTTTTTCATCTACTTGCGCGACAGCTTTGATGCGCTGTACGCCGAAGGTGCTGAGTCACCCAAGATGATGAGCATAGGCATGCACTGTCGTTTACTGGGCCGGCCTGGACGTATCGTGGCTTTGCAAAAATTCTTAGACCATATCGCCAAGTTTGACCATGTATGGGTATGCAAACGCATTGACATCGCCCAACACTGGAAAACCCACCACCCTTTCAAGGACAGCCCGTGAGCACCTACGCCCAACTTGACCAATGGATAGATGCCCATTTCGATGAGCAAGTGCGGTTTTTGCAAGAACTGGTTCGCATACCCACCGATACCCCCCCTGGTAACAACACGCCCCACGCCTTACGCACCGCCGCGTTGCTAGAGGGCATGGGCCTGCCCTCGCAACGCTTTGAGATACCCCAAGCGGAAGTTCAAGCGCAAGGCCTCACCTCCATCACCAACTTGATTGTCAAGCGGCACTATGGTGACGGCTTGGTGATTGCCTTAAATGCACATGGTGACGTGGTGCCTCCCGGCGAAGGTTGGACACATGACCCCTATGGTGGCGAAATTGTGGATGGACAGATGTTTGGTCGCGCCACTGCGGTCAGCAAGTGCGATTTTTCCACTTTCACTTTTGCCCTGAGGGCCCTGGAAGCCGTCGCCAAGCCAAGCAAAGGCCAAGTGGAATTGCACTTCACCTACGACGAAGAATTTGGCGGCGAAGTCGGCCCAGGTTGGCTTTTGTCGCATGGCCACACCCAACCCGACTTGATGATCGCCGCAGGCTTTAGCTACCAAGTGATCACTGCGCACAATGGCTGCTTGCAAATGGAGGTCACTGTCCACGGCAAGATGGCCCATGCAGCCATTCCTGATAGCGGCATCGATGCTTTGCAAGGCGCTGTTGCCCTGCTCAACGCCTTGTATGCGCAAAATGCTTTATACAAACACATTCGCTCGAATGTGGAAGGCATTTCCCACCCTTATTTGAATGTGGGCTTGATCGAGGGTGGTACCAACACCAACGTCATTCCGGGCAAGGTGGTATTCAAACTCGATAGGCGAATGATTCCCGAGGAAGATCCAGTTCAGGTGGAAGCCTCGATCCGCGATGTATTGACCAAAGCGGTTGAGGACTACAACGCTTCACGCGAAGCTCGTCATGCTATCCATATTGATGTGCGTCGCATGTTGATGGCCCATGCCATGAAGCCTTTGCCTGGCAACAAGCCTTTGGTGAATGCCCTGCAACAACACGCCAGCGACATATTTGGTGAACCCATTCCAGCGGTGGGCACACCGCTCTACACCGATGTACGTTTGTATGTGGAACGTGGCATTCCCGGCGTGATCTACGGCGCCGGTCCGCGCACGGTGCTGGAGTCACACGCCAAGCGAGCCGATGAACGTTTAAATTTAGACGATTTACGCCGCGCTACCAAGGTGATTGCACGAAGCTTGTCTGACTTGCTGCGCTGACTCAACACCTTCAGCGGTCGATGAGACGAAAGTCCATGGTGGGAGGTAAATGGGTCCAAGCCGTGTCAAAGCCATTGATGGAGCGAGCGCTCAAGGGCATTTCTCGCTGCAAATAAAGCTCGGTCCCTGCACTGACGCTGTCAATCAACGGTAAGTCAACCTCGGCTTGAAGATCGGCTGCATAACCGGCCAAACCTGCACCACCCATGATGATGGATTTCACACCGTTTCGTGCAGCTTGTTGACAGGCTACACCTAGCACCCTGAGCGCATTGTGACGATCGGCCAAGAGCTGTGCACCGGTTTCTTGTACCAATTCAATGTGTTGCAGTTGCTGGGCAAAACCCAAGCTCAAAGCCAAACGCTCCAGCATGGGTTTCCAACGTGCACCCCCTGTGACGATGGCAAACGAGCCTAAGCGAGCAGCTTGAATAAAAGAAGCCTCTGCCAAACCAGACACCGGACAGGCACTGGCCTCACGTAAAGCAAACAAACCAGGATCACCAAAACAAGCGATCAACACGCCATCCGGGGCATGTGGGGTGATGTGCAGATGATGCGACCATGCGTCAAGCAATGCATGGCCTGCCACCGCATGACTGGCCTCGCAAGCGATGTAAGGTGCGCCAAAGCGAGCATTGATGCAATCGAGCTGCACATCCGTGGGCAGCAGCGTTTTCAAATGCGACTGCAAGCGCTGGGTGGTGGCCAGCCCCGTATTGGGGTTGATGACAAGCAAGTGCCGCACAACCATCAATCCTGTAGCAGTTGTTCTAAATCAACCGACTGCGACTGCGCCATGGAAAAATTCAGCTGGCTCTCAATGGTATTGAGGTGATCCACCATTTGCTTGGGTGCTTCGTGGTGGTCGCGCAAGCGAATCGCATCCAGTAATTTTTTGTGCTCTTGGCAACCGCAAGCTGCATGTTGGCTGCGCAGACTGGGGTCGCGTGACCCCCAGGCCATCAAGATCAAAGAATTACGAGAAATCAATTCATGCATCATGCGACCAAAGGTGTCATGCCCTGCCACTTCGGCAATGTACAAATGAAATTCTCCGGACATCCGAATGGCCTTGTGCCAGTCGCCCGCCTCTTGGGCTTGTCTCTCTTGAGCGAGCATGCGGGACAAGTGAGCAATATCGTGTGCTTGTGCTTTGTCCATGAAGCGCAGCACCAGCACGGGTTCGATCAACCTACGTGCTTCGAACACCTCGATGGATTCTTGTTGCGTGGGCTGCGACACGGAAGCGCCACGGTTATGCGTGAGGGTGATGATGCGCTCATTGGCCAACCTGACCAAGATGGGCTTGATGCGGGTGCGCGACACCCCAAAAATACCGCACAAGCGGTCTTCGGTCAAACGGGTGCCAGGTGGCAAGCGGTGGTCCAACACAGACTCCACGATGCGCTCGTAAATGGCTTGATCGCTCCAAACAGCAGGTGCATCCTTGAGAGCAGGACTGCTCATCCACGTCTCCTGCGCAACCAAGCACCGGTAGCCAGCGCCACACCAATGACGGCAAATGAAATCAAGGTGGTGACGCTACCCAAAGCATAAATCGCTGGGTTGGTCACTGTTGTGGTTAAGCCCTGCAACTCCAAGGGCAAAGTATTCACGTCGCCAATGGCCTGGGAGGTCCGGGCAATTTCATCCCAGCTCAAAGTGAAGCCAAACATACCCACACCCACCACGGAAGGTGCAATCAAAGGAAACACAACATGCTTGAAAGTCTGCCAGGGTGTAGCGCCTAAATCTTCGGCAGCCTCTTCATACGCGGGATTGAAGCGGTTAAACACCGCAAACATGATGAGCAAACCAAATGGCAAAGTCCACGTTAAGTGGGCTCCCATGGCCGAGGTAAACAGACCTAAGGAGGTGCCAAAGTCTTCTAGGGACTCGGTCATCTCCCATGTTTCCAACACGGATTTGATACCGCTATCGAGCAACCTGAATTGCAGGCCAATGCCCAAAGACACAATGATGGAGGGCATGATCAAACTGGCCACGGTGATATAAAAAAGTGCGTCGCCACCGCGCAATTTTTTGCGAAAAGCCAAACCTGCCAAAACCGACATGAACATGGTCAAGGACATGACCACGGCGCCAAGCAACAAAGAGCGTTTGAACGCAGCGCCAATGTCCACCACACCCAAGCCCTCGGCCAATTTGTAAAACCAATGCAAGGACATACCCCGCAGAGGAAACGTCAAGCCCCCCTCAGGTCCTTGAAAACTCAAAATAAAGATGGTGATCATGGGGCCGTAGAGAAACAGCACAAAGGCGGCGAACACGACCAACAAACCCCAAAATCCTGCGGGCTTCTTAGGTGAATAAGACACAGACGCCATGCTCAGAGTTCCTTGCGAATATCAACCAGGCGAGTCAAAGCCCAAATAATCATGAGCACCACCAATAACAAAATCACAGCGTTGGCGGCAGCCAGAGGGAACTGCAAGAACGAGGTTTGTACTTGGATGATTTTGCCTACCGACGCTATTTGTTGCCCACCCATGACACCAATGGTGACAAAGTCACCCATCACAATCGTGATGACGAAAATAGACCCAATGATGATGCCGGTGCGAGACAATGGAATGATCACATTCCACAAAGTTTGCCAAGGTGTTGCCCCCGTGTCGTAGGCGGCTTCAATCAATGAGCGATCAATACGCATCATGGAATTGAAGATGGGCACAATCATGAACATGGTGTAGAGGTGTACAAAGGCCAACACCACGGAAAATTCGGAAAACAACAGCCACTCCACAGGCTGGTTAACCAGTCCCATGCCCATGAGCGTTTGGTTGACCAAGCCATTGCGGCCCAGCAAGGGAATCCACGAAATCATTCGAATGACATTGGAGGTCCAAAACGGCACGGTACACAATACAAACAACAGCGTCTGCGTTGAAGACGACTGAACACAAAACGCCAAAAAATAAGCAATGGCAAAACCCAAGACCAAGGTAATAGCCCACACCATCAAGCTGATGCTGATGGTGGAACCATAGGTTTTTAAAGTGACACACATATCCCCGTAGTCATTCAACTGGGAACAGCCTTCAAAAATGCTGAAGTAGCTGTGCAAAGTGAACGTGGGAATCATTTCATATTCATTGAATTCCCAAAAGCTGACCATGAAGATCAGACCTAAGGGAACCAAGAAAAACAGCAGAAACACCAGTGAATAAGGCGTGGCTTGCCACAGCGCAGAAATGCGCAAAGGGGTGGCCGTTTTCACGGTGTTCTGCTGTGTGCTCATGACTTAACTAGCAATGATTAAGCAGCAACGAATTCGTTCCATTTCTTAACCATGTACTCGTTTTCGTCCATCACGGCATTCCAGCAAGCGATGCCACCCATACGGGTTTCATAGCTGCCGCCGTCACGCACGCTACCGGCTTTGGCCAGCAAGTCACCGTTGGGTGACTTGATGTCTTTGGCAGCAGGTTTGCCTTCCATCCAGTAGGCCCATTCGTAGGCTTCCATTTTGGCTTTGGCTGTGTCCAATACGGCGCTGTAATAGCCTTGGCGATTCAGATAAGCACCTGCCCAACCGTCGAGGAACCAGTTGATGAACTCGTACACGCCATCGGCTTTTTTGCCACTGACAGACTTGGGTACACCAAAACCAGCCGCCCATGCACGGTATCCTTCTTTCAAGGGCTGAAACACGCAGTCGATGCCTTTGGTACGCACCGCAGTCACTGCAGGTGACCACATGGACTGAATCACCACTTCGCCAGAAGCCATCAAGTTGACGGATTCGTTGAAGTCTTTCCACAAGGCACGGAATTGACCTGCTTTTTTGGCTTCAATCAGTGTTTTGATGGTCAAGTCGATTTCAGCCTTGGTCATATTGCCTTTGTCGGGGTATTTGTAAATACCTTTGGCTTCCACCACCATGGCCGCATCCATGATGCCAATGGAGGGGATATTCAAAATAGCTGCTTTGCCTTTGAATTCAGGGTTGAGCAACTCGGCCCAAGAACTGATGGGACGCTTGATCAGGTCAGGACGGATACCCAAGGTGTCGGCGTTGTACACGGTGGGGATAAGGGTCATGTACTGTGTAGGCGTTGCAGAGAAAGTCTTGCTATCGGGTTTATCCAAATACATAACTTTCTTGGGCGCGGTACCTTGGTCGCCCACTTTTTTACCAGCGACTTCACCTTTGGTGAACAGCGTAGTGATTTTGTCGGCGTTTTTGATACGCTTGGTGTCGATACCCAACAAATTGCCCGTGGGGACGATCTTCTTCAAAGAAAAGTACTCGGTGTCGATCAGGTCGAACGAATTGGGTGCAGTCACAGCACGCTTGGTCACATCGTCAGTGGTGACGGCAACGTATTGAATTTCAATGCCGGTATCGGCTTTAAATTTTTCAGCAATGGTTTTGTCTTGGTTAACCGCAGTGCCGAGGTAACGCAACACAATTTTTTCGCTGGCATGCACAGCGGGGAAGATACCGCTTGCCAAAATAGCAGCAGTACCTTTTAAAACCGCACGGCGATCTGTCGCCACTTGCTCTACAGAGGGTTTTTCGTCTTTCATGGTCTTCCTTTTACGGGGTTAAAAAACCTGAGATCGTCAGGCGGCGAGGGTGAACAAGGTTTCAGTGGGCAGACAGCACATGACCATCTGCTTCTAACCATTGCAAGTGGTAGGTGTGTCCTGGGGTCCATTGAGAATTGACACGGGACTCAGGCATCATCACGCTCATGGTTTCAGTGTCAGGGCCCTGGGGCGCAAAGGCCAACAAGCAGTAACTGCCTTGGAATTCAATATCGATAAGCGAAGCTTGCACGTGCGGCTGATTGCCTGAAGGCGGGGTATCCAAAACGTCGATTTTGTCGCTGCGAACAGCCACCAAACCCGAGTTGGTGTTGACCAAGTTGTGACCGCCCATGAAACGTGCCACAAACTCAGACGAAGGGCGGTTGAAGACCTGTTGGGGCGTACCAGCTTGTTCGATACGACCATGGTTCATCACCACCATGGTGTCAGCCAAAGCCATGGCTTCTTCTTGCGAGTGGGTCACATGAATGAAGGTCAAGCCCAATTCTTTTTGCCAACGGCGCAATTCGGCACGCATTTGGATACGCAAAAACGGATCGAGCGCCGACAAGGGCTCGTCGAGCAAAAGTACACGAGGCTCCATGATGAGCGCCCTTGCCAAGGCAATACGCTGCTGCTGACCGCCCGATAACTCCGAAGGGAAACGTTGCGCATAAGCGCTCATGGCTACACGCTCTAGCAAGGCATGGGCACGTTGGTGTCTCTCTGCTTTGCCCACACCTCGCATCTTCAAGCTGAAAGCGACGTTGTCTAAAGAGTTCAGATGGGGAAACAAGGCATAACTTTGGAACATCATGGCCGTGCCACGCTCAGCGGCCGTGGCATGGGTGATGTTGCGACCACCCAAAATCACGTCCCCCGAAGTCACCACCTCGTGACCCGCCACCATGCGCAAGGTGGAGGTTTTGCCGCAACCCGAGGGGCCGAGCAAACAACAATAATGATTGGTGGGGACTTTTAAATTGATGCTGTCTACAGCAATGCTGTCAGCGCTGTAGTGCTTGGACAAGGCCACCAGTTCCAGTGTGTTGTCCTTGCTGTGTGTGTGGAGAGACATGCTTTACCCTAGCAATCAAGATGCCAACCGATTGTGGCTTGTTTGTATGCAAAGATAATCGAAATTGCATTCAATCGGTGCCTTTTTTTGTTTTTAAGCGCACAGAATGGGTGCAGAACTAGGGTAAACGATAGGTGGCAAGCACCAAATCGGGGCCGAGCGATTCGGACTGAAGACACTGCATTTGAAGCGACAATGCACAAGCAAAACCAACCTCACAGCGTCTATGTCCAACGATCCCTTTGTGCATGTCATTTCACACCCCTTGGTGCAACACAAATTGACCTTGATGCGACGCAAGGATGCAAGCACCAGCAGCTTCAGACGGTTACTGAATGAGCTGTCCATGCTCATGGCCTATGAGGTCACCCGTGACATGGAAATCAGCTATGTCTCCATCGATACCCCGATGGAGACCATGCAAGCGCCCACCATTGATGGCAAAAAATTAGCCTTGATCAGCATCTTGCGAGCAGGCACAGGGATTTTGGATGGCATGTTGCAAGTGGTACCAGGTGCCAGAGTGGGGCATATTGGTATTTACCGCAATCCCGATACCTTGCAAGCTGTGGAGTATTTTTTCAAGGTTCCCCAAAACATGCCTGAGCGAGATGTGATTGTGGTGGACCCCATGCTGGCGACTGGCAACTCTGCGGTGGCCGCCATCGCCCGCATCAAACTTACCCAACCCAAGTCCATCAAGTTTTTGTGTTTGCTCACCTGCCCAGAAGGAGTTGCCGCCATGCGAAGCGCACATCCTGATGTACCGATTTACACCGCTGCGATTGACCGGCAGTTGAATGAAGATGGCTACATACTTCCAGGCCTAGGAGATGCAGGTGACCGCATCTTTGGCACCAAATAAACTCCAGCAACTCTATGCACATGCTTCGTTCACTGCTTTTTGTTCCTGGCGACAGCGAGAAAAAACTCGCTAAGTCCATCAGTACTTCAGCCGATGCCTTGATTTTGGATTTGGAAGACTCTGTGTCGCCCGATCGAACAGTGATTGCCCGAAGCATGGTGTTTGAATTCCTAAAGGCCCACAGCAACCGATCTCAACAACTGTGGGTTCGCATCAACCCTTTGCAAACCCCTTTGGCTTTGCCCGATCTGGTGGCGGTGATGGCTGGCAAACCTGACGGCATCATGCTGCCCAAGCCCTTGAACGCCAAAGATGCCCAGCAACTCGACCATTGCTTGTCTGCATTGGAAGTGCGTGAGGGCTTGGAGCTCGGCTCGACCCGCATCATCCCGGTGGCTACCGAAGTGGCGGGTGCCTTGTTCGATTTGCAGTCATATGCCGGTGCCACTCCCCGCTTGCAAGGCTTGACATGGGGCGCAGAAGATTTGGCCACGGCCTTGGGTGCGACTTCCAACCGCAATGAACAAGGTGACTTCACCTTCACTTACCAACTTGCACGTTCACTGTGTTTATTAGCCTCTGCCCATGCCGAGGTGCAGGCGATTGACACCTTGTCGGTGGATTTCAAAGACATGAAAGCCTTGGCTGCTGATGTGCACAACGCTCGCAGAGAGGGCTTCAGTGGCAAATTGGCCATACACCCCGACCAAGTGGAGGTCATCAACCAAGGCTTCACGCCCTCTGCCCACGACATCAGCCATGCGCAACGCATTGTGGATGCGTTTGCACAGGCACAAGGCGCTGGTGCGGTGCAACTCGATGGCAAGATGGTGGATAAGCCCCACCTCACCCAAGCCTTGCGCTTGCTGCAACTCTCTAGGAAACACTGATGGCTGGTTTGTACTTTGAAGCGTTTTATGTCGGGCAGATGTTTCAACATGCCATTCGTCGCACCGTGTCTGAAATGGACAATGTGATGTTTTCTGCCTTGACACATAACCCTGCTGCCTTGCATTTGGATGAGGAGTATTGCAAGCACCACACCGAGTTTGGGCAACGCATTGTCAACAGTGTGTTTACCTTGGGCTTGATCGTGGGTGTATCCGTTGGCGACACCACCTTGGGAACCACAGTGGCCAACTTGGGCTGGGACGAAGTGCGTTTCCCCAAGCCTTTGTTCCACGGCGACACGGTGCGGGTGGAAACCGAGGTTCTTGAATTGCGTGAAAGCCAGTCGCGCCCACGCAATGGCATTGTGATTTTTGCCCACCGAGGCTACAACCAACACAATGACTTGATTGCGTCCTGTAAACGCTCGGCATTGATGCTGAAAACCCCCCTCCCTGCCTGACCATGAATTACATCTTCCCTCCTCATACGGTGGTGGGCTTGCCCATCGCCGGCAAGTCTGAAACGTTTCCAGTTCGTCGTGTGTATTGCGTTGGCAGAAACTATGCTGCCCATGCACGTGAAATGGGCTTTGACCCCGACCGCGAACCGCCCTTCTTTTTTTGCAAAGCCAATGATGCGCAATCGGTGGTGGCCGTACCAGCCGACACCACGGTATCTATCCCCTACCCCACCTTGACCAGCAACTTTCACTATGAAATTGAGTTGGTGGTGGCGATGGGCAAGGCGGGAAAAAACATTCCTATCGAGCAAGCCAGCGAGCATATTTTTGGCTACGCCGTGGGTTTGGACATGACCCGCCGAGATTTGCAAATCAAGATGCGTGAGCAAGGCAGGCCTTGGGAAATTGGCAAAGCCTTTGACTATGGGGCTCCCATAGGTGTCTTGCATCTGAAATCTGAGACGGGCGAAATCAATTCAGGCGAAATCTCCCTCACAGTCAATAACGACGTCAAGCAGAAAAGCGATATCTCTCATTTGATTTGGTCGGTCAGCGAGACCATTGCCAACCTTTCCACCTTGTTTGAACTTCAGCCAGGGGACCTGATTTTTACCGGCACACCCGATGGCGTGGGTCCTGTCAATGCAGGTGACACCATGCACGGCGCTATCGCAAAACTTTCTCCACTTTCAGTCAAGGTAAGCCCATGACCACACCTACACTTGAATCGTTCACGGTCCAATCCATGGACGAAGGTTTTGATGAAATTTTGGTTCGGGAATGGGCTCCTGATCTCAAGATCGATACCCACACCCACCCGTTTGATGTCAGCGCTTATGTGCAGCGTGGCGAATATTGGTTGACGGTGGGTGACAAGGTCACACACCTCAAAGCGGGTGACTATTTCCGCTTGGCCCGAAACATTGAGCACGCTGAGCTGTATGGCTCAGAAGGCGCAACCGTGTGGGTTGCCAGGGCCAATTGAATAAGCCATCACGCCGCTCAACCTTGGCGCTGTTGGGCGCAGCGGCGTTTGGCCATCGGATCCAGCCAAGTTGGGGGCAGACAAGCCCCTCACTACCCGTCTTGCGGGTAGCCATCATTTCCCGCACGGTGTTTTATGCCCCCTTGTGGGCTGCGCTTGAGCTCAAGCTGTTTGAGCGTGAGGGACTCCATGTCACAGTGTTGGTGTTTGACAATGCTGAGCGCATCACTGAAGCCTTGCTAAAGGGTGAAATCGATATCGCTGTCTCTACCCCCGAGTCCGTCATGGTGGATGCTTACCAAGGTGGACCCTTGCGCATGGTGGCAGGAAACGCCGAAAAGTTACCCCACCAAATCATTGCCAGACCCCCTGTTCAATCAACCCAAGACTTGGTTGGCGCAAGGTTTGGTGTACTGTCTCTCAAAGAGGGAACCGCTTATTTGGTTAAACGCTATGCCGAGTCCATAGGCCTGAACAAAGACCACTACACCGTGGTGGCCGTGGGTGGTGCCCCCACACGTTGGAAGCATTTGCAAGACGGTTCGATTGATGTGGGTTTTCAACCTTTTCCTTTGAGTTATGTTGCAGAGGATGCTGGCTACAGCAATTTAGGTGCTGTTTCTGCGCTGTTTCCTGACTGGCTATTTACCTGCGTGAATGTGCATCAGCGCTGGGCACAACAACATGCCCAACAGTTAAAAGTCTTCTTGGCCACTTTGAACGCGGCCCAACTGCAATTCATGGCGACGCCTCATGCGTTTGCTCCATTGCTTGCGCAAGAGTTGCGAACCACCCCCGCTTATGCCGCCCGGGCCATTGACCAAGCGTTGCGTATGAACATGTTTGCCCCTGGTACACGGGTTCACCCACCTGCAGTCAAAGCGGTGTTTGAGGCATTGCTCGATACCGAACAATTGCCAGCTGGTACCGCCTTCCAGATGGAGCGATTTTTTGATGCCAGCTACCTCTGACCTAGCTGCCATCACCCATGTGGTGTATGCCCATGGCTTTCGTTCAAGTCCACAATCGTTCAAAGCGCAATTCATAGCGAAGTGGCTGAAACAGCATCGCCCTGATGTTCAGTACTTGTGCCCACAGCTACCTGTCTCGCCGCAAGCAGCCTCTGAACTTTTACTCAACGCGGTTCACACTTGGCCCAACGCCAGCATGGCGGTGATGGGCTCATCGCTGGGTGGGTTTTACGCCACGTGGCTGGGTGCGGTGATGCAATGCAAAACGGTGTTACTGAACCCTGCGGTGCATCCCGCCAGAGACTTGGTGAGCCATATAGGTACACAAAGCGCGTGGCACAACCCAGATGAAGCGGTGGTGTTTGAGCCGCACTACATCGAGGAGCTGAAAAGCTTGTATGTGGGACAGGCCAGTCAAGATGTCAGCGCTTTGCCAGACCCCCCACAACTGTTTAACGTGGTGGCCACTGGCGACGAGGTGCTGAATTGGCAAGAAATGGTGGGCAGATACCCTAACGCCACATTGCATTTGATCGAAGGCTCAGACCATGGCATATCCGATTTCGAACAGCACTTTCCAGTGGTGAAAGCCTACTTGGGACTGTGAGAGCTTAAGTACCGTTGGCCACACCACGTCGACGCCACTCGAGGTATTTGTTTTCATTCCAATAAATCATGAAGGTCTCAAAATCACCTTCAAAACGTTGATTCTGGAACTGCTGCGTGATAGAGAGGCAACTGCTCATGTCCTGCCCTCCCAACTCTCCCTTCATGTACAAAGCATCGCAGTCCCAGTACATACGCTCCAAGTCCACCGCGTTCACCGTGGCCAAGTCGAGGGCGACGGCCAAGAGATAAGACATCACCATGGTTGCTCCTAGTCAAAGTGTGCAAAGTCATCGTTTTGGCAAACACTTTGGAGGCAAAAACCTTCGATGAGTAGGTGGTAAATACCTATAGGCAGCTTAGCTGTGAGGGGCGTACGCTAGCCAATTCCCCTGAGCAAGCAGCTGGGACCGCGTTGCAAATTCTGTAGTCAGTTCGTAAATCTCGCAAACCAGCTTGTGCTCACCACACGCCACTTCAGTACGCACACGTTGGTATTCGCCACTGGGTACAGGTGCGATTTCTTCTAACTCATCTAACTGCGCCAACAGCGCTGGCGGGATGTCATACACCTCGCCTTGCACCCACTGCTCGCCGCCTAAACGTATGCCAGGGTACCAGCCTCGGCTGTACAACTGGCCCTTGACTTTGGCCATGCCCACGAACAAGGGAGGGGGTGTTTTGAGGTTGATGTCGTTACGCTGGCCGATACGCAAAGTGCCATAGACGAACACAAGATGGTGCATAGAAAAATCAGTTAAGCGCTGATTTCAGGTAGTTGTATTTATCCATGCTAACAGCGGTTTCAAATGCGCTGGAGAACTCCCTTGCGGCTCTGAGCAACATGCGCTTAGGCACCACGTCTTGGTACTTGATGGCGTGCAGCGAAAACAATATAGGACCATGGCGCGTGCGGTTATCAACTTCCATGAAGAAGTTGCCCAGCTTCGCATTGGCCTGTTCGCTGATGTTTTGAATTTCGCTGGAATTCACGCTGGAACTGATGGGAAAAGCCTGAGCACCAAAGGTAATTTCTTTGGTAACTTTGTTTACACGTGTCCAAAACGGGTAATCAAAGCCAGATGGGACATAAACATCGTTGTATTGATCGATGCGAGCCTCTGCGCGAGATTTGTTGAACATCGCACAAATAGATTCATTGTTAACTTCATGCGAGCGCAATATATTGGGTTCCGCGTCGGCAATCAAAGCGCGTGTTTCCTCGATGTTTTCGATGATGTAACTGGCCACCTTGGGGATTTGTTTTTTCAAAAATCTTTGCTTCTTCAACACATCCCTTAGACAGGTATAAATGTCTTCAAACTGATTGGGGGTGACTTGCAAACCAGGGGGCGCAGTTTGCGAGATGACATCACGGTAGTATTTTTCTGGCTTGAGAACCACGAAGTCCCCATGGATTTTCATATTCTCGTAAATCTTTTCTACCGAGATACCAAATAAAAAATGTTTGATACTTTTTTGTTCACAAACAGCATCGTAAAAAGTTTGGGTCGCAGTCTCAACCGCCTCTTGAAAAGAGGAGAGGTTGTCAGTGTCACTTCGCGGATGATGGATTTTGGCAAGCAAAATAAAAGGCAATTAACAGGTATCAGAAAGAGAATCGGCTTTAAGCGCCTTAAGTTAAACCAATAAGTGCTTAGAAACAATCAAATTCATCAATACAACAGGAAAATGACGCATCTGTCATGAAATGTCAGCCAAACCATACATCGGGCGGGTCCAAGGGTGCGGTCACAGAGACACGCACCACCTTGTCGTTGTCTGCCGTTAAGGTAATGCGCCCATGGTGAACGTGAATAATTTCAATACACAGACTCAAGCCCAGACCATGACCGTCAACCTGCCTTGTATGAGACGAGTCGCCACGGTAAAAACGCTCAAACGCCCTTCCTGATAAATCATGGACCACTTCATGGGTGGGATTAGCAATAGAAAACTCCAGTGAACCGTGAGCTTGTTTAAGTTGGAAATCAATCCAACCGTCAGGGACGTTGTAATTGACCGCATTCACATACAAATTTTGAATCAATTGGTAAATAAGGTGTTTATCGCAGCGCCAAAGAATTTGAGGTGCTATGTGGGAGGTAATCTTCAAATTCGGATGCATAAACTGGGCATCCTCCACCATTTGGGCCAGTATGTCGCTGACATTGACTTGCTCCATATCGAGCTTCAAACTGTCTGAATCAGCGCGTGAGAGCAACAGCAGTTTTTCGGTGATATCGATCAAGCGCTCAATCTCTTCGCCCATCAAGCGCAAACGAATTTGCGCTGGCGAGCCGCTAGGCAACTCGGCAATGCCCATTTCCACATGGCCACGCAAAATGGTCAAAGGGGTACGCAACTCATGCGAGGCATCTGCTGAAAATCGATGTGACTGCAAAAAACTGTTGTGCAAGCGACCTCGTAATTCCTCAAACACCTCGGTGAACGCTTTGAACTCTCGGTAATCGGCAGTCACCTCAATCGGCTCGTTCAAATTCTTAGACGAGAGTTTTTGCAAGGTATTTTTGATGCGATTAATAGGCCTGAGCAACACATTAGCCATCACCCAACTCACCGCCAGCATCATCAGCGCAATGACGGGAAAAACATACTGCATCACCCGATTTCGTATGCCCCACAACTCGTCGGTAGATTTTTTAAGCACCGCTTGATCAACCAAAAGAACGTGCTGGGAAGATATTTGCCGAACAGCAGTCCAAGGTGAGTCTTTCCAACTGAAGTAGGTATGCAAAAAGCCTGGGGCAGGTTCGCCATCAACCTCTTTCCATGGCATGGTTTCAGTTTGAATATGGTGACAAAGCGGGGACAGTGATGGTGATGCAGGGTTGTCACAGTAGACATATTCTTTGGGCAAGCTCTCCATCCATGAACCAGCACGGGCTTCATCGGCGCACAATTTAAATTCGACCTCCGATGCCTGAGGGTTGGGACAGTGCGTCAAGACCTTGACCATGCCTGTTTGAATACGCTCGTGTAAGTACTCGGAAGCAACGTATTGGCTGAGATAACGGTTGAGGAGTGTGACGAGCAAAATACAGATAAAAAACTGCATCATCAAGCGAAGTCGAAATGAATTTTTCAAGACATGCCCTCTTGATTGATGCGATAACCAACACCCCGAATAGATTCAATGGGGAAAACCGCCTTGCTGCTTTTTTCTGAGGCCAATTTTCGTTTGATACGCTGCACACACACGTCCACCACATTGGTTTGAGGATCAAAATTAAAATTCCATACGTGCTGCAATATTTGCTTGCGGGAAAAAATATAACCTGGCGAGCGCATCAAATAATCGAGCAACATGAATTCACGCTGACTCAGTACCGCGCTTTGGTCCTGCCAATCAGCCTTGCGGGTGAGTCTATTGAGGGTGATGCCCGCCACGCTGAAAATTTCTTCGTTATGACTAGCATTGCGTCCCAACAGCGAGCGAATCCGAGCAATCAACTCTTCAATGAAAAAGGGCTTGGCCAAATAATCGTTGGCACCTAAATCAAAGCCTAGCAATCGATCAGGCAAATCGGTCTTGGCACTCAGCACAATTAGTGGTGTGGCGATTCCCACTGAGCGGACTTGGCGCAGCAACTCAAAACCGTCCATGCCCGGCAGCATGATGTCCAGCACCACCAAGTCATGCTGGGCTTGCAATACAGATGTCAAACCATCCATGCCGTTGTCAATGTGATCGACCACCATGCCTGCCGCCCGTAAGCCTTGGCAAACAAACGATGCAATCTTTGGCTCGTCCTCGATCAATAAGATGCGCATGGCCATGGGAATTACGCGAACTCAGTCAGCAGTTTGCCGTGCAAGCCAGCTTGATCAACAAGCCCCTGCTGGTCAGCCACCAGTTGACCATTCACCCACACACCATGCACGCCGGTGGCCAATGTATTTAAGCGAGCTGCCCCACCTGGCAAATCGAATACCCGGTGTTTAGGTCCACGTCCCACCGTTTGCGGGTCAAACAGCAACAAATCAGCGGCATACCCCTCAAGCAACACACCGCGCTCTTTCAAACCCAACACCTGCGCAGGTTGTTGGGTTAATTTGTGTACCGCTTGGGTCATGCTCATCTTGCCGAGATCCCTCGCCCAGTGCCCCATCAAATGCAAACCAAAACCGGCATCGTTGAAAAAGGTAAGGTGCGCGCCTGCATCACTGAGCGACACCAAGCTGTGCGGGTCATTGAGCAATCGTGCTACCGCATCGGTATCGCTGTTGAGCAATTGCGCAGTGAACACGGTTTGCAGGTCTTCTTTCAGCGCCAAATCTAAGGCGAAATCCAAGGGGTCTTGGTGCGATGCTTGCGCTAACTCGGCTACGCTTTTTTGCTCGAACGATTGGTGTTCGCTCAGCGCAGTTTGCACCACATGCACCTTGTCCCATTCGTTGTTGAACAAACGGAAAGTGGCGGTTTGGGACAACTCAGCTTTAACAGATTGGCGAAAAGACGGGTCTGCCAACATCACTTTCAGGGCCTCATGCGACAGGCCCATGGCGGGACGCCAACTCACCAAACCCTCGACAGGGTAGGCGGAGGCAAAGGTGAAGTCCATGGTCAAGGGGCAGCACGACACCTGCCCTATCAAAGGAATACCTTGTTCGTTGGCTTGTGCAATGGCGTTCATGTCCTTGAACACGGCGTCGGGGTTGGTGCTGTTGTGCAGCAATGCCGCCACCATCACGGGTCGGCCACTGGTTTTCGACAGCGACTGCAAAAACGACATGGCCATTTGCCCGCCCTTGGTGACCATGTAGACGCCACGCCCCAGGCTAGCCATGGCAAGTGTGAGTTGCATCATTTCTTCGTCACTGGCCAAACGTGAGGGCATGGGAAAACCACCCTCGCCGTTATGGGCGGGGCTGGTGCTGGTGGCAAAGCCCACGGCGCCAGCGGCCATGGCCTCTTTGACGATGTCGGCCATGGCATCAATTTCTTCGGGCGTGGCCTCTCGCTTATTGGCTTGCTCGCCCATCACCCACGTGCGTACGGAGGAGTGCCCCACATAGGCAGCGATGTTCACGGCACTGCCTTTGCGCTTGAGCATGGCCAAGTATTCGGGGAAGGTCTCGAAGCCCCAATCAATGCCCTGCCTAAGCACCTCTAGGGACATGCCTTCGACTTGCGTCAGGTTGCGCATGGTCAGTTCGCGGTCGGCTGGACGACAGGGAGCGATGGTGAAGCCACAGTTGCCAATCACGGCCGTGGTCACGCCCATGGCGGGTGAGGGACGTACATAGGCGTCCCAGGTGATTTGGGCATCGAAATGGGTGTGGGAGTCGATGATTCCGGGCATCAACGCCAGACCTTGGGCATCAACGGTATGGGTGGCTTGGACTTGAAGTTGGTCGTGCAGGGCCACAATGCGCCCCTCACGCACGGCAAGGTCTTGGACCCGAGGTTCGCTCAAGGTACCATCAAACACCAAAGCTTGGCGGATCAGCAAATCGACTGGGTGAGAAAGCTTCATGGAAATCATCACATCTGAGTTGAAAACGTACAAACCCATCATTATGAAAGCGATGCCATGAAAGCGAAGTCACTTAGGTTCATGCCACTGTTGTACATCCTAGCGTGTCATGGCCTGCCTGCGGCTGCCCAAACTGCACAGTGCGAGGAGTGGGAAAACAAGCTGCAAACGGAGATCCGGGCCGCCAACCAGTGCGAGCCCAAGCACCAAGCTTGTTTGGCCAAGGAATTTGGCAACCCCATGCGGGAGCTGGATTACTGCAAAAAAGTATTTAAAAACTGCGAATCCTTGGACGCAAGGCCAGAGACTGGTAACTTGCCCAAGGATGTCGCGGACTACAAAAAACAATGCCAAGGCTGAGCTGGCAACACTTTTAAGCTTAGCGCTCTATCGTTAGCGACACGCCCATGCCGCCGCCAATGCACAAGGCGGCCAAGCCTTTTTTGGCGCCACTGCGCTGCATTTCGTGCAACAGCGTCACCAAAATGCGGCAACCGGATGCGCCTATGGGGTGACCAATGGCAATCGCGCCACCGTTCACATTCACCCGCTTGGGGTCAATGTCCAAGGCCTGATTCACCGCACAAGCTTGCGCTGCAAACGCTTCGTTGAGCTCAAACAGATCCACCTGCGAGGCCTTCCAACCGGCACGCGCCAGTGCTTTGCGCGAGGCTGGCACAGGACCCATGCCCATGGTGGCGGGGTCCAAGCCCGTGGTAGCAAAGGAGGCAATGCGACCCAAAGGCGTCAAGCCCAAAGACTGCGCTTTGGCGGCGGTCATGAC
>CANGPV010000002.1 GCA_947455935.1 Comamonadaceae bacterium
CTTATGGACAACTATTGCCCGTGTTGTTGCTGGCGCAGTGCCTGCACGTGTTCACCTTTGCCATTCAACACACGGTGTGCATCGCTTGGTTGTCGCAGCATTTCCCTGGGCGGTTACGCGGTAGAGGCCAAGCTTTGTATGCAGTGATTGGCTATGGTTTCACTGGCGTATTAGGTGCCCTTGGTGGCGCGGCGCTCAGTACCCACCTAGGCTTGCAAACCGTGTTCATGGCGGCCATGCCTGTGGCTTTGCTGGCCTTGCTGTGTGCAGCAGGTTTGCTCCGAGCTTCGCGCAGACATACAAGGTAACTGAAATATTACTCACTTTATTCCTGCTCATCTTGAAGAGGGCGGAGAAATTAGGTACATCTCTTTCAAGGAGATGTCATGCCTCACCCGCGCATCTTGATCGTCGAAGATCACCCTTTGATGGCTGACGCTATTGCCGCGTCGGTGCAAAGCTGTTTGCCGCTTGCCCAATGCCATGTGGCCTCGTCGCTTTCATCGGCTGTGTGCCTTTTGTCAACGTCCCAGGCCTGGGCTTTGGTGTTGCTGGACTTGAACCTGCCTGATGCCCAAGGATTGCAAACTCTGAACACCGTATGCGAACTCCACCCCCAAGGCGCATTGTTGGTGCTGTCAGCTTTGCAAGATCCCTGCATTGAAGCGGCTTGCCTGGCCAGTGGTGTGCGATTTGTCAACAAAGCTTTGCCTTCCAGTGCGTTCATGTCGGCGTTGCTTAGTGCCATGCATCAGATCCTGTCGGTTCCGTTATCGGTCAACTTACAGGAGAACACATCTGAACACTATCGCTTTGAAAGTTTGACAGCCCAGCAACGCTTGGTCTTGTCGCAACTGTCCAAGGGTTGGACCAGTCATCGTATCGCCCAGCATTTGTGCCTCAGTGAGGCCACGGTGCGCAGTCATACGCGTGAGGTGCTACGCAAACTGGGTGTCGACAACCGTACCGAAGCGACCCACCGCTATTTCCAATGGATACAGCAGCAGGTCAACGATGCTTAGACGCCATGTGTCCTATGCGATGAGGTCGGCGCTGTTCGCTGGCTTGCTCTTGGCTTGTTTACACGCGGCTGACGCAATGCCCCAGCCTCACTGGTCCAGCGTGCTAGCAGTTGCCGAAGACCAAGCCGATATACCCTCGGAAATATTGCCAGATAAACAATGGCAACGCATGGCTGCAGGTGAAGGTGTGCGGCTCACACACAGCGCTCAAGTCGTTGCTGCACGCAGTGGTCAAGCGTATTGGGCGGGTTTTACGCTGTCAGGCGTTGACGATCACGCCTTAATTTATTGGTTAAGTTTGCAGTCCCCCACCTTGGACTCGGCGCAACTTTGGTGGCGAAAGGCTGGTGGCTCATGGACTGCCCAAGCGCAATTGCAAGAGCTTGAGCCATTGCGCTTGGGCAGTGGCCAATTGTTTGCGGTTTGGCCTATCCGCTTGAGCGATCACGAACAACTACAGATTTTGGTTCGACAACAAGGCGTCAATCGCGTGCAGTTTCCTTTGGTATTGCAAACACCTCAAGTATTTATGACACAACAGCGAGAACTGTTTTTGCTGATGGGTTTGATCTTGGCCGTGCCTTGGGTGGTGGTTCTGTATGTGCTGACTTTGCTGCCTTCTTTCTATAACCCATCCTTGCCGATTTTCATCGCTATGGCAGTGTGCGAGACCGTGGGCGCTGTATGGGTAAGTGGCTTGATGTGCGCCTTATGGCCTTGGCTTGACAGACTGCAAGCAGCTTGGATAGGCAGCGTTTCATATGGTTTGTTGATGCTGTTGAGCGTTCACCATGCAAGGACATTTTTGCGAACAGCCCAACACGACCCCCGCATGGACAGGTGGCTCAGGTGGGGTGCTGGGTGTTGGTGGATGGCGCTTCCCTTGCTTGCAGGGGGTTTCAGCCAATGGATGCGAACAGCACTGCTGTATCTGGGTGCCCTTCAGTCTGTTGGCATGCTGATGCTGGCTTGTCGAAGCTACCGCAGACACCCACGCCCTTATATAGCCATGTATGTCTGTGTTTGGGTGGTGTATTTGTTATCGATGGCGGTGTACTGGTTGTTCAGATGGTTCGAGTGGCCTTTGATCACCACATTGGGGGCGCAGTTTGTCCAAGGTGCAGTGGTGGCTACCTTGCTGGGTTGGTCAGCCTGTATGCAAGTACTGCAACTTCGTCAAACTTTGCAACAGCGATTGCAAGTGCATCTGGATCGCAGTCGTTTATATGCCGCAGCCCAGCACGATTTATGGCAACCTTTACAAAGCATGCAGCTTTATGCCAAATCATTGATGGGGGCTTCAGCCCATCAGCAGCAGAATTTACTGAAAGGCTTGCAACTGGCCTCATTGTTTGTTGATGATTTCATGCACAGTCTGCGTCATTTGGCTGAGGATAAAACCAAGGTCTTGCAACCATATCAATTTCAAGCGCATCCCTTGCCTGTGTTGTTAGGTGAGGTGTTGCAAGAATTTGAACCTTTGGCACACATGCGTGGCGTGCAATTACGTCGTCGAATCAGCGCGCAGATGGTCTGGGTACATACGGTCACTTTGCAGCGCATGGTGCGCAATCTGCTCTCTAATGCGTTGCGTTATGGCGCAAGTGGCGGCAAAGTGTTGATCGGTACACGCAAACAAGGGGATGTGTTGTGGCTGTGGATTATTGACAAAGGCCCCGGAATGACATCAACGCAATTACAAGCTTGTTTTCAGGCATTTGCAGAGAACACAGAACAAGAACATATGTCGCAAAGCTTGGGTCTGGGACTCTTTAGTGTCAAACAACTGGCCTTGCAGATGGACACTCCTATTCGCTTGCACAGCCAAGAGGGCCAGGGCTTGGCGGTGGGCGTAGGCTTGCGGTTAACATCGCCGCGCAACGCCTAACCAAGGAACCGACCATGGCATCCGCTTACATCATTGTTGACACCCTCATCACCAACGACGAGGAAATGGAAAAGTACAAACTGCTGGCCAAGCCTTTGGTGGAGAGTTTTGGCGGTGAATACTTGGCACGAGGTGGCCATTTGGTAGTGAAAGAAGAGCAGTTGTGGTCGCCCACGCGCTTGGTGTTGTTACGCTTTCCTTCCATGGCGCAAGCGCAAACGTTTTATGACTCGCCCGAGTATCAAAAGATACTGCCGCTTAGCCAAAGTTGTACCCAACGCACCTTGGTGATGTTCGAAGGTTTGTAACAGCGGGTCTGCGTCAGTCACGCGGTCTGAAGCTAAAGACCAAACGTGTAGGCACGCTGCCGTCCACATCGCGCGGCAGTATGTCGGTTTTACGCAAACCGTTGATCACGGCTTGGTCCCATGCGCTGTTGCCACTGGACTTAACCAAATCCACTGACTCAATTTTTCCCGTAGGACTGCAGGTGACTTCAACATCGGCTGTCGGGTTACCCACCACGGTTTGCAGCAAGTTGTCGGGGAAAGTGATGTTGGGTTTGACCTTGGCCCGCAAGCGTCCGATGTAGCTGGCTGAAGGGCCGCTGGGTTTGGGTGCCACGCCGGTGTCTACGGGTGTGCCCACCGATCCTGCCAAGGCTTGTAGTCGTTTAACCGCGGCTTGGTGACGTGCCTCAGCTTCTTTAGCCTCTTGTTTTTCTTGTGCTTTGCGCTTGGCTTCCTCTTCTTTCTCTGCTTTGAGTTTGGCTTTCTTATCGTCTTGCTCGCGGCGTTTGTCGTCAGCCTCTTTTTTCTTTAGCTTGTCGATGGCGATCTGTGGATCGACCGTGGGTTTGGCCTCGGACACAGGCTTGGCGGGCGTGGGTGGCGTGGGCGGTTCAGGCTCGGGCTTGGGTTCGGGAGTGACTGTTACCTCAGGCTCAGGAGGCGTCGGGAGTTTGGCCGCTACAGGTTGCGGCACCGCAGACCACAACTCGGCTTCCACGCTTAAGTCTTGCGGTTGCTGTGACCATAAGGTACCCCAGTTCAAAGCAACCAGTAACAAGACATGGATAGCCACGGCCAATACCCATGCTCGAACGTTGCCATCGTCTCTCGGAGGCGCGAACTCAAGATGCGAGTCACCTGTGCGCATCGCTGCGTTCATTCGCTCAGTTGAACTGATAAACCCACACGTTGCACACCGGCGCGTTGCAAGCTGTCCATGAGTTTGACCACGTTTTCATAGGCAATTTGCTTGTCTGCGCTGATGACCACAGGGGTGGCGGCGTTGCCGCCTTGCAGTTGCAAGGTCAGGGCCGCCACGTTATCCATGGTGGCGGCCTGTTTGACATCGGTGCCAGGCGCATGCGATGCACTGCGCGACTTGACCATGATTTTGAGTTTCTTATCGATCTCCACCGTGATGACTT
Organism: Comamonadaceae bacterium; assembly: GCA_947455935.1. GTDB lineage: Bacteria > Pseudomonadota > Gammaproteobacteria > Burkholderiales > Burkholderiaceae_C > Limnohabitans. The sequence goes on from CANGPV010000002.1 coordinate 4,346, forward strand.
GCTCAGGGGCCGCACTTGCTTTACCAACCGTGGGTATGTCGATCACGCTGGGGGCCAGCAAAGGGGCGGTCACCATGAAGATGATGAGCAGGACCAGCATCACATCAATGAACGGCACCATATTGATGTCGCTCATGGTGCGACGTCGTGAGCTGCGAGGTGTGACTGAAGACATAGGGCGCGGCCTCGCTTCAGCGTGTCAGCGTGGTGGCTTGTGCGCCCACATTGCGCTGCAAGATATTGGAGAACTCTTCAATAAAGGTTTCCAAGCGGTTGGCTACGCGGTCGACATCCCGTGAAAACCGGTTAAAGGCCAGTACCGCAGGAATGGCCGCAAACAAACCAATCGCCGTGGCGACCAAGGCTTCGGCAATGCCAGGCGCCACCTTGGCCAAAGTGACTTGCTGCATTTGTGCCAAGCCAGTGAACGCATGCATGATGCCCCATACCGTGCCAAACAAACCCACATAGGGCGACACCGAGCCCACCGAAGCGAGCATGGACAGATTCGATTCAATGGCGTCCATCTCACGTTGCAAGCTGGCACGCATGGCGCGGCGTGCTCCGTCCATCAGCAGGCCGCTGTCAGTGATGCGTCGCTCGCGAAGCTTTTGGTATTCGCGCATGCCGCTGGCAAAAATGCGCTCCATAGGTCCCGAGAGCTTGGCATTTTGCTGAGCCGCTGCAAACAACTCTTGCAGACTTTTGCCAGACCAAAATTCGCGCTCGAAATCATCGTTCAAGCGGCGTACATCTGCCAGCGACAAGAGTTTTCGAAAAATTGCCGTCCAACTGAGCAAAGAAACAAACAACAAAATAAGAACGACGGCTTGCACCACCCAACTGGCATTGAGCAGCAGGTTAACAATAGAAAACTCTTGGTTCATGTCAAACGCTCCAAAATGGAAGAGGGAATTCGCTCGGGTCGTAAGGTGGCGGTTTGTACCCAGCCAATACGAATCGTACCTTCGCACAGCAAAACAGGTTCAGCAGCTTGACGCCATGCTTGTTGGGTGATGACTAAACTGGAGCGACCTTTGCTGAGCAGGCTTGCGTTCACTGTCAGTAAATCATCCAGTTGAGCAGGCTTGTGGTACTTCAAATGGGTTTCCACCACCACAAACATGCCGCCGGTGGCTTCACGCAGTGCTTGTTGCTCCACGCCTAAATAACGCAACCACTCGGTGCGGGCTCGCTCAAAAAATTTCAAATAATTGGCATAAAACACAATGCCGCCTGCATCGGTGTCTTCCCAGTAAATCCGCACAGGAAACTCAAACCTCATGCAGCCTCCAGCAAGTGTTGAATGCGTTGCGCAGCGGTGTGTAAATCTTGCAGTGATGAGGCCGTGGAAAACCGCACAAAGTCGCCAGGTGCATACACACCAAAGTCGCGCCCTGGCGTGATGGCCACATGGGCGTGTTGCATCACATGCTCAGCAAAGTCCCAGCTGTTTTTCAACCCCAAGCGTTGGCAGGCACTGCGGCAATCGGCCCAAGCGTAAAACGCGCCATCGGGCATGACGGGCACAGTGAGCCCCATGCTATTGAGCATAGGAATGAAGCTGTCGCGGCGTTCTTTGAAGGCGGCGCGGCGTTCTTCGTAGATGGCCAGTGTGGCGTCTTCAAAACACGCCAAGGCTGCGTATTGCGATACCGTGCTGGGACAGATAAACAGGTTTTGCGCTAAGCGTTCGATCACAGGCACCAGTTCATCTGGTACCACCAGCCAACCCAAACGCCAACCGGTCATATGGAAGTATTTGGAAAAGCTGTTGATGCTGATGATCTGATCGTCAATGGCCAATGCGGTTTGCCCAAAAGCGTCGTCATGGCTCAACCCTAAATAAATTTCATCCACCATGGTGATGCCACCGCGCTGTTGCACGACTTGATGAATGGCTTTGAGTTCGGCAGCCGCCACCGAGGTGCCTGTGGGGTTGGAGGGTGAGGCCAGCAACACGCCGCGGGTGTGGTCGTTCCAGTGAGCTTGTACCTGCGCTGCGCTGAGTTGAAAGCGTTGGCTCGCATCGGTGGGCAGCAACACTGCTTGGCCCTGGGCAGCGCTGACAAAATGACGGTTGCAAGGGTAACTGGGGTCGGGCATCAAGACTTCATCACCCTCTTCAATCAAAGCCATGCAAGCCAACAGCAATGCACCCGATGCACCGGCAGTGACCACGATACGCCGTTCAGGAATATGCACGCCAAAACGGGAGCCGTACCAAGCACTGATGCGCTCACGCAGCGCGTCCAAACCTAAGGCGTTGGTGTATTGCGTGCGGCCATCGCGAATGGCACGTTCGGCTGCGGCTTGCACCTGGGGTGGCGCAGTGAAATCGGGCTCACCAATATTGAGGAACACCATGGGTTGATCGCTGTCACGGGCTGCATGGGCGATACGTTGTGCCGCTTTGGCCATCTCCATCACATAAAACGGCTCGATGCGTTGGGCGCGTTGGCTGATGCGCATGGTCAATCTGCAGCTGTGGAATCGTCGGTCGCCGCAACACTGGCGGCTGGTTTGCTGCGCTCAGATTGGACCTCTGCAAGTCTGAGTTGTTGCGCCAACTGGTTGAGCACCGCATTCACGTATTTGTGACCGTCGGTGCCGCCAAATTCTTTGGCCAAATCGATGCATTCATTGAGTACGACGCGCCAAGGGATGTCTAAGCAATGTTGCAACTCATAAGCGCCTATCCACAACACGCCATGTTCGATGGGCGAGAGTTCGCTGAGTTTGCGGTCGAGCACGGGCAAGATGAGGGCATCGAGAGCCTCGGCTTGCGCAGCACAGCCATGCAGCAAGGCGTCGAAATGTACCGCATCAGCTTTGTGAAAACCACTGAGGTCGCGGGTAAAGCTGTCTACTTCATCGGCAGGATTGCCCCCGACCATCACCTGATACAGCGCTTGCAAGGCAAACCCGCGTGCACGGGTACGTGCGGCACGGGCACTGGCTCGGCGTAAGTTGTGATCGGTCATGACAGGCTTTGCATTAAAAGCGCCATCTCTACCGCAACCCGCGCAGCATCGCGCCCTTTATCACTTTGCCGCGCGACGGCTTGGGCTTGGTTTTCGGTGGTGAGGATGGCATTGGCAATCGGTAGACCGTGGTCCAAGGCCAGTTGCGTGATGGCAGAACCCGATTCATTGGCCACCAATTCAAAGTGGTAGGTCTCGCCTCGGATGATGCAGCCCAAGGCGATGAGCGCATCAAACTGCTGGCTTTGCGCCAGAGCTTGCAAAGCCACCGGTACTTCCAAGGCGCCAGGAACCTGCACCAGTTGAACTTGCTCAGCAGGCACTTTGAGCGCCAGCAATTCGTTGCGACAGGCCAAGGCCAAGGCGTTGGTGATGTCAAGGTTGAAGCGTGCTTGCACGATACCTAGTCGCAGTTGGCTGCCATCCATGTCATTGCGTGTCGCACTTAGATCGGGGTGGTGCATATCATTCCTTGGAGAGGTAACCAGTAATTTCCAGTCCATAGCCAGCCATGCTGGGCATGCGACGTGGGTTGCCCATCAGGCGCATTTTGTGCACGCCACAGTCACGCAAAATTTGCGCACCTATGCCGTAGGTGCGTAAGTCCATTCGACCGCGTTCAGGGGCTTGTGCTGATCGGGCAAGGCCTTCGAACTGCGAGAGCAATTGCGCTGCGCTTTCGCCGCAATTGAGCAGCACCACCACGCCCGAACCTTCTTGTGCGACACGAGACAGCGCTGCATCGAGTGACCACGAGTGCATCTGACGCTGCGGCTCCAAGGCGTCCAATACCGACAAGGGTTCATGTACCCTAGCCAACACTGCATGGTCAGGTGTCCAGTGTCCACGCACCAAGGCGATGTGAACGCTGTCGCTGGGCAGGTCTTTGTAAGCATGGGCGGTGAATTCACCGTGCGCTGTGTTCAAGCTACGGCTGCTGATTTTGTTGACCAAAGATTCCGTGCGGCTGCGGTATTCGATCAAGTCGGCGATGGTGCCAATCTTCAAGCCGTGTTCTGCCGCAAAGCTCATCAGGTCGGGCAACCGAGCCATGGTGCCGTCGTCTTTCATGATTTCGCAAATCACAGCGGCAGGCGAACAGCCTGCCATGCCCGCCAAATCGCAGCCTGCTTCGGTGTGGCCTGCGCGCATGAGCACACCGCCTTCAACGGCTTGTAATGGAAAGATATGACCTGGTTGCACCAAGTCGCTGGCCGTGGCGTTTTTAGCGACAGCCACTTGCACCGTGCGAGCGCGGTCAGCGGCAGAAATACCGGTGGTCACGCCTTGGGCGGCTTCAATCGACACGGTGAAAGCAGTGCTGTAGACCGTGCCATTGCGCTCAACCATGGGTGGCAGTTTCAGGTGCTCGCAACGCTCACGCGTGAGGGTCAAGCAAATCAGGCCACGGCCAAACCGCGCCATGAAATTGATGGCCTCCGGTGTGACATGGTCAGCGGCCAGTACCAAATCGCCTTCATTCTCGCGGTCTTCTTCATCGACCAAAATCACCATGCGACCGGCCTTCATATCGGCCACGATGTCAGCCAAAGACGAGATGGCCACAGGTGTGTGAGGTGAGGTCATGGATGGGCTTTCTGTAAGGTGTCCAAGCTGAGCATGCGCTCAACATAGCGAGCCACCGTGTCAATTTCGAGGTTTACCGCGCTGCCACTTGTCAAATGGCCCAGCGCAGTGTTTTCAATGGTGTGGGGAATCAGATTGATGCAAACCAGACAACCTTCGTCACTGTCTTCAATGCTGTTGACGGTCAAGCTCACGCCGTTGATGGTGATGGAGCCTTTGTAGGCCAAGTACTTGGCAAGGATAGGGGGCGCCAACACTTGCAACAACCAGCTTTCGCCCATTTGGACAAACTGCCGAACATGGCCTATGCCATCGACATGGCCCGACACGATGTGGCCACCCAAGCGGTCGTGGGCGCGCAGTGCTTTTTCTAAGTTCAGCGTCGTGCCCACCTGCGCAAGCCCCGCCGTTTTGTCCAGCGACTCGGCTGAAATGTCGATGGTGAAAAGGTTGTGGGTGGCGTCGAAACTGGTGACGGTCATACAAGCGCCATTGAGGGCGATGCTGTCTCCAAGGCCCACATCATCTAAATAATGCGCAGGTGTGCTGATCTCAAGGCGTTTGCCATGATCCAAAGAACGACCCAGGTCGTGAACGGCGGCGATGCGCCCCACGCCGGTGATGATGCCGGTGAACATAGCTGTATTTTGGCAGATCAGCCAAGCCGTCTGGCTAAGAGGCGTAAATCAACCCCCACAAGGCTGTGGTTGGTGAAAACCCATTGCGATGCATCACCTAACTGTTCAAGCGCAGGCAGGGCGGCCATGGACTGTCCTGGCCCGAGCATCTGCGGAGCCAAATAGAGCAGCAGTTCATCAATAACGCCAGTTGTCAACAGCGAGCCATTCAGCTTATGGCCTGCTTCTACATGCACCTCGTTGTAACCACGTTGTCCCATGTCTTTCACCATGGCAGCCAAGTCGACTTTTCCACCTGAGCCTGGCAAACACACCAACTCAGCGCCTTTGGCTTTCAGTGCTTCTTGTTTGTCCTGATTGTGCTCAGCGTGGTAAATCACCACGGGGCGTTCGGTATGCCATAAACGGGCATTCATCGGTGTTTGCAAACGTGAATCGACCAGCAACAGATGCGGCTGGCGCGGCGTGTTCACGCCACGCACATTCAGCTGAGGATCGTCTTGCAGCACGGTGCCAATGCCACTGAGCAAAGCGCAAGCTCGCGCACGCCAGAGATGACCATCCTGTCTTGCTGCTTCAGAGGTGATCCATTGGCTTTGGCCATTCAGCAATGCAGTTTGTCCATCCAAGGATTGTGCTGACTTCATGCGCAACCACGGCGTACCTTGCTGCATACGTTTGAAAAATCCCAGATTGAGCTCGATGGCAGCTGTTTCGCCCAAACCCATCTCGACCTCAATACCTGCAGCACGTAGTCTGGCCACCCCCAATCCTGCCACTTGCGGGTTAGGGTCTTGCACGCTGGCCACCACTTTGGCGATGCCTGCCGCCACCAATGCATCGCAACACGGCCCTGTGCGGCCTTGGTGAGCGCAAGGCTCAAGCGTCACATAAGCAGTGGCACCGCGCACATCATGACCGCGCGCCTGAGCGTCTCGCAGCGCCATGATTTCGGCATGCGCCAGGCCGACGGCTTGCGTGTGGCCTTGGCCAAGAACTTTGCCGTCTGTTGTGGCCAGTACACAACCTACACGTGGGTTGGGCGAGGTGATGAACATGGCTTGCTCGGCGAGAGCTAAAGCTTGCGTCATCACAGCAGTGTCTTGGTGAGAAAAGTGCGTGGTCATGGTGCAATTATCTGTGCGGTTTAAATGCTTATCTGCTCCAGCACTGCGCGGCACTGAACAGGGCATGTTGAACACCACGCTCACCGGTATGGCTAAGCGTTAACTGGCCGCAAGGATCTGAGCTTTGTGAACCCAAAGGAATCGCTGTCAAGAGATACGTATTGGCTTGGCCTTGCAATTGCAAACGATAGCGCATGTCGCTGCTTTGCCATACAGCATCGGGTAAGACTGTGGGGTATATGCTAGAAAGGCTGGCAGCACGTTCCAGCCAATGCGCGGTTTTCATCAGCGCCAGCTTGGCCAAGCTGCGTTGAGCGCGTTGTTGGCTGCTCTGGTAGCTGGGCAGCGCCAAGCTGCTGAGCAAGGCCACGAGGGCCATCACGCACAGCAACTCAACCAAGGTGAAGCCTTTACTCGGTGGTTTCATGGCGAGAGGCTAAGCAATCTCTGTAAGCCCGTGGTGGACAGAGGTGTTGCCAAACTGTCTGGTTTGTTCGGATTGGGCTGCCATACAGCTTGTAAACCCAGTTGAGCGCTGCTGGTCGCACTTTGCACTAACACGGTGATGCGGTAGAGAAAAGGTGCTTGAGGGGTATTGGGAACAGCAGCTTGGAAAATTTCCACCCAGTAATTGAGGCGATTGCCCGAAATAGCAGTGGATGTTTGGGCTTGCGCCAGTCTGGCAAGCCAAGGTGACAAGGTCGCGTTGTCATAGCCCAACGGGCGGCAAATACCTGCTTGGCATTCATCTGACTGAAGACGCCATTGAAGGCTTTGCCACTCTGAAAGGCTGTGTGGAAAAAAGACTTGCACGTCAGATGCGGCACTCATGGAGTGGCGTGCATCGCTGGTGTTTAAGCGTATGTCATCAATCGCCAAGCGGATGGCGTCCAGCGCATCTTGTTTGAGTTGCCAACGTTGAGCGGCACTTTGCCCTAGGGCTTGGGCAAAGGTCAAACTGCGCCACTCTGACAACAGCAACACACTGCACAAGCAAGATATGACGGTAACCATGGGCAGGGCCAAGCCCTGTTGTGTCTTCATGGCCCTGTGTGCTGAACAAAAACCACGCCTCTCCAAGCCAAGGCCGGAGGACTTAAGAGCAGGTTGCTGCTGCAAGCAAGGGTTGGGGCGGGAAGGCTGGTCACTCCCAGTTGGGTTTGCAAACACACTTGCACACCACGCACCGATTGCCAATCGCTGACCTGACTGGCTTTGCGCCATTGCAATTGCGGCACAGGGCCAGACAGCGCTTGCGCATACAGAAGTCCCACTTGCGTGATGTTGTCCACCAAGGCTTGGTAGCTGGTGTTGCTGCGCAGACTGTCTTTGCAACTCAGTTCATTGCGTGTGCTACGTTTGAAATCGTCCTGAATCCACTGCAAGGACGAGGCTTGGTGGCCTTGGCAGTCAGAGGGCGTGAGGCTAATGTGGTGCGTCAAGCTGAGGGTAGTGTCGCTACCTTGAAGGGTGCTTGCTGGCTTGAGCAAGCTGGCTTTACTTTGTGCATCGAATTGCACTGCGGGAGCGCCTGCGCGAGCCACACGATCTTGCACCAGCAACAGCGCCGTGTGCATTCGCTCGTGCAAATCGAACAAGGCTTGCAGATGTAAGTGGTTGTGGTGTACCCATGCAAATGCCGCAAAAGATGCTGTGATGACCCATGACGACAACAGCATGCCCACCAAGCTTTGCACCAAAGTGTGGCCCTGTTGGCACTGCAAGGGGTGCTTGCTCATAAGGTCCAACGGGTTTGCCAGCACCGGTAGCCAGAAGGGCATTCGCTGCTGCTGTTGCTGATGAGGTTCAGGGAGACATCCTTGACTGGCCAAGCCAGCAGCAGCTCAACCTGTGACAGCGAGTTGGTGACTAACTGGGTTTGCGCCCCAGGCAAGCGCAGTTGCACCGTGGCTTGCCAAGCTGCCAAATCAGCTTGCGCCCAAGCGCTGGCAGCGCAAGCTTGAGCTTGGCAATCGATGGCGGTGGTGGATTGCCCCCGTTGAAGTTGGTAAGTCAAAGCAGCTTGGGGGTTGATGTGCATGCGCTCCCACAAGTCTTGCGCTAGGGCCACTGCGGTTTGCAAAGCCACAGCGTCGCGCTGAATTTGCAGGGCTTGCAATTGGGATGCCAAAACGCCCAGACACAATAGATTGAGAACCACCAAGGCTGCCAAGGCTTCTAAGGTGGAGAAGCCTGCCCATGGGCGCTGATGGGTGGTCATGCGCAACTGCTTCCCAACATAACCCGCAAACGCCCTGCGGTATTGATACAAAGGGTGCGCACCGATGAGGCTGCCGTGCTGCGTTTGGCTTGTACCACCACCCTTAAGCCACCCAGCAACGGTTCGCCCAAGGCGTTAATGTCTAAAAAGTTTTGCGCAGGGTTGAGCTGCACACTTATTTCGCCAGTCAATGCAAAGGTCAGATGGACGGCGGTGTTGGGATTGCCCGATATGCGAAGCAATTGCCAGCCACAGCGCCAGTCACCTTGGTTCAAAGGCTGGGGTTGGCAGTTGTTGAGACGTTGCAAGCGCAAAACTTGGCCCGAGCGCATGGCCAGCAGACGTGCAGTTTGCAGGTCGGCACTCCACGCTTGCACCGCCGTCTCGACTTGCAAACGCCACAGCCACTGTTGCAGCCACGGCATGGCCAGGCTGAGCAAACTGGCGGTCAGGCCAATGACGGTGAGCAATTCCAGCAGCGTGAAGCCTGGCGTTGATGAGGGGCGTTTAAGGGGAAAAAGACGTGTTGCCATGACCGTCATGGTGCACGTACCAGGGCTGTCAGGGGTGTGCGCTGTGCACCTTCAAACGGTGACCCAAGCCGATTGCGTCAGCGACGGAATTCGTCTACCAAGGTTTTGAATTCATCCACATCTTCAAAGCTGCGATAGACGCTGGCAAAGCGCACATAGGCAACTTTGTCGAGCTTTTTCAGTTCGCGCATGACCAACTCACCAATGCGGGTAGAGGCTACTTCGCGCTGGCCCAGTGCCAGTAATTTTTCTTCGATACGCTCGATGGCGGTATCGACTTGCTCTGTGCTGACAGGGCGTTTGCGTAGCGCTAAGTTCAACGATCCTCTGAGCTTGCTGCGATCGAACTCTATGCGTCGCCCGTCTTTTTTGACGACAGCAGGAAAGCTGACGTCGGCGCGTTCGTAGGTGGTGAAGCGCTTTTCACAATGGCTGCACGAGCGACGTCGGCGGATCGAGTCGCCCTCTTCGGACATGCGGGTTTCCATGACTTGGGTTTCCACATGACCGCAAAAAGGGCATTTCATGCGGGTCAGCCGTAGACAGGGAAGCGACTGGTCAGGGCATGCACCTTGGCACGCACCGCTGCAATGTGCGCTTCATCGTTGGGGTGTTCCAGCACATCGGCAATCAGGTGGGCCGTGGCACGCGCTTCATCTTCTTTGAATCCGCGGGTGGTCATGGCGGGTGTGCCAATGCGCACACCACTGGTGACCATGGGTTTTTCGGGGTCATTGGGGATGGCGTTTTTATTGATGGTCATGTGGGCATTGCCCAAAGCTGCTTCGGCCGCTTTGCCCGTGATGCCCTTGGCGCGCAAGTCGACCAACATGACATGGCTTTGGGTGCCGCCACTCACAATGCGCAAACCGCGCTCTGTGAGGGTATGGGCTATGGCTTGCGCGTTCTTCACCACCTGTTGTTGGTATTCCTTGAAGCCGGGTTGCAGGGCTTCTTTGAAGGCCACGGCCTTGGCTGCAATCACGTGCATCAAGGGGCCGCCTTGCAGGCCTGGGAACACGGCGCTGTTGATCGCTTTTTCGTGTTCGGACTTCATAAGGATGATGCCGCCTCTTGGGCCGCGAAGGCTTTTGTGGGTGGTGGAGGTGACCACATCGGCATAGGGCACAGGGTTAGGGTAGACACCGGCAGCAATCAAGCCGGCGTAATGCGCCATGTCGACTAAAAAAACGGCACCAATTTCTTTGGCCACTTTGGCAAAGCGGGCAAAGTCGATATGCAAGCTGTAAGCCGATGCACCGGCAATGATGAGCTTGGGGCGGGTGGCACGCGCCTTGGCTTCCATGGCGTCGTAATCAATTTCTTCCTTGGCATTGAGGCCATAGCTTTCCACCTTGAACCACTTGCCGCTCATATTCAGCGGCATGCCATGGCTGAGGTGGCCGCCTTCAGCCAAGCTCATGCCCATGATGGTGTCGCCGGGCTGTAAAAAGGCCAAGAACACGGCTTGGTTGGCTGAAGCGCCGCAGTGCGGTTGCACATTGGCAGCATCCGCGCCAAAAAGTTGTTTCACACGGTCAATAGCAAGTTGCTCGGCGACATCTACGTTTTCGCACCCGCCGTAATAACGCTTGCCGGGGTAACCCTCGGCATATTTGTTGGTCAGTTGTGTGCCTTGCGCTTGCATCACCGCAGGCGAGGCATAGTTCTCGCTGGCGATGAGTTCGATGTGATGCTCTTGGCGAGCGTTTTCGGCTTGAATGGCGGCCCAGAGTTCGGGGTCGGTGTGTTCAACTAAATGCGTACGTGAAAACATCAGAAGGTCTTTCTTAATTGGAGGGTTCGTTTTCAAAAGTGGCTAACTGCTTGGCCTTATCCCAAAGTTTTTGTAATCCTTGTTTGTCGCCATCAGCTGCTTTGGCCGTTGCCAGTGGCACCACATGGCCCAGTGCGACTTCTTGCAAGCGGTGTTGTTCGGCCAAAACCTTGGCGGTGTAACCACCGTCTTCGCCGCTGTTGGCCGAGCCCACGTATTGACGCAGACCCGCCTCGACCGAGCCATTGCGCGCAATCGATTCTTTGAGCACTTCCACGCCCACGCGCAAATTGGCTATCGGATCGAAGGCGGCCAAATCACCGCCAAAATCTTCGTATTTATCGGTGTGTACTTTGGTGCGTACTTGCATCAACCCTTGAGCGCCTACCGTGCTCTGAGCAAACGGATTGAAGCTCGATTCCACCGCCATCACCGCCAATATCAATGTTGGATCTAAGCGATTGCGTGGGCCGATCTCAAATGCCTCTACGACCAAGGCGCTGATGGGTTCGGGGGCGACACGGTATTTGCGGCTCAGCCACATGGCGATATTGGCTTGGTCTTTGGGCAAATCGCGCGGGTCGGTGGCCGTGGCACGATCGACGGCGTCGGCATTGCTCTCAAAGCTGATGTCAATGTCGTGGCGGGTTTGCAGCCAGTCGATCAACTCAACTTCTGCAGCCGAACGCAAATCAGGTTGAGTGCCAAATAAAACCATGGCACAAAAAACACCCAGACCCAGCAAAGCCAAGCCACTGTGGGTAATGAGGAAAAAGCCATCGCCGACATCGGAGGCAAACACTTTGACCCCTTGGCGAAATGATTCATACAAAGACATGGGCCCATTTTAAGCATTTACCCCTTGTGCCCTGTCACAATAGACCTTTTGGCCCTTGGCTGGGCCCAACCAACCTACTTGAACCATTGTGACCACGTCTTCTGACAGCGCCCCTGACCTTTCAACTTTAGATGCTTTAACCGCAGGTGCTTTGACCGCACCCACTTCAGGCGAACGCGCGGCGCGTTTGCGCGATTGGTTGGCAACTGAACCTTCCGCCGAATTGATGCAGCAAGTGCTCAAAGAAATGAGCACCCGCGACAAAGGTGCTGCCAAACCTTTGCGCGAAAAATTGGACGATCTCAAGCGTGCCAAGGCCCAAGACCTGTTGGCGCAAGAGTGGGCTGACAAGGCTGAAGCTTTGTTGCAAGCTGCGCAATTCAAGGTGGCTGACGCCATGGCCTGGCAGCGGGATGCGGCTAAAGCAGGTGCGCCTTTGTCGCGCGAACCCTTGGCGGGGTTGCGTCATGCCTTGACCGAACGCATCAAGCATGTGGACGAACTTGAGCATCGCGCCCAGGTGCAACGTGAAACCGCATTGCTACTCACCCAGCGCATTGAAGTGCTCTCGACCAAAGCGTGGCAAGAGGCATTGGAGCAGCAATCTGCTTTGCAAGTCGATTTGAAGCGTTTGCACGATGAGTTCTTCGCTTTGCAAAACGATGCGCATTGGTCCAGCGTAGATCCTAAGTACCCTGCGCTGGTCGCAGAAACCACCCAACATATGCCTTTGGTGTGGGAAGCTTTCAGCGCGGCCTTGGCGCAAACCCAAGCCGCTGCTGAAGATAGCACACTTGCCCTGCCTGCAGTGCCAGCTTGGGCCGATCAGTTACGTCAAGCTCGAGGCGAGGTGGTTGCCGCCGCACCCTTAACAACGGTTCACAAGCCCAAAGCCGAAGCGCCCCAAGCCGCGCAAGTTGCCTTGCAAGTACCTGCTCTGTTACAGCAGTTGGAAAAAGAAGTGGCTTTAGGCCATTCCAAAGCCATGTCGGCCGCGGCTGCGCAATTGCGTGCAACGCTCAAAACCAAGGGCCTACATTTGGAGGCCGCGTTAGCTGAGCAGGTACAAACCGCGCTGGCAGCAGCGGGTGAGTTAGAAGGTTGGCAACGCAAGCATGCGGATGAAATTCGTTTGCAGTTGGTCGTCAAGGCGGAAGCTTTGTTGCAAGCACCTGCTCCACAGCCTCCAGAGCAGGACACCACACAAGCCGTTGAGGAGAGCCAATGGGTACCCACCATGGGGGGGCGCAAACTGCAAGACACCTTGCGTCAGTTGCGCGACGAATGGAAAAAAACCGACCAAGGTGGTTTGCCCAACCATGGTTTGTGGAAACGCTTTGACCAAGCCTGTAACCGAGCCTACCCCTTTGTGCAAGCTTGGCTTGAGAAGGCCAAGGCAGAAAGTGCCGCGCACCGTGAAGGGCGCGTGGCTTTGTTGGCTGAAGTGGCTGCATGGACGCAGGCCCATCAAGGCCACACAGATTGGAAAAGCCAAGCCCGTGAATTGCATCAGTTTTCTGAGCGCTGGCGTAACAGCGGCCACCTGAGTGAAAAAGCCTTTGCGGATATGCAAGCCCAATGGAAGGCTGCCATCAAAGCCGCCCATGCGGGCCTTGAAGCGGCGCAAACCCACAGTATTTCCTTGCGCCGCGCCATGATTGAAGAGGCCAAGGCGCTGTGTGAAGCACCGCAGTTGCGCATTGATGCTGTCAAAGCCTTGCAGCAACGCTGGCAAATCGAATCACAAGCCGTTCCCGTGGAGCGCAAGTTAGCGCAAAAATTATGGGATGCGTTTCGTCAGCCGTTGGATGACGCTTTCAGCCGCAAAACCCAAGCACGTTCTGCTGCCCCCACCCACAACCTCTCCGAACACGATAAAGCTGTCATTGCTGCTGCAACTGAGCTAGACAATGCTATTGCCGAAGGAGATGCAGCACGCATACGCCAAGCCATGGCGCATGTGCAGGCTGTCGCCGCAGGGCAGCTTGCACCCAGCGAAACTGTTGCACCGACCCCCACAGATACAGCGCCTGCTGCAGTTGAAACGCCTTCTGAAGAAGCCGTTATCGATACCTCTGTCGCTGCGCCTGTGCCCGTGGTCGCCAAGAAAGTAGTGGCCGTGCGAGGTGACGATAGACCCGGTCAAAAGAAAACCGAGCCTGCACCCTCGGGGCGTTTTGGGGATAAGGCGGGTGCACGTCGACCTGATCGTGATGCGGGTCCACGTCGTGGCCCCGATAACGCTCGCGGTGGCCCTCGGGAACGCCCTGCCTTTGAAGCGCGTGGACCGCGCTTGGGAGATGCGGCATTCCGTGCGCAACGCCAAGCGCTGGAGCAGGCTGATATCGCCTTGCGCAAACTCGCCATGCAAGCCCATGGGGAAACTTTGGTGCATGTCTTGGGTGCTTGGCAGCATCGCCAAGCGGACCAATTGCCAGCTGCCAAAGAGCTGGGTTCTCGCTTGACGGCACAGCAACGACAAGACTGGGTCAAGGCATTGCAAGCCCCCCCCCAAAGCGCCAGCGAACAAGCTTTGCTGCGCTTAGAAGTTGCCGCTGAGGTGCCCACACCCGCAGCGCATGTAGACGCGCGGCGCATGTTGCAACTTCAGTTGTTGACCAAGCGCAACGATGCGGGACCCGCACAAACCTGGGCCCACGACGTTGCCCAGATCTTGGGTAGCCCTTATGACGACGAGGCCGCCAAGCGAGTGCAAGCTGCGCTCAAGGTGTTGCTGAAAAAGTAAAAGTATCAGGTAACAAGGTCTTGGCGCGACAAGCCCAGACCTCGTTGCCAGGTCAGCCATTGCGCCCGAGGGGGATGGACCTGTGCATCCCAGTCGCTTAAGACCCAGCGGCTGTGCGTTTCTGATAAAGCATGAACCGCTGGATGATGGGTGTGCCCATGAATCAGCACATGGGCTTGATGCGCTTGCAGTAATGACAACGCAGCCGTGTTGTCTACATCCACCCAATGGGTTTGCTTTTGTTTCAGCGCTTCGCTTTGCGCACGCAGGTCACGAGCTGTTTGCAGACGTTGCTCTAAGGGTTTGGATAAAAATTCAAGTTGCCACGATTCAGAGCGCACCTGCTGGCGAAACGCTTGGTAGGCGGTGTCCGCTATACACAGGGCGTCGCCGTGGCTGAGTACCCATCGCCCTTCAACAGTTTCAAGCACACAGGGGTCTCTCAAAGTGTGCATGCCACTTCGTTGGGCGGCTTTGTCGCCCCATAAAAAATCGCGGTTACCGACCATCCAATACACCGGAATACGCTGACTGACTTGGTGAAGGATGTCGCAGCATTTGCGCTCAAAATCACCTTGTGGGGCGTCCAAGATATCGTCGCCTACCCATACTTCAAACAAATCGCCCAAGATGAACAGGGCATCGGTTTGTAGGGTTTGCAGAGACTTCCGCCATAACTCGAAAGTGGCTTCTTGGCTGGCTTGCAAATGCAAGTCAGAAATGAAAGTCAGCTTGTGCCATGCAAGCGCATTCACTTGGCTACCAGCACGGCCTTATCGATGATCACGTCGTCTTTGGGTACATCGTCATGAAAGCCTTTGCGGCCAGTTTTGACTTTGCAAATGGCATCCACCACCTCGGTGCCTGCCACCACTTTGCCAAACACCGCATAGCCCCAGCCACTGCCTGTGGGCGCGGTATGGTTGAGAAAGTCGTTGTCTTTCACATTGATGAAGAACTGCGATGTTGCCGAGTGCGGATCGCTGGTACGGGCCATGGCAACGGTGTAGCAGTTGTTTTTCAGGCCGTTATTGGCTTCGTTTTCCAGTTTGTCGCCGGTCTTTTTCTCTTTCATGCCCACTGACATGCCACCGCCTTGCACCATGAAGCCGGGGATGACGCGGTGAAAAATGGTTTGGTCGTAGTGACCGCTCTCTACGTAGGCCAAAAAATTAGCAGCGCTTTTGGGAGCTTTGTCGGCGTCAATTTCCAGCGTGATCACGCCGTGGTCTTGGATATGCAGTTCAACTTGAGGGTTTGACATGGTTCTTATTTCACGAGTGCGGCAGACTGAATGACCACCTGGGTTTGCGGAACATCGCTGGGAAAAGGACCGCCAGCGCCTGTGGGCATTTGTTTGATTTTGTTGACCACTTCCATGCCGCTGGTGACTTTGCCAAAGGCCACATAGCCCCAGCCTTGACCCCCGGGGGCTGAATGGTTCAGAAAATCGTTGTTGTTGACATTGATAAAGAACTGGGCGCTGGCCGAATGGGGATTGTTGGTGCGTGCCATGGCGATAGTTCCCACGGTGTTGGTTGGGCCGCTTTTGGCCTTGACTTCAGCACCCTCGTGTTTGATGGGAGGGCGCGTAGGCTTTTCCATGTAGCGAGCATCGTAGCCACCGCCTTGAATCATGAAGTTATTGATCACACGGTGAAAAATCGTTCCGTTGTAATGACCGTCGCGTACATAAGTCAAAAAATTCTCAACCGTGTTGGGTGCTTTGTCGGGGTACAGCTCCACAACAAATTCACCAGCGCTGGTGGTGAATTTGACTTGGGGTGCAGTTGTTGCTGCGTTTTGAGCTTGGGCTAAACCCAAGGCGGACATGGCCAAGGCCATGCCAAGCAATGTGCGGCGTAAATTCATTGGGGTGTGCTGAGAGTGAGTTGAAGAATGGGGTCGAGTGCCAGCATTTTTTGCTGCACAGATTTGGCACCAGTGGGGTTGAGCTCGGCTGATTTGGCGAATGCTTGTTGTGCTTGGTGCAACAAAATATCGCCCATGTTTTCATAGGCGGTGGCATAAACGGGGTTATTGCGCAAGGCTTGTTCGATGGCCAGCTTGGCTTGGCCCCAGTTGCCGCGCGACGCGTACATCACGCCCAAGTTATTTTGTACCTCAGGCAGCTCAGGATAATCTTGCGCCAGTTCTTCGTACACCGCAAAGGCTTCATCAGCGCGACCAAGCTGTTCCAGCAAACGGGCACGCCAAAAACGCATTTGTGGGTCACGCGGACGCTCTTGCAAATAGGTGTCGACTTGTTCCAAGGCTTGTGGCCATTTACGTTGACCCATGGCTTTTTGCACCTCATCGTGCGGCGTACCTTTAAGTTGTACCGTGCTGGAAGATTGCGCATGCACACCGAGTTGCACGGATAAAAGCAGGATTGCCAAGCAACTACGCCAAGCCACGAACAAAGAGACAGGTAAATGCAAGGAGGAGCGTGACATGTAATTCATTCAAGCACAGTGTCGAAAAATGTTTACTGCGTTAGGGGTCGATATACTGCTGGCATTGTAGTAGAGAGTCCTTCCAAGTTACTTGCCTGTCTTGCCTCGCCGCAAGCATCGTTGTTCACACTATGACCATCCGCATTTACAGCACCTTAAGCCGTGCTTTGGAAAACTTGACGCCGCTGACACCCGGTCAGGTTCGCATGTATGTGTGCGGCATGACGGTTTACGATTTATGTCATCTGGGCCATGCACGCTCTATGGTGGCGTTCGATGTGGTGCAACGCTGGCTCAAGCACAGTGGTTACCAGGTCACTTACGTGCGCAACGTCACCGATATTGATGACAAAATCATCCGTCGCGCCACAGACAACGGCGAGACGATTCGCTCACTCACCGATCGCATGATTCAGGCCCTGCACCAAGACGCTGATGCCTTGGGCATAGAACGCCCCACGCTGGAACCTCGAGCCACCGATTTTGTGCCGCATATGCTCAAACTGATTGGACAACTGGAAGACAAGGGTTTGGCTTACCGGGCGCCCAGTGGCGACGTTAATTACGCAGTTCGTAAGTTTGGTGGTTATGGCAAGTTGTCTGGCAAATCGTTGGATGAATTGCATGCGGGCGAGCGTGTGGCGGTGCTCGATGGCAAAGACGACCCCCTTGATTTTGTGTTGTGGAAGTCGGCCAAGCCCGAAGAGCCCCAAGAGGTGAAATGGGACAGTCCCTTTGGCCCAGGACGCCCTGGTTGGCATATTGAGTGTTCTGCCATGGCGTGTGAATTGCTGGGACAAAGTTTTGACATCCACGGTGGCGGTGCCGATTTACAGTTCCCTCACCATGAAAACGAAATCGCCCAAAGCGAAGGTGCCAGCGGCCAAACCATGGCCAGCATTTGGATGCACAACGGCTTTATCAATGTGGATAACGTCAAGATGTCCAAGAGCTTGGATAACTTTTTCACCATACGCGACGTACTGAAGTTGTATGCGCCCGAGGTGGTGCGTTTCTTTGTGGTCAGAAGCCATTACCGCAGCGCTTTGAATTTCAGCGATGCGCACTTGGACGACGCCCGTTCTTCGCTTAAACGTTTGTACACCGCGCTGCATGCGGTGCCACCCAGCGACGTCGCCATCGACTGGAGCAACGCCTATGCCTTGCGTTTTAAAGCCGCCATGGACGAAGACTTTGGCACACCCGAAGCCGTGGCCGTGTTGTTCGAACTGGCTGCTGAAATCAACCGCACACAATCTTCACAGTTGTCGGGCCTGCTCAAAGCCTTGGGCGGTGTGTTGGGCTTGTTACAAAGCCTCCCTCAAGACTTCTTGCAAGCAGGTAGCGCTGTTGATGAAACAGAAATTCAAGCCATGATTGAAGCTCGCGCACAAGCCAAGGCAGCCAAAAACTTTGCTGAAGCCGATCGCATCCGCAAAGCCTTGAGCGACATGGGCGTGGTGCTTAAAGACTCCGCCCATGGCACGCAATGGGAGCGTGCTTGATGGTCGCGGCCTTGCCCATCAAGCGCTCTGTTCCGCCTTATTGGGAGGAGGCTTGTAAGCATTTGGCAAAAAAAGACCGCGTCATGCGCCGCTTGATTCCGCAGTTTGGTGACGCTTGTTTAGAGTCACGTGGGGACGCATTTGTCACTTTGGCCCGCAGCATCGTAGGCCAGCAAATTTCGGTCAAGGCTGCGCAAGCGGTATGGGACAGGTTTGCAGCCTTACCCAAAAAAATCACCCCCGCATATGTACTCAAACTCAAAGTGGACGATATGCGTGCTGCAGGTTTGTCTGCGCGCAAGGTGGAGTATTTGGTGGACTTGGCCTTGCACTTTGCAAACGGCACTGTGCATACCCGCCAATGGGCAGAGATGGATGACGATGCCATCATCGAAGAGCTGGTGTCTATTCGCGGCATTGGACGCTGGACCGCAGAGATGTTTTTGATTTTTTACCTGATGCGCCCTAATGTCTTGCCGCTGGACGATGTGGGTCTGATCAACGGTATCAGCCATAACTATTTTTCAGGCGAAGCTGTCAGCCGCAGCGATGCCCGCGAAGTGGCTGCTGCCTGGGCCCCGTATTGCAGCGTGGCAACTTGGTATATTTGGCGATCGCTAGAC
This sequence comes from Comamonadaceae bacterium, assembly GCA_947455935.1. GTDB lineage: Bacteria > Pseudomonadota > Gammaproteobacteria > Burkholderiales > Burkholderiaceae_C > Limnohabitans. Next base: position 23,381 of record CANGPV010000002.1, read on the forward strand.
CCACAGCCCGTGGCTTATTAGGCTCACAAGCAAGCAGTCAAAGCGCAAGGAGAGACGATTGGCAAAAAAAACTTTTCTCGATTTCGAGCAACCCATTGCTGAACTCGAAGGCAAAATCGAAGAGCTGAGGTATGTGCAAACCGAGTCTGCGGTAGATATATCCGATGAGATAGAACAACTCGCCAAAAAAAGTTTACAACTCACCAAGGACATTTATAGCGATCTGACGCCATGGCAAATCACCAAGATCGCCCGCCACCCCGAGCGCCCTTACACGCTTGACTACATCAATGACATCTTCACCGACTTTGTAGAGATGCATGGCGACAGGCATTTCTCTGATGACCTGAGTATCGTCGGCGGGTTGGCTAGGTTCAATGGCAATGCCTGCATGGTGATCGGTCAGCAAAAAGGGCGCGATACCAAAGAACGAACCGCTCGCAACTTTGGTATGACGCGCCCCGAAGGCTATCGCAAGGCCTTGCGCTTAATGAAGACAGCCGAGAAATTTAAACTGCCTGTGTTCACCTTTGTCGACACTCCCGGCGCATTTCCAGGTATTGATGCTGAGGAGCGGAGTCAGTCTGAAGCTATTGGGCGCAATATTTTTGAGATGGCGCAATTGCAAGTCCCCATCATCACCACCATCATCGGCGAGGGTGGCTCGGGAGGTGCGCTGGCTATCAGCGTCTGTGACCAACTGTTGATGTTGCAGTACTCCATTTACTCCGTCATCAGCCCTGAGGGTTGTGCTTCCATTTTGTGGAAGACGTCAGATCGCGCGTCGGATGCAGCAGATGCCTTGGGCATCACAGCTCATCGATTAAAAGCTTTGGGGTTAGTTGACAAAATTGTTAACGAACCCGTTGGCGGTGCGCACCGCGATACCAAACACATGGCATCGCAACTCAAGCGCGGCCTCAATGATGCGTGGCGTCAAGTCAGCGACCTCAAGGTCAAAGAACTGCTCGACAAACGTTACGAGCGCCTGCAAAGTTACGGCCGCTTCAACGACACCAAAGTCGAAGCCCAATGAGCCCCGGGTGAGCGCCAGCCCCCCCCCAGACCCACACCCCCTGAACTTGGCCTTGCAGGCCTTGGACCCCTTGCCACCCTTGGTGGTGGCCTTGAGCGGTGGGGCCGACTCCAGCGCCATGCTGGTCGCTTGCGCCCAACGCTGGCCGGGGCAGGTCAGGGCGGTGCACATCCACCACGGCTTGCAAGCAGCGGCCGACACCTTCGCCCAACACTGCGAGGCCTTATGCACACGCTGGCACGTGCCCTTGGTGGTGCACCGTGTACAGGCCCAGCACGCCAGCGGCGAGAGCCCCGAAGAAGCCGCCCGCAACGCGCGGTATGCAGGCATCACTGAAGTGTTGCAACAACATTGGGGCGGTGGCCTGCGCCATGTGGTGCTGGCTCAGCATGCCGATGACCAAGCCGAAACCGTGCTGCTCGCCTTGTCGCGCGGTGCCGGTTTGCCTGGCTTGGCGGCCATGCCTGCCACGCGCATTCGGGGCGGCGTCCATTGGCACCGGCCTTGGCTGTCATTGCCCGGTGCTTGGGTGCGCCCGTGGCTGCAAGCCCAGGGCGAAACCTGGTGCGAAGACACGACCAACCAAGACACGCGATTCACCCGCAACCGCATCCGCGCAGAGTTGCTGCCGGTTTGGGCGCAACTGTTTCCCAGCTACCGCCAAACCTTGGCGCGCGCCGCCCAGCATGCGGCCCAAGCGCAAACCTTGCTCGACGAGGTGGCCGCGCAAGACTTGTTGCTGGTGGGGCAACCGCCGTTGTTGTCGGCCTTGCAGAACTTGAGCCCAGCGCGCCAAGCCAATGTGCTTCGCCATTGGCTCAAGGGCTTGGGGGTGCGTGCCAGCCAAGCGCAATTGCTTGAACTGCAGCAGCAAATCCAAGCCTGCACCACACGGGGCCACCGCATCCACATCAAAGTGGGTGAGGGCTTTGTGCACAGGGTTGAAGACCGCATCGATTGGTACAATTTAAAGCTTTAGCTTAGACAAACTGACTTCTACGATGGCTTTGATCGTTCATAAATACGGTGGCACCTCCATGGGGTCGACCGAACGCATACGCAATGTGGCTAAGCGCGTGGCCAAATGGGCCAGAGCGGGGCACCAGATGGTGGTCGTTCCCTCGGCCATGAGTGGCGAAACCAACCGCTTGCTGGGCTTGGCCAAAGAGCTGGCACTACAGTCAAGCAACGCCGAACACTTCAGAGAACTCGATGCACTGGCGGCCACCGGCGAGCAAGCTTCATCTGCTTTGCTGGCCATTGCTTTGCAGGCAGAAGGGATGTCCTCGGTCAGCTATGCAGGTTGGCAAGTGCCTATTCGCACCGATAGTGCTTTCACCAAAGCGCGTATCGAGTCTATTGACGATGCGCGTGTGCGTGCCGATTTGTCTGCTGGCAAAGTGGTCATCATCACCGGTTTCCAAGGTGTCGACAGTGAAGGCCACATCACCACTTTAGGTCGCGGCGGCTCCGACACCTCGGCGGTTGCAGTGGCAGCTGCCATGAAGGCTGCGGAGTGTTTGATTTACACCGATGTGGATGGCGTGTACACCACCGACCCCCGCGTGGTACCCGAAGCCAGGCGCTTGCACACTGTCAGTTTTGAAGAGATGCTGGAGATGGCGTCACTGGGCAGCAAGGTATTGCAAATTCGCTCGGTGGAGTTTGCGGGAAAATACAAAGTACCGCTTCGTGTACTTTCAAGCTTTACGCCATGGGACATTGATATTCATGAGGAAGCCAAGTCGGGCACCTTGATCACTTTTGAGGAAGACGAACAAATGGAACAAGCCATCGTATCGGGCATCGCTTTTACCCGCGATGAAGCCAAAATTTCCATCATCGGCGTGCCTGACAAGCCTGGCATTGCTTTCAAAATTTTGGGCGCTGTAGCACAAGCCAATATTGAAGTGGACATGATTATTCAAAACATCAGCAAAGGTGGTTTGACCGATTTCAGCTTCACGGTTAACCGTAACGATCATGTGCGCGCCATGGACTTGCTGAAATCGCAGGTCATGGCCGAGTTGGGCGCTCCCGAAATCATTGGTGACGCCAAGATTTGCAAAGTATCTATCGTCGGTATTGGCATGCGCAGCCATGTGGGCGTGGCCAGTCGCATGTTTGAATGTTTGAGCGCTGAAGGTATCAATATTCAGATGATTTCCACCAGCGAAATCAAAACTTCCGTGGTAATTGACGAGAAATACCTCGAGTTGGCTGTGAGGGCCCTGCACAAAGCCTTTGACTTAGAGAAGAATCAGGCATAATAAATCAGCTGGAAACGTGACCGAGTGGCCGAAGGTGCTCCCCTGCTAAGGGAGTATGGGGTGTTGAGCCTCATCAAGGGTTCGAATCCCTTCGTTTCCGCCAGCTTCCTATCAAAAACCCTAATCAGGGTTGCCTCGCTTAAGTGACAAAATGCGGGCATGAATACAAACAAAGCCTCCCTCATTAAAAACAAGTCTGCGCTGTACTACGCCGTGGGCATTGTGATTTTTTCTGCCATTGCTGGAACAATTGTGTTGATTATTGAAATCGTCAAGCAAAACAGCTGATCCGATGCGCCCGTTGCTTGAATGAAAACTTTCAATCGTTTGTTGTTTGTTTTCGCATGCTTGATGGGCGCTGTGTCTGTGTTGCTGGCCGCTTACACGGCGCATCAACCAGATTTAGATCAGGCAGCGCGGCATTCTCTCAATGCTGCTATTCAATTGATGCAGTTCCATACGCTGGCGATATTGATCATTTCGTGGCTAGCTAAAGAGAAGTCGTTCCACCTTTCCTTGGTCCTCAGCGCAGGTTTGTTTATGGCTGGCATCTTGATGTTCAGCCTTAACATAGCCATCCGTCATTTGGTAGGTATGGGGAGCTTGTCTTTCTTATTGCCCTACGGAGGTATGGCCTTTGTAGTCGGTTGGCTAGCTTTAGCCTTTATGGCCAAGCATTCAGACTTTTAATGAGACCAGGCATGCGTGTTCTTTTGCTGGGTGCCACTGGAACCATAGGTCAAGCAACATGCAAAGCTTTGCTGGAAGCAGGGCATTCTGTGACCTGCCTCATACGCCACAAAGCAGGATTCAAAAATCAAGCGTCTATAGAAAAAATACATGGGTTGCTTGCCGGTGCCGAGATCAGACTGGGGGATGTTCAGTCAGTATCCACTGCGCAAGTGCAAAGTTTGCGCGACGATAGGTTTGACGCCATTGTGTCTTGCTTGGCCTCTCGTACGGGCAGCCCCAATGACGCTTGGGCCATCGATTACCAAGCGCATTCACGATGGTTGAAAGCGGCGCAATCAGCCGGTATTGGTCAGTTTGTGTTGTTATCAGCTATTTGCGTTCAAAAACCCTTGTTGGCTTTTCAGCAAGCCAAACTGGCCTTTGAAAAAGAATTGTGCGCGTCGGGTATGGTCTATTCCATTGTTCGTCCCACCGCTTTTTTCAAGTCATTGTCGGGTCAAATTGAACGGATTAAAAAAAACAAATCGTTTTTGGTGTTTGGCAATGGTGAACTCACTGCATGTAAGCCCATTAGCGACCATGATTTGGCTTACTTCATTACGTCGTGCTTGACTGAGCCAGCCAAGCACCATCGCATACTGCCTATAGGTGGTCCAGGTGAGGCCATCACACCCTTGCAGCAGGGTCAATACCTTTTTAAGTTGTTCAACAAAAAACCTAAGTACACCCGCGTTCCTGTGGCGATGCTCGACGTCATCATTCACCTCCTGCGGGTAGCAGGCTGGATAGTTCCTTCACTCAAAGACAAAGCAGAGCTTGCATGTATTGGGCGCTATTACGCGACAGAGTCCATGCTGGTATGGGATCCCAAGACGCAGCGTTATGACGCGGATGCAACGCCTTCAAGTGGTACGCAAACTTTGTTTGATCACTACGATCAATTGGCTGCGGGTCAAACTAAGGTCCAACTGGGTGACCATGCGGTGTTTTCATGAGCAGCCCGATAGATCTCTCTTTGTTGCAACGATGGGTGGGCAATACCGAAACCAGCCAAGACACCATCACCCTTGCACCTGTGCGGTCCATGTCTGCGTTGCTCGATAGAGACGATTCAGCGCCCCAAGCCGGCGATAGCTTGCCGCCTTTGTGGCATTGGTTGTATTTCTTACCAACCGCCAAACAATCGGACCTCGGCGAGGATGGACATGCCAAGCGCGGCGGATTTTTGCCTCCCGTGCCACTGCCCAGACGCATGTGGGCAGGGGGACATTTGGAATTTATAACACCCATCCGCGTCGGTGACCAGCTAACGCGTACATCGACCATTCAATCGGTGAACCACAAGCAGGGTAAGAGCGGGGACTTGGTGTTTGTCACCGTCAAGCATCTTTATGAAGGTCAACAAGGACTTTGCCTGCGTGAAACGCATGACATTGTGTATCGCGCACATGCCCTTGTAACAGCCAAATCCTTGCCGCCTACCGCTGCCGACACATTAGTGAAGACCGGTGCACTTGCGCATCCTGTCTGGCATCGCGAGATCACACCTGATGATGTTTTGCTATTTCGCTATTCAGCATTGACCTTCAACGCACACCGTATCCATTACGACCGTAACTACGCGACGCAAGCCGAGGCTTATCCGGGTTTGGTGGTGCATGGCCCTTTGATTGCCACCTTATTGCTTGATGTGCTCGGAAGCCATACTGACAGGCCACTTAAGCAGTTTTCATTTAAAGCTGTACGCCCTACTTTTGAGTGTGCTGACCAACGCCCGCTGCGGGTGAGCGCACAAATGCTCCCTGATGGTCAACACTGCTGTCTGTGGGCGCAAGACCACGAGGGGTGGCTGACCATGCAAGCGCAAGCGGAATTAGGCGCTACACCATGAAAACGACTGTACCTGCACTGGATGAACATCAAGACATCCGTGATGGTGTTCGTGCTTTGTGCGCAGCATTTGATGGGGCTTACTGGCAAGGTATTGACGATCAACGCGGATACCCTGAAGAATTTGTGAGCGCCTTGACACGAGCGGGTTGGCTTGCTGCTTTGATTCCATCAGAATATGGCGGTTCAGGTCTGGGCTTGGTGCAAGCCTCTGTCATCATGGAAGAGATCAATTTAAGTGGTGGCAACGCTGGTTCATGCCATGGCCAGATGTACAACATGGGCACCTTGTTGCGGCATGGTTCTGAGCAACAAAAAGCGCTCTATTTGCCCAAAATTGCCAGCGGTGAGTGGCGACTGCAATCGATGGCGGTGACCGAACCCACCACGGGTACTGACACCACCCAGCTCAAAACGACTGCTGTCAAAAGGGGCAACAGCTATGTCATTTCAGGTCAAAAGGTGTGGATCTCTCGGGTCCAGCATTCAGATCTCATGATATTGCTGGCTCGCACCACACCGTTGGATCAAGTCAAGAAAAAGAGCGAAGGCATGTCCATTTTTTTGGTGGATGTCAAAGCAGCTTTGGCGCAAGGGATGACACTCAAACCCATTCGCAACATGGTGAACCATGAAACCAACGAAGTATTTTTTGATGCGCTAGAGATTCCGGCAGATAACTTGATTGGCCAAGAGGGTAAAGGCTTTTATTACATCTTGGACGGTTTGAACGCTGAACGCATTTTGATTGCGGCCGAATGCATTGGTGACGCCTACTGGTTCATCAACCGTGCCCGTCATTACGCTGGTGAACGTGTGGTGTTTGGTCGGCCCATTGGTCAAAACCAAGGCGTGCAATTTCCCATAGCAGATACCTACATCGAAACGGAGGCAGCCAACCTCATGCGCTGGAAGGCCTGCGAACTTTTTGATTCGAATCACCCCTGCGCAGCCCAAGCAAATATGGCTAAGTACCTGGCTGCCAAAGCCTCGTGGGAGGCTGCCAATGTATGCATGCAAACCCATGGTGGTTTTGGGTTTGCCTGCGAATATGATGTCGAGAGAAAATTCAGAGAAACCCGTTTGTACCAAGTCGCTCCTATTTCCACCAACTTGATTTATGCCTATGTGGCTGAGCATGTGTTGGGTTTGCCGCGATCTTTTTAGCTGTAAGACATGACCCGACCGTTAGACCATATCACTGTCATTTCGCTGGAACATGCGATTGCTGCACCTTTTTGTACGCGGCAGTTGGCAGATTTGGGCGCGAGGGTCATCAAAATTGAGCGCCCCGAAGTGGGTGACTTTGCCCGAGGCTATGACCAACGGGTCAATGGTTTGTCCTCGCATTTTGTGTGGACCAACCGGTCTAAAGAAAGTTTGACACTGGACATCAAGCACGACCAAGCCATGCAGGTGTTGTTGATGCTGTTAAAAACAGCAGATGTGTTTGTCCAAAATTTAGCCCCTGGGGCCGCAGCACGTTTGGGACTGTCGTTTGAACAACTGAAAACGCTGAATCCCCGATTGATTGTGTGTGACATTTCTGGTTACGGCAATGACGGCCCTTACAGGGATAAAAAAGCCTATGACTTGCTGATTCAAAGTGAGGCTGGGTTTTTATCCGTGACGGGTACACCCGACACCCCCTCCAAAGCGGGTTGCTCGATTGCAGATATTGCGGCCGGCATGTATGCCTACACCAACATTCTCTCGGCTTTGCTGTTGCGTGAGAAAACAGGTGAGGGCTCGCACATCGATGTGTCTATGTTGGAGTCTTTGTCCGAGTGGATGAGCTTTCCGCTTTACTATGCCTATAACGATGCTGAACCACCTGCTCGTTCAGGCGCTTCACACGCCACGATTTATCCGTATGGCCCTTTCCCTGTGGGCGGGGGTGCCACCATCATGTTGGGGCTGCAAAATGAACGGGAGTGGCTGGTGTTTTGCGACAAAGTCTTGTGCGATGCGGGGCTTGCCAAGGATGAGCGATTCAACAGCAACAGCCAACGTCATCAGAACCGAGAGCAACTTAGCGTGTTGATTGAACAATGCTTTGCGGCACTCGACATCACCGCAGTAGAGTCTCGTTTGGATGAAGCCAAGATTGCCCACGGTCGAATGAACAACATGAGCGAACTTTGGAGCCACCCCCAACTAAGCGCTCGTCAGCGTTGGCAACAGGTGGCTTCGCCTGTGGGTCACATCAGCGCTTTATTGCCGCCTGGAGTGAACAGCGCTTACCGTTACCGTATGGATGCCGTTCCATCTGTGGGGCAGCACACAGAGGCTATCTTGGAAGAGTGCGGGGTCAACCCTGAGACCATGCAATCAATGAAAAAACAAGGGGCCATTTAAGCGATGAATGTGGATACCTTGCTCTTGGGTGTGGCTGACGGCATTTCCTATGCAGGTCTGTTATTTTTGGTGTCGCTGGGCTTGACCTTGATCTTCGGCGTTTTGGGCGTACTCAATATCACCCACGGCAGTTTGTATGCCTTGGGTGGTTACACCGCCGCCAGTCTCACAGCCTTTGCCATGCGTCACGCGTTAGACAGTACCCCGGTTTTGTTTGTTGTTTTGGTGTTGGCCGCGATGGTGGTGGGTGTGGTCATGGGCTTGTTATTGGATGTGCTGTTGTTGAGGTATTTCCAAAAGCGCGATCCGGTTATTCAATTGCTGGTGACGTTTGCAGTCTTTGTGATTTTTGAAGATGTGCAAAAGTTGGTATGGGGTACCTCGCCTTACTCTGCGGGTGAAATTGTTTCTCGATTGGGTACGGTTGAAATATTTGATGTCACTTACACGGTTTACCAAATGATGGTTATTCCGGGTATTGCACTGGCCAGTTACTTAGGTTTGAATTTTTTTCTGAAAAAAACTCTATGGGGTAAGCAAACCGTTGCCCTGACCCATCACCGTGAAGTGGCAACTGCCATGGGCGTGAATGTCAAAAAAATCGGTGCACTGGTGTTTGTATTAGGAGCCATGCTCGGCGCTTTGGGTGGTGCTTTGGCAGTTCCTGTGTCTTCACTCACTCCAGGCATGGGGGCCGAAATGATTGTGTTGTCCTTCACTGTGGTGGCTACCGCAGGTTTAGGCCAAATCACCGGTGCGCTCATTACTTCCTTGATGATAGGTTTGGCTCGTTCCATGGCTGTCTATCTCTTACCCGAGTTTGACGTAGCCATGCCTTACATCATTATGTTGTTGGTTTTACTGATACGGCCTAATGGACTGTTCAGTGTGGCGCAGTCGCGGAGAATTTGATGCAGTTAGGTGCTTTCTCTGTTATTTCTGTACTGCTGGTGTTTGCATTGGGCGTTGTCTTTCCTTGGACCAAAACCATGCTCATCATTGGGCTGTGTTATGGCCTGTCTGCGCTTGGCGTTGCCTTGCCAGCACGTTCGGGTCAGGTGTCATTTGGGCATGCCATGTTTGCCTGTGTTTCTGCCTATGCTGTCGCATTCATGGCCAAAGCTTTCCCCGGCATGGATGGTCTCTGGCTGATTGTGTTGGCTACCTTGGTGGGCACTGTGTTTGCTATCGTGCTGGGTTCGTTTGTGGTTAGGTACCGAGGTATTTTTTTCGGCATGCTCAATTTGGCAATCAGTATGGTCATCGTGGCATTGCTCGGTAAGTTGTATGAGATCTCGGGGGGGACCGATGGTATTCGTGTGCAACGTCCTTCCTTTGCGGGCATGATCACTGACCGAAGCGAATTTGAAACCATGTTGTTGCTGCTGAGTTGTTGCGCCGCTTTGCTAGCGGGATGGTTCTACCAACGGTTTACGCAATCCTCTACGGGCGAAGCCTTGGCCGGTATGAAGAGCAACGAAACTCGATTGGAGTATTTGGGTATATCGGCTCACCACATACTGTGGGTTGGCTATGCATGGTCTGGTTTTTTTGTCAGCTTGGCTGGCGCTGTGTTTGCCTTGGCGCAAGGATTGGTCACCCCCGACATGGGCGCTTGGACGCGGTCGGGTGAATTGGTGTTTATTCTTATTTTGGGCGGGTCAAGCCATGCTTTGGGTCCGTTTGTGGGTGCGGCAGTCTTTCAAGCGGTCAAGTTGTTTGCCTCAGCCTATATGGCAGGTGTGTGGCAAATGTTGCTGGGATTTACGCTGTTGATTGTGATTGCCTTGGCCCCAGAAGGTATGTTGGGTGCATGGCAAGCGTATCGGCAGAAGTTGGCTAAAGGAGCGCAGCCATGAGCCAAGCGCTTTTAATTGCAAGCGATGTGTGCTTGGCCTTTGGTGGTGTAGTGGCGGCTGACCATATTGATTTTGCATTGAACGATGGCGAGCGCTTGGCTGTCATTGGTCAAAACGGCGCTGGCAAAACCACCTTCATCAATATTTGCACAGGCTATCTTCAACCCACAGTTGGACGCATTGTGTTCAATGGTCATGACATCACGGGAAAAAAACCTCGCAGTATCGTCAAACTGGGTATGGGGCGCTCATTTCAACTCCCCCAATTGTTTGCAGGGCATTCTGTGCAGAAGTGTCTTGAAATTGCTGCTGCGGCCAGAGGTGGTCGCTTGTCTTGGTTGGCATCCTTATCGGACTCGGTTGATTACCATGAAATCATGGACACCTTAGAGTTGATTGGTTTGCGTTCAGCGGCGCATGAATTAGCTGGTGAATTGCCAGAGGGTCACAAAAAATTACTCGATGTGGCCATGGCCTTAATGCTGCGACCCAAACTCATCATCATGGATGAACCCACCAGTGGTGTGTCCTCGCAAGACAAGCATGGCTTGATGGCGTTGGTGATGCAGGCCTTAGACGAACGCAAAGTCACCAGTTGGTTTGTCGAGCACGATGTCGATATCGTTTCACGTTATGCCACCCGAGTTGCTGCGTGGATAGATGGCAAGATAGCCGCTGATGGCGACCCACAGCAGGTCCTTAAAAATGCACAGGTTCGTGAACAGGTTCTGGGGTTACCGCCATGTTGAGCCTAGATCGTCTGTGTGTGTCATTTGGGCATTCGCCTGTGTTGCGTTCCCTGTCTTTGCAACTCTCTGCAGGAACTACCTTGGCTGTGGTGGGGCGTAATGGCGCAGGCAAAACCACTTTGTTACGCAGCATCATGGGTTTGATAGAAGCCACTTCGGGTGGGATGTATGTGGATGAGGTTAATTTGCGTACATCACCAGCGCACCTCAGAACCCATGTGGGTTTGGGCTATGCCCCTGAGGACAGGGTGATTTTTCCCACCATGAGCGTGCAAGAAAACCTGTCATTGCCGTGTGAAATTTTGCAGCTATCAGCTAGGCAGATCCAAGAGCGACTGAATCACGTTGTCGATGTGGTTCCCCAACTACAACCCATGTTGAGTCGCTCGGGCGCGGCTTTGTCAGGTGGACAAGGAAAAATGGTGGCCTTGGGCCGCGCATTGATGGTGGGAACCAAGGTGGTGTTGCTCGATGAACCTTTTCAGGGTCTCGCACCTGCGCTGGCATTGCAGTATGCGCAAGCTCTGGGGCGCCTGCGTACAACTCGCCCCGACGTATGTGTGCTGATCACAGAGTCCAATGCGGCTTTGCTGTCAGACATTCCTAACCAAGTATTGACGATAGAGCGCGGCTCATTCGTATGAAGCCCAGGCAATTTCGATAGGAACAACGATGGCAACAATGTTAATTAATGGACAGTCGGTATCAGCGCTATCTGGCAAAACTCTGGATGTGCTGTCTCCCGTAGATGGTTTGAAATTTGAAACCATTCCCCGAGGAGAGCAAGCAGATGTGAATGCAGCAGTTGATGCTGCCAATGCCGCGCTTCTTGGGCCCTGGGGAAAAATGACGGCGCTTGAACGCGGACGTTTGCTCATGAAGTTGGGTGAAAAAGTGTTGGCAAACCATGCTGAGTTGAGTGCCTTGGAAGCCAAAGACACGGGCAAACCCATGACCACGGCCCGCACCGACATCACGGTGTTGGCGCGGTACTTTGAATACTACGGAACAGCGGCCGACAAAATCCATGGCTTGGTGTTGCCTTTTTTAGACGGCTACAGCGTGAATGTGTTGCGCGAACCTTTGGGTGTCACGGCGCATATCATTCCTTGGAACTACCCAGCACAAATGATGGGCCGCAGTATTGCGCCTTCATTGGCCATGGGTAATGCGGTGGTGGTCAAACCTGCCGAGGATGCTTGTTTGTCACCTCTGCGTATTGCTGAGTTGGCACGTGAAGTGGGGTTTCCTGATGGCGTGGTGAATGTGGTGACTGGCTTGGGAGAGGAGGCGGGTTCGGCCTTGTCACACCACCCAGGCATTCATTTCATTTCATTCACGGGGTCCAATGAGGTAGGCGTGTTGGTGCAAAAAGCTGCTGCGCAAAACGTTATCAAATGCGTGTTGGAGTTGGGTGGCAAATCAGCCCACGTGGTATTTGCCGATGCTGATCTTGACCGCGCCGTACCCATCATCACCCGTGGCATCATTGCCAACACAGGGCAAACCTGCACGGCAGGTAGTCGCTTGATTGTTCACAGCAGCATTTACACGCCTCTCATGGACAAGTTAGCTAGGCAATTTTCACAAGTGAAAGTCGGCACCCCAGAGATGGATCTGGACTGTGGTCCCGTGGTGAACATGGCACAACGCGATAGAGTTGCGTATTACCTGAGCGAAGCCCAAAAGTCGGGTATTGATATCGTCGCCCAAGGTGTTGTGTCGGCTGGATTACCCGACAAAGGCTATTACGTCACCCCCACACTGTTGGGGCATGTTCCCCCTGACCATTGCTGCGCACAAGAAGAAATTTTTGGCCCTGTTCTTTCTGCTATGACATTTGAGACTGAGGCTCAGGCGATTACCTTAGCTAACGGCACCGCTTATGGTTTGATGGGTGCGGTATGGACAGAAAATGGCGGGTGTCAGCAACGCGTTGCCAAAGCCATCAAAGCGGGACAGGTTTACATCAATGCATTTGGTGCAGGTGGTGGCGTTGAATTGCCTTTTGGTGGTTTCAAGAAAAGCGGACACGGACGCGAAAAAGGTTTCTTGGCTTTAGAAGAAGTGAGTGCTACCAAAACCGTCATCCACTATCATGGATAAACAGGGAGTTTTCAATGGCTAAATTGAGTAATCACATCGCTATCGTCACAGGTGCAGGCGGCGGGTTTGGTGAAGGCATTGCGCAGTTGTTTGTGCAAGAGGGCGCAAAGGTAGTGGTGGCTGATATTCGCGGTGATGCTGCCAAAGCGGTGGCTGATCGACTGGGTGTCAACGCCAGCGCTTTTACCTGTGATGTGTCCAAAGCAGACAGTGTGCAAGCCTTGGTTGATTTCACAGTCCAAACTTTTGGCACGCCGCACATCGTGGTGAACAACGCGGGCGTTACCCACCTGAACCGTCCTATGCTGGAGGTCACTGAAGCCGAATTTGACCGTGTGTACGACATCAATGTGAAATCCATTTTTCATATGGCCCACGCGGTGGTTCCCCTGATGCGCAACAACCAAGGTGGCGTGATTCTTAATGTGGGTTCTACCGCCGGTATACGCCCTCGGCCAGGTTTGACTTGGTACAACGGTTCCAAGGCGGCAGTGAACATCATTTCAAAATCGATGGCGGTTGAACTTGGACCCGACAAGATTCGCGTCAACGCTATTTGTCCTGTGATGGGAGAGACAGGCATGTTTACCCAGTTCATGGGTATGCCTGACACCCCTGAGAATCGCGCCAAATTTTTAGGATCGATTCCTTTGGGACGTTTTTCCTTACCCAGCGATGTCGCGGCGGCGGCTTTGTTTTTGGCCAGCCCTGAAGCTGAATTTTTCACGGGCGTTGAGTTGCCTGTGGATGGTGGCAGAACTGTTTAAAAATTTTCAGGAGATACCTTATGAATAAATCAATTCAAACAGTGAGTCTGCTCTTGGGCATGTGTTTGCTATCTCCCTTGTCATGGGCGCAGCAAAAACCTACTGAGTTAAAAATTGGCATCACCACTTTTTTATCTGGCCCTGCATCGGTGTTTGGCGTGCCAGCAAAAGCTGCTGCGGAAATTGTGATCGACGACATCAATGCCAAAGGTGGAATCGCTGGCGTGAAGCTCAATGCATCATTCATTGACGAAGGCTTGGGCGCTGACCAAATGCTCACCGAATACCGCCGTGTGGTGCAAGACCAAGGCGTGAAGACCATGCTGTCAGCCATTTCCAGCGGGAATTGCAATGTGGTGGCACCCGTGGCCGAAGACTTGAAGGTGCTCAACATCATGTGGGACTGCGGCACCGAAAAAGTCTTGGAAGACAAAAAATTCCGCTATGTGGTGCGCACCCAAGCCAACGCCACAACAGAGATGGTGGCGACCGTTATCTATTTGTTGAAGACCAATCCCGATTTCAAAACCATAGCGGTGGTCAATCAAGACTATGCATGGGGTCGTGATTCTTGGGAAATTTTCCGCAATGCCTTACTCACCTTGAAACCTGATGTGAAAGTGGTTGGCGAGTTCTTCCCCAAATTCGGTGCTGCAGATTTTTCAACCGAAGTTTCGCGCTTGTCCGCACTTAAACCCGACGTGATTTTGTCCACCGCGTGGGGTGGTGACTTGGATACGTTTTCACGACAAGCAGCGCAACGTGGCTTATTTAAACAATCTAAATTCATACTTCCATTGGCTGAAAGTTCGCTGGAACGCTTGGGCGCAACTTTGCCTGATGGTGTGATTGTCGGCGCGCGTGGGGACCATTATTTTTTGCATCCTGAAACCAAAGACGATGCAAACCACAAAGCATTTATTCAAAAGTTCAAAGCCAAAACCAACACCTACCCCATTTACTCCGTCTACCATATGGCGCAAGCCTTGTATGGCTTGAAAGCAGGTTACGAGCAAGCGATGAAAACCAACGGCGGCAAATGGCCCAGTACCGAAGAGGTGGCTGATGCCATGCATACGATGGAGTTCAAAGGCTATGGTCGTCCTGTCAAGATGCGCGCTGATGGCCAAGGACTTGAAGATCAGTTGCTTGGCGTGACCAAAAAAATTGCCCAATACCCTTTCCCTGTGATTGATCAAATCATGATCATTCCCGCCTTTGGTGTAACCACGCCCATAGGACAAAAGTCACCAGAGTGGGTGAAGACCATCAAGCCTGATTTATTGGAACAAAAACTAAAAATCTACACGACCAACTGACATAGCCTAGAGGGTTATGTTCAGTCTGCGTATTTCTTGCCGTTCAAAAAAACGCTGATGAAGGTGTTTCGCACCATGAATCGGTAAGAAAAGAGGCACAGCAAAGTGGTTGCCAACACATTGACCGCGATTTTTATCTCAGCTGCTGCTGTCCATCTGTAATAAGCAGCACCCATGACAATCGTGACAGGGAAATGGATCAAATATACCCAGTACGAACTTTGGGCTAGGTAGCTCAGTACGGGAGTTTGGCGATTGAAATAGCCTATAAAGCATCCAATCCAAGTTAAACACATCAACCAAGCGCTCAGGTTGTAAAGCGCTGCCAGCCATACCGTTGCGTAAGAGCCGCTCTCAGGTGCTTGTATTTGGGCGATGGCTAAGCCTAGGTAAAGACAAAATGTAATCAAGCTTGCAACAAAATATGACCTGTAACGGTTCGCCAGCAGCTGCAGTGCAGTTGGGTAGTGGATATAAAGCGCAATACCCCATAGGTAAAAAATACCGTAGTGAATCCATTGGTTCAAAGGGGGAAAAAATGAGGTGTTGGTTTCCAATATGCCCATGGGGGAACTGGCATCTGTGAAGGTGAGAGGGATGGCCAGCAGCAGGGGCGCCAGGGGATGGACGACCCACCAACGTAAAAGCGTCCCCCACCATTTGGCTTGAAGCCATGCCATGCGGGGCAAGATTTTCACCACGCACGCAGTGAGCAGGTAGAACCCCATCAACATCCATAAAAACCACAGATGGATGGTGTCCACGCTGTTATTTTCAGTGCCCTTGGGTAAAAGACCGAGATCAATGCCCCATTGACCGTCATGCGCAATATGTAAGTACAGCAGTATGCTGACCAGTGTGAGAGGCGCCAGTAGCAACCAAAACACGGCAAAGGGAAGTGCGATACGCTTGAAACGATTTTGCAACATGCCAGCCAAGCCTTTTTCATGCAACAGCATGGCGACAAAAAAACCTGACAAGATAAAAAACACGGGCATGCGAAAGCAGTGAATAAAGCCCACCAGCAGATCGGCTGTTGCAGAGGTTTGTGGGTCGTACCAAAAGAGGGGCCGCTGGTTGGAGCTCATGTGCAACAAGCTGACATGGAACACAATGCCCAACCACATCATGATGCCGCGCAGGTTATCTAGCGCGTACAGGCGTTTTGAAGTCACTTGTGTGAGGTGGGGTCTTTGGGTTGTATTTTTCGATGAACGTAGGCTGTGAGCAAAGGCGTCAATACAGCGGTCACGATCACCGATGCAGCCACTTGCAAGGTGGCAATAGGAGCGAGCGCGACAAAGCTGGGGTCGGCTAACGCAACTGCTTGCGGGGTTCCTGCGGCGTTACCTGCCGTGCTAGATGCCGCAGCACCCGCAATGCCCGAACCGCCCAAGAGTTTGTCGGCCAAGATGCAGACAAAACCAGTGATGACCAACACAGACAAGCCTAACAAAATGCCAGGCATGCCAGCCTTGGTGACCGATTGGAGGTTGATGCCTTGGCCCAGCATAAAGGCCATGAAGGGAATGACAATGGGTTCGTGCTGTTCAAAAAATTCACGGATGTCTTTGTCTAAATTTCCGAGCACTGCACCTGCAGCGATGGGTGCGATAACCGACACCATGGTTAACCAAGGAATGACCGCCAAGCCAGCGCCCACCAACACCAACATGGTTAAGAAAGGGCCGGTCTCTATGCTTTGTGGCACATATGTTCCTGCGTCTTCTTTGCTGCCAAATGTGCTGGTCAGTGCCATGAACATGCCGCCGTTGGTGTCATTCATGGCTGCCAACACAGCAAGTGTAGACAGGCCCAACAAATCTCCATCAAAGAAATGCGCAATGCCTAAAGCCACCACAATAGCAATCCCGACTTTGGCGAACATGATGCCAAAGCCGCGTTTGAGCATTTGGGGTGCCGCATTCAAAGTCATTTTGGTACCCACGGTGAACAAATACACGCCTAGCATGGTGGGGTAGCCGACATTGGTCAACGCTTGGGTGAATCCACCGATCTTCATGGCGTCTGGCGCAAAAGTGTTGAGCAACATGCCAATAAAGAGCGGCACCACCATCAGGCCGCCTGGGACTTTATAAACCGTTTTAAGAATTTGCATGCAAAGCTTTCATGGGGTGGAAGGAAGCCAAAGCTTTGCGAGCGCTTTAAAGCGGGCTAAGCCCTGACGTCTACATGTGTTCCCTTGGTGGCGTGGGAAGGTTGTTTGATATCTCGCACAGCGGGTTTGAGCTCTTTGGCGTTGGACGCACTGAGCTTGGCCTGCGCTTTTTGCTGAAGCTGCGCTGCAACTTGCGGACGGGAGGATTCGATACGCGACATAAACACATCTTAACTAAATTATCATCCCTTGATCTGTTCTAGGAGATGGTCCATGACCCACGCCATGATTTTTGATGCGGTTCGCACCCCGCGCGGCAAAGGCAAAAAAGACGGCAGTTTGCATGGCATCAAACCTGTCGATTTACTGGGCGGCTTGCTGAACCAGTTGCAAGCGCGCCATGATTTTGACCCTGCCGAGGTCGATGACGTGGTGATGGGCTGTGTCTCGCCGGTAGGTGAGCAGGGTTCGGTCTTGCCCAAAACCGCCTTGCTTAAAGCGGGTTGGGACTTCCGCGTTTCAGGCGTTCAAATCAACCGTTTTTGCGCCTCAGGTCTTGAGGCGGTGAATATGGCAGCTCAAAAAGTTGCCAGTGGCTGGGAAGACCTGGTGATTGCAGGTGGCGTGGAGAGCATGTCACGCGTGCCCATGGGGTCTGATGGCGGTGCGTGGGCGCAAGACCCCGCCACCAATGCGGCCACAGGTTTCACGCCGCAAGGCATTGGTGCTGATTTGATTGCTACCTTGGCGGGTTGGTCGCGCGAAGACGTCGATCAATTTGCGCTGACTTCGCAACAACGTGCGAGTGCAGCGCAAGCACAGGGGAAATTTGATCGCTCTGTCATGCCGGTGTTGGATGAAATAGGTTTGCCCGTTCTCGAGCGTGACGAGTTCATCAAGCCGCGAACCACCTTGGAAGCCTTGGGTGCCTTGAAGTCCAGCTTTGCCGACATGGGCAAGATGGGTTTTGACGCGGTTGCCCTGTCGCGCTATCCGCAGGTTGAGCGCATCAACCATGTGCATACGGCAGGCAATTCGTCGGGCATTGTCGACGGCGCATCTGCGGTGTTGATTGGCAGCGAAGCCAAGGGCAAAGCGCTGGGCTTGAAGCCCCGTGGCCGCATTGTGGCCACCGCTTTGTCAGGGGCCGACCCCACCATCATGCTGACCGGCCCCATGCCTGCTGCACGTAAAGCCTTGTCTAAAGCGGGTTTGTCGATTGACGATATCGATCTGTTTGAAATCAACGAGGCCTTTGCGGCTGTACCCATGCGCTTCATGCGCGAGATGAAAGTGCCGCATGACAAGGTCAATGTGAACGGCGGCGCTATTGCCATGGGTCATCCTTTGGGTGCGACGGGTGCCATGTTGCTGGGCACCTTGCTTGATGAGTTGGAATTGCGTCAACTCAAGCGTGGTCTCATTACTTTGTGTGTGGGCGGCGGCATGGGCATTGCCACCATCATTGAACGGATCTGACATGGCTTTTTCGACTTTGCGTTACGAACTGAGCCCTCAAGGCATTGCCACCGTTACCTTCGACGAGCCTGGGTCCCCTGTGAACACCATGAAGCCTGTATGGCAAGCCGATATGCTGGCCTTGGCTGATCAATTGGCTGCAGACCAAGCAGCATTGAAGGGTGTGCTGCTGACCTCTGCCAAGACCACGTTTTTTGCAGGTGCAGACCTCAAGGGGGTGCTGAAACTGCAAGCCAGTGACGCCGCAGCCGGTTTTGTGGGGATTGAGGCTGTGAAGAAGGCGTTTCGTCGCATAGAAACCATGGGCAAGCCCGTGGTGGCCTTGTTGCAAGGTGCAGCATTGGGTGGTGGTTGGGAGGTGGCGCTCATAGCCCATGCACGTTTTGCGTTGGACAACCCCAAAATTTCCTTCGGTTTGCCAGAGGTCACGCTGGGCTTGATACCGGGTGCCACTGGCATCACCAAGATGACACGTTTGCTGGGTTTGATGGCAGCGCAGCCTTATCTCATGGAAGGCAAGTTATTTAACCCTGATGAAGCCTTGTCTTTGGGCTTGGTCGATGGTTTGACCTCCACCCCTGAGGCATTGATGGACATGGCGTTGGCCTATATCCACGAACACCCCGAGGCGCAACAAGCCTGGGACCGCAAGGGCTACAAAATGCCAGGCGGCAGTATCAACAGCCCTGCCTTGGCCAATGGTTTGGCTGTGGCACCGGCCATGCTCTTTAAGAAAGCACATGGTTTGTACCCTGCACCTCAAGCGGTGCTAGAGGCCATGGTCGAGGGAGCACAAGTCGATTACGACACCGCTACCCGCATTGAGAGCCGCAAACTGGCCAAGTTGATGGTGAGTCAAACCACCAAGAACATGATCACAGCGTTCTTCTTCAACCTCAATGCCATCAAAGCGGGCCAATCGCGTCCTAGCGGTTTTGAGCGTAGCAAGCCAGCCAAGGTGGGTATCGTTGGCGCCGGCATGATGGGCGCAGGTATTGCGCTGGCCTCGGCCAAGAAAAGCATCCCCTGCGTCGTCATGGATGTGAATTTGGACAAGGCCAAGCAAGCGCAGGTGCACCCCCTGATTCACGCCAGCGACAAGGTCAGCGATTTGCAAGGCTGCGATCTGGTGATTGAAGCGGTGTTTGAAAACCGCGATCTCAAAGCGAAAGTGACCCATGATGTTGAAGCGGTGATGGCAGAGAACGGCGTGTTTGCCTCCAACACCTCCACCTTGCCCATCAGTGGTTTAGCCAAAGCGAGTGTGAGACCTGCGCAGTTTGTGGGGCTGCATTTCTTCTCGCCGGTGGACAAAATGCGTTTGGTGGAAATCATCAAAGGCGAGCGCACCAGTGACGAAACCCTGGCACGCGCCTACGACTATGTCTTGGCGATTGGCAAAACACCCATCGTGGTCAACGACGCGCGAGGGTTTTTCACCAGCCGTGTGTTTGGTACCTATGTGATGGAAGGTGCGGCCATGCTGAGCGAAGGCCTACCTGCTCCCCTGATTGAACATGCCGCTGTGGCCGCTGGCATGCCTGTGGGACCCTTGGCCGTGATGGACGAAACCTCGTTAGCCTTGTCGGTTCATGTGATCGAGCAAACCCGTGCTGATTTCGCGGCAGAGGGCAAGACCTATAACACCAGCGTGGGCGAACACATGGTGGAGCGCATGGTGCATGAATACAAGCGCTTAGGCCGTGCAGCAGGCAGCGGCTTTTACGACTACCCAAGGGATGGTCCCAAACGTTTATGGCCTAGATTGAAAGAGTATTTTGAAAAACCTTTGCAAGACGATCCGCAAGTGCTGCAAACGGCCATCCAACAACGCTTGCTCTACCGCCAAGCAGTAGAGACAGTACGTTGCTTGCAAGAAAACGTGCTGACCTCAGCGCATGACGCCAACATCGGTTCTATCTTTGGTATTGGCTTTCCTGCTTGGACGGGAGGTGCATTGCAATTTGTATTCTCCGAGGGCTTGAACAAGTTTGTTGACCATTGTGAACAATTGAGCAAGCAGCATGGAGAAGGTTTTGCGCTCAGCCCTGCACTGATTGCTTGTTTGAAAAAGCATGCACCCTAAAGGGATATAGCAGCATGCAGGTCTATTTGAAAAGCAATTGCCTACAATCCACAACTTGTTTTTCCTCTGACACGAGGATTTTTTTTGGGTAGTGTTCCTTTTGTCTGGAGTGATGTATGAAACGCGTAATGCTTGCAATATTGACGACGGTGTCTTTGGCTTCCCATGCAGAATGGACCCCCCTGATTGAAGACCGCGAATTTGGCGAGAACCACTACATCGACTTGGCAACCATCAGCGATGTGGATGGCGCAAAACAAGTCACTACCCTGTCTGACTTTCCCAGAGACAAAAAAGAAGCCTGTCAGGGCGACGGCTGCGCTTTTCTGACAAGTTCACGCATATCAGTTCGCCATGTCGAGTGCGAAGCCAAACGTCAACGTCAAATTCAATTTACTGACTACGAGGGGCGAATGGGCACCGGTACGGTGACACAAGCTGCACAAGGCGGACCCAAAAAACGTTATTTCCGCTGGTACACACCCCAGCCAGGTTCGTTTTTTGATGTTCTGATCAATAAAGTTTGCGCCCCTTAAGCTCAGCAGTGTTCACACCGTCGCAATGGGTGCTGCGGGTGAGCCAATTGCCCCTGGCAAGCGCAACGGCGGCGCAGTCAATAAAAACCGTGAGCGTCCGTTGGCTCTGAGCCAGTTGGCCAAGGGCGTGAGGTGCCACAGCTCGCCCAAGTGAACGCCTAGTTTGAATAAACAATGTTCGTGCAGGGGAAGAGCCGCGCAAGCGCCCGCATGCGGAAGGGCAGGGTGGGTCTCCACCGCGTAGTTGTCGGCGATCAAGGCGATCAAGCCGCTGTCGGTGATCCATTGTTTCAAGCGTTCGTCTCGACCATCCAAGGTGGAGCCGCTTTTATCAAGCACTGCGCCGTCGGGTTGTTTATTCATACCCAGCAGCACTTCGCCAAAACCGGTGTGCAAGCACACCATGTCACCTTCTTCGACCACCACCTTGTCTTTGGCCATGATGTCCATCAGCATGTCGTAGCCCACCACAGCGCCGCTGTTGCCCACATGGGCATGTAAATCAATCATCACGGCACGGCCTTGTACACAGCGTTCGGCCATTTTTTCGATGCCCAAGGCTTTGGCATAAGAGGTGGATTCACGCGGTACTTTGATGAAGTCAAAAATACCTGCACCCTCGTTGTGGTCGGGGCCAATGACATCGGTTCCCGCGCGAAAACCGTTGTAGTACAGCGCTTCGGGGACCCCATCCCCATCAGCGTCAAACATGGAGCCGGCATGGGCCAAGCTGTCCCACTGGGTGCTGTATTGCAAATGCATGATGACCAAGTCGTCACTCATCACATCGGTACACAAGGGGTCATCGCACCACATTTGGTAGTTCATATTGGGCTTGCCGTTGCGCACTGTGGGGCGCAAGACGGGCGGGCTACGGCGGGGGTTGAGCACCGAGCCGCCGGGGAAGTCCAGCGGCAAACTCAGGTTAAAGCTCAAGCCATGTTTGACCTCGGACACGCCTTGCAATACCTTGTTGGGGGTGAGCAAATTCATGCGGCCAAACTGGTCGTCAGGGCCAAAGTCGCCCCAAGTCGAGCCTTCGGGGCGGTGTTTCCAGCGGGGGGATGTGCTCATGGCAATGCCTCAAGTCGGTGCATGACGGGCTGGTCATACGGAAAAAAGGGCATTATGGCCTGATCGCCGCAGCGCTTAGCGCCTCGCGATGACAAGTTGAGGCGGACAAACCCTCGCGAATTTACTTGAATTGGAAAATTAATTGGTGGACAAATCTGGTCAGATTCGATCACAATGGGCTTCACCAACAAGGGGTTGCCATGAGTCAGACTGAAGCACATTACACCGAGCTGCTTGAAATTTCCAAGCGCATCCAATCTCGCCAAATTTCCTCGGTCGAGGCCACCCAAGCCCAATTGGCCCGCATTGCGCAGCTTGACCCCAGCTTAAAAAGCTACGCCACTGTCATGGCCGACCATGCACTGGCTGACGCACAAGCGGCAGACAAAGCCATTGGTGCTGGGCGCATCTTGGGGCCGCTGCACGGTGTGCCCATCGCAGTGAAAGACCTGTGTTGGACGGCTGGCACCAAGACGGCCGCTGGCATGACCATCCATGCCAACAACATTCCCACAGAAGACGGCACGGTGGTTCGCAAACTGCGCGAAGCTGGCGCGGTCATTTTGGGTAAGTTGCAACTGACCGAAGGCGCTTACGCCGACCACCACCCCAACATCACGCCACCCGTCAACCCTTGGGGTGCAGGGCAATGGCCGGGTGCGTCTTCCAGCGGTTCGGGTGTGGCTACAGCTGCTGGCATGTGCTACGGCTCGCTGGGTTCGGACACCGGCGGATCGATTCGTTTTCCGTGTGCGGCCAATGGCATCACC
Source organism: Comamonadaceae bacterium (assembly GCA_947455935.1). GTDB lineage: Bacteria > Pseudomonadota > Gammaproteobacteria > Burkholderiales > Burkholderiaceae_C > Limnohabitans. The sequence continues at coordinate 46,492 of CANGPV010000002.1, forward strand.
GGCATCAAGCCCACTTGGGGTCGGGTCAGCCGTTATGGCGCGTTTGAGTTGGCCGCCACGCTTGACCACTTGGGTCCCATGACCCGCAGTACGGCAGACGCAGCAGCCATTCTGGGAGTGATTGCAGGTGCTGACGCCAAAGACCCCACGGCCAGTTTGTTGCCCGTGCCCGATTATTTGGCCAGCATGAGCAAAGGCCTCAAAGGGCTTCGTGTGGGTATCGATTTGAAGTGGAGCTTGGACGGCATTGACGAGCCCAGCAAGCTGGCTTTCATGGCCATGATCGAGGTCGCCAAAGCGCAAGGCGCCATCGTCAAGGAAGTGAAGTTCCCTGACCCGCAGCAAGCCATTGACGACTGGTTTCCCTTGTGCGGCGCCGAGACTGCGGTGGCGCATGAGGCCACCTACCCCTCGCGCAAGTCAGAGTACGGCGCTGGCTTGGCGGGTTTGATCGACATGGGCCACGCCTTGAGCGGTTTGGATTACCAAAAAATCATTTTGCGCCGCCACGACTTCAGAGGCCGTGTAGACACCTTATTCCAAGACATCGATTTGCTGCTGATCCCCACCACCGGCATAGCCGCACCCACGTGGGAGCGCATGAGCAAATTGGCCACGGATGCCGAGCTGCTCAGCGCTTTGTTGAAATTCACCTGCCCATTTGATATGACGGGTCAGCCCACCATCACTTTGCCCGCTGGGTTCACGCCGCAAGGTATGCCGATTGGCTGCCAGTTTGTGGGACGCCATTTCGAAGAAGAGATGATTGTTCGTGCAGGCTGGGCATTTCAGCAAGCCACCGATTGGCACCGCCATCACCCCAAAGTTTGATTCAAAGGAGTATTTGTATGTCATGGTTAGAACAATCCATCATGCGCCAACGCGGCGTGGCCCAAGGTCGTCAGGCCGTCACCCACGAATTGACCGAAGCCAAACAGGGCAATTACCACTACACCATCGGTCCGTACTCGCAGCCGGTGTTGAGTGTCAAGCCTGGGGACCGCATCATTGTTGAAACCCGTGATGCTTTTGAAGGCAAGGTCAAAACCGAGCAAGACTTGCCCTCCAAAGTGCTGACCATGCCGTTTGTCAATCCGCAAAATGGCCCCATCATGGTCGAGGGCGCGCAGCCAGGCGATGTGATCGCGGTTTATATTGAATCGATGGCCCCGCGCGGCCCCAATCCCCGTGGCACTTGCGCCATGATTCCTGAGTTTGGTGCTTTGAGCGCCACCATGTTCACATCGCTGCTGACGCAACCTTTGCCTGAGATTGTTCGCAAGATCGATGTCGATGAAAAAGGCGTGTACTGGAGCAAGCGGGTCACGCTGCCCTACAAGCCGCACATTGGCACCTTGAGTTGCTCGCCCATGCTCGACTCCATCAACACCCTCACGCCCGACACCCACGGCGGCAATATGGATTTGCCTGATATGGGGCCTGGCAGCATCACCTACTTACCCGTTTGTACCGATGGTGCGCGGGTGTTCATTGGTGACGCCCATGCTTGCCAAGGCGACGGCGAGGTGTGTGGCACGGCGGTGGAGTTCCAAAGCACCACCACCATCCAAGTGGACTTGATTAAAAACTGGGCCATCACATGGCCACGCTTGGAAACCGAAGAGATGATCATGACCATTGGCAGTGCGCGGCCCTTGGAAGACGCCACCCGCATCGCCTACAAAGACTTGGTCTTGTGGATGGAAGCCGAGTTTGGCTTTGACCGCTGGGACGCTTACATGATGCTCAGCCAGTGCGGCAAAGTGCGTTTGGGTAACTTTGTCGATCCCAAGTACACCGTGGGGGCGGGCATATTGAAGGAATACCTCAAGGCTTAGCGTTAATTGGGGTCTGACCCCAATTAATTCGCTAAGTAAAAAGAGCGAGCAAATCGTCTTTGCGTATGGGCTTGAGCAGTACCTTGTCAAAGCCCGATGACTCCCACAGCAAGACCTCGTCGGGCATGGCGTGGGCGGTGTAGGCAATGATTTTCAAGTGCTGATAGCGTTTATCTGCACGTAATTGCTGACACAACTGCAAGCCGCTGACTTGGGGCATGGAGATATCTAGCAAGATCACATCACAGGGACTGCTTTGCAACCAATCCAAAGCTTCTTGGGCGCTGGCGCACTCTGTCACCTCATAGCCCAAGGGGCGCAAAAACAGCGCAGGTAATAAGCGGTTGGTGGGGTTGTCGTCAATGACGATCACCTGCAAAGATGTGCTCATGGGCGCATGGGGCTTTCTCCCCGCACAGGCAGGGTAAAGAAGAACATGCTGCCTTCACCTGCCTTGGTGGAGTAATCGAGTTTTCCGCCCATCAAATGAATCAAATGGTGACTGAGCACCAAGCCCAAACCTGCGCCCTCATTGGGTCGCAAGACAAACGGGTTATCGGATTTTTGCTGGCGTTTGAAAATGGTTTCTTGCATTTCGGGGGCAATACCGCGGCCTGTATCCTCTACGGAGAACACCACCCACAGGTTGTTGGCGCTGGGTGTCACCGACAGCGTCACGCTACCCTGGGGACGGTTGTAGTTCAAGCCGTTGTCGATCAAGTTATTCAGCACTTGGCGTACGCGATAAGGGTCAGCTCGCATTTGCGAAGGCAGGTTGTGCGCCAAATTCACATGCAGCTGAATTTTCAACTCATCGGCGCGGGCTTGGTGCAGGGCACGTACCGATTCCACCATGTCGCTGATATCAAAGTCGGATTGCGATAAATCTAAGGTGCCCTCGTGGATCTTGCTCAGGTCCAACAAGCCGTTGACCAAGTGCAGCATTTGCAAGCTGTTCTCCAAAATGATTTTGGAGGTGAACTGAATCATGGGTTCACGGGTGCTGCTGTAGATGTATTCGGCATAACCCATCACGCCATTCAAGGGGGTGCGCAAGTGGTGCGACATCGAGGCCAAAAAATCGTTGACGTGGTGTTTACTGGCCCGAGCTTGGTCAATCTCCATTAGTTGGCTGCGATTTCGCTGTCGCTCTTGCCAATACACATAAGCTAGCACCAGCAAGGCCGCTATCAGCACCAAGGTAACAAGCCAAAGCTGTGTCATGCGTCGTAGGAGGTAAGGTTATTTTTTAGGAAATATCAAAAATTCATTGCTCAGCATACGGCTGAACTCTTGGGCATGCGCCTCCAAGGTACTCAACAAGGCAGAGGTCGGCAAAATTCGTTTGGAGCGCTTGTCGCTGTCATGGGCTTCGAACTCAATCAAGCCGTCATTTTCAAACTCACGGATTTTGTAACGCAGGGCGCGTTCGCTCAAATCCTTGTTGTAGTAAATGCCTTTTAGAAATGCGCTGGGTCCGTCTTGCTTGTCTTGCATTTGTCGGGCAAGGTTGAGATACAGGTAGCGGCCCGCTTGGGTAGAAGCCACATCCAAATGCTGGCTCTCCCACTCATGCAGTTGACAAATGACTTGTAAGAATTTGGCACTCAGTTGGGAATCTTGATCGTTTCTCATGGATTGAGCTTTTCTTCAAAGGGACGCGAATGCTAGAAGAAGCTGATCAAAACAACTGATAAAAACTGACAATTTCAGATTTATAAGTTGATGTGATACCTTAGTTTGTCGGCGAAACTATTTGATATAAATAGGACAATAAAGTCGATATCCCTTGAGTCTTAAGGCTGTGAGCGCCTGATTGCCGGCACCGCACGCTGATAATTTTTTCCTTAATCGGTACAGTTGCGCCTCAAGTGCAGACTTTTGAAGAGTTTGCTCATCCTTGCCCAAAACGTCGTAGATTTGCCACAACTCCAAGGATTTGTCCTTGGCTCTGGCCAGCGCCATCAGCAGGGTGAACTCGGTGCTGGTCAGGTCCGACGTGCCTTGGCTGCCTTGGATATTGCGCTTGCCCATATGGATTTCAATCGCCTCGGGTTGGTACTCGAAGACCGCAGACATCTTGTTGCGCATACGCAGGCGTCTGGCCAGTGCATTCACCGCAGCATGAAGCTCATCAAAAACGACAGGCTTGGTCAGGTACATGTCTGCACCACATTCGTAACCAGTGATTTTGTCGGCCGTTTCGCTGCGAGCGGTCAGCATGATGATGCCCAAAGCTGGTTGTACCGTGTGAATGCGTTTGGCCAAGGAAAAACCGTCTTCGCCGGGTAAGTTGACATCAAGGATCACCATATGCAAGTCGTGGTCTTGCGCTTCTTCATCGAAGGCTTCGGCGGAGTCGACACCGCTGACATGGTGGCCCTGTTGTCGCAGAGCTTGGATCACATGGGTTTGCCAAGGCAGGTAGCTCTCAACCACCACAATATTCAAAGCTTCAAGCAAGTGACAAACCTCATGATTTAAGAAAACTGCCTCAGCATGGTCAAAAGACTTGAGTAAGATGTTTGAACTAACTCAGGAGATTATCCATGCGGATTCCACACATTGCGCTTATCGTTTCATCGCTTGTTTTGGCCAGCAGTTTGTCACTGGCAGCCGATAAAAAAGACGCTGCTGCAGACCCGGTTGTCAAAAAATCCGATTCAGGTATTTGCCACGAAAAAGGCTCGCCCTCGTATGGCAACACCAAGAAGTTCACAGCGTTTGCAACGGTAGACGAGTGCGTTAAGAGTGGTGGCAAATTGCCTGCCGGTCAACCGGCTGCGGCTGCGCCTGCTGCACCCATGGTGAAAAAATCGGACAGCGGTATTTGCCATGATGCCAAAAGCCCCAGCTACGAGCGAACCAAGAAATTCACCGAGTTCAAAACCGTGGATGAGTGTCTGAAAAGCGGCGGCAAACTCCCCAAATAACGGGGCTTAGCGAGCGTCGGGTAACTCGATTTTCACTTCCAACACCTCAAGGTTGTCTTGGCGTTCCAAGTTGACCTTGATGTCGTTGGGATTGATGTTCACGTATTTAGACAAAACCGCGATCAAGTCGCGTTGTAAATCGGGCAAATAGTCGGGCTGGTGCGCCGACCGGCCTGATCGCTCATGCGCCAAAATGATTTGTAAGCGCTCTTTGGCGACGCTGGCGGTTTTTTTCTTTTCGCCAATCAAGAAAGACAAAAACGACATGGGCTTATCTCCGCCCAAACACGCGTTGCAGCAAGCCGGGTTTGACGGCCTCGGTAAAGCGCATAGGAACGTCTTTGCCTAAAAAGCGTTCAATCACGTCTTTGTAGGCCTCGGCCACATCGCTTTTTTCCAGCAAGACCGCAGGCAAACCTTGGTTAGAGGCTTGCAATACATCCTCAGATTCAGGAATGACACCTAGAAGGGGAATGCGCAAAATATCTTGGATGTCATCCAAAGACAGCATTTGTCCTTCCAGCACACGGTTGGGGTTGTAGCGGGTGATCAGCAAATGCTCTTTGACAGGCTCTTGGCCTTCGATGGCTCGCAGGGTACGGCTGCTCAGCATGCCCAAAATGCGGTCAGAGTCGCGAACCGATGACACCTCGGGGTTGGTCACCACCAAAGCTTCGTCGGCAAAGTGCATGGCCATCATGGCACCGGTTTCAATGCCTGCGGGTGAGTCGCACACGATGAAGTCAAAGCCCATGCCGGTGAGTTCTTGCAACACACGTTGCACGCCGTCTTGGGTCAGGGCTTCTTTGTCACGGGTTTGCGACGCCGCCAATACATATAAGTTGTCGGAATGCTTGTCTTTGATCAGCGCTTGGTTCAAAGTGGCTTCGCCATTGATGACGTTGACAAAGTCATACACCACACGACGCTCGCAACCCATGATGAGGTCTAAATTACGCAAACCCACATCGAAATCGATCACCACGGTTTTTTGCCCACGCAGAGCCAAACCCGATGCAAAGCTGGCACTGGTGGTGGTCTTGCCCACGCCGCCTTTGCCCGAGGTCACCACGACTATTTTTGTCATCTCAACAAATCCTTGATTGATAAACCGCACAGCTTGCCTAACTGGTTCTGCAAGCCGTGAAACGAGGAGTTTACAAGCCCTGCATCACCAGCTTGTCATCGGACAGCCAAACTTGGGCCGCTTTACCCGCCACATCCTTGGGTAGGGGTGTATCGCTGGTACGGTAAACGCCAGCAATAGAGAGCAACTCGGCCTCTAAGCTGTTGGTAAAAATGCGCGCAGAGGTATCGCCTTTGGCGCCGGCAATCGCCTTGCCACGTAAAGGCGCATACACATGGATATGACCATCGGCCATGATTTCTGCACCTGGGTTGACCATGGCCAACATCACCAAATCTCGCCCCTTGGCATAAATGTGCTGGCCCGAGCGCAAGGGCTTGTCGATCACCATGGCGGTGCTGCTGGCAGCGACTTCACGCACCACTTCACGCACCACTTCTACTTCACGCACCACCTCTTGCGTCGCGGCCGTGGCGGGTAATGTGCGAGCTTCGCTGGTGAGAAATAAACCCGCCAAGGTAGCAGCTGCTTCATGCGCAGGGTTGAGGGGGCGTAAGGCCACGGGGTTCATGCGGTAACTACGCAACAACTGCACCAAGGAGGCAAGGTCCAAGGGGCCGCCTTGGTCGTCGATGTGCTGCAAATCAATCAGCACCGGGTCGTTGTCAAAAAAATCGGGGGTGTCGCCTAGCCGTGTTTGCAAATCTTGGCTCAGCACCTTGAGGTCTGTGCTTTTCACCAAAAAAGACACCAAGGGCAAAGAGGCGCTTTTGATCTCAAAGGACAGGGAATGGGCGGGGGGGCGAGGGCTCATGCGCGAACAGTCGGTAATAGAAACAGGCAAAAGAAATCAAGACAGGACTTTACACGCTCGGCTCCCAGTGTCTGGGGGCTGTGGGTGTTGGCTGACAATGCGCACAACGAGTTGTGGAGTGAGCGATGGAAACAGCTATGGGTTTGCTGCTGGCCTATTTTGGGGTCTTGGGCCTGTCGATGGTGTTTCGCCGTCACACGGTCAAAGGGCCGTGGCTGTTTTTATTTCGCGCTTTTTTCCCCAATTGGCAGTTTTTTCACAAAGTCGGCCCAGTTCCTCACCTGTATGTGCGCGCTCAAGATGCTGCTCAGCAGTGGGGCGACTGGCACTGGGTATATCCCCGCAGACAGCGCCACATAGGGGATCTGTTTCACAACCCGCAAGGCAATCTGCTGCTGGCCCAGCAAAATTTGGTGGACCATTTGTCCAGTGATGTCAAAGAGTTGGGCGAGGGCGCTGATGCACGTCCACTGGTCAGCTACCAATTGGTGTGTCGAGTTGCAGCCCAAGCGGCCACCAGCCAAGGTGGCCTCGGCCACTATCAATTTGAGTTGCGACTTGAAGAACCGCAGCCGCACGGCTATGGTGTCAGCCACACGGTATTACGCAGTCCGGAGATGACGCTGTGAGCGGCGACAACCTGGTGCGCTGCTTGGAACTGTTGTTCAGCTGGAGCTTGCTGCTTCAGGTGGCCGAGTACCTGCGCATCGCCCAGCACAGCGACCCGCAAGGCATTTGGGCTTGGCAGGTGCAGCGGGGCGACATCCCGCCCCATCCTGCGTGGGTCCGGCGGTTGTTTGACCTGGCTTTTCAACCCATGGCTTACCGTGTTCAATTGTGGGTAAGAGGGCTGGCTGCCTTGGCGTTGATGGTGTGGGGTGCCAGCTTGCCCTTGGCCTTGGTGCTTTTTGTGGGCAACCTGTTGTTGCTGGTGCGTTGGCGTGGCGCGTTCAACGGCGGTAGCGACTTCATGACCTTGGTGGCGGCCACAGGCATCTTGATCTCCCAAGTTGTTGCTTTGGGCTGGGGCAGGGGTCTGGGTTGGGCCATTGGCTTGTCTTACATCGCCATCTACACCTTGAGTTCGTATTTCGTATCGGGCTGGATCAAACTCCTTCAGCCCGAGTGGAGAAGTGGGCGGGCGCTCACCGTATTTCTCAATGGTGGTCTGTATGGCCCCTTGGCCGAGCACAGCGTTTTTCGCCGTCCTCCGGTCGCCTTGGCGTGCAGCTGGGGGTTTATCGTCTGGGAAGCGGTATTCCCTTGGGCGGTGTTCAACCCAGAGGGAGCGCTGCTGTTCATGTCGATTGCAGCCATTTTTCACTTCTTGGTCTTTTGGTTTTTCGGTTTGAACCGTTTTTTCTGGGCTTGGCTGACCAACCTGACCGCGGTCTGGTTCTTTAGCGACTGGATTAGCCGGTTTTGGGGGTAAACACCCTGTATTTTTGAATACTTTATAATATATTTAAAGGGTTTTTGAGCTTTTTTTTGCTTGGAGCCCTCAAGCTCAGGGCCTAGAATGGCGATCCTGTTTCTGGACAGGACACTCACAGGGACACTTTATGCAATTGATGTGGCTTTCAGGGCCCACCGGAAATGTCAGAACCATCTCCATCACCTTCCGTACGGTGTTGATGTCGTCGTGCGTGGTCGCGCTGTTTTTGCTCAGCGCTGGTTTCCTGTTGCATTTTGTGGGTTTCAAAATTGCCGTCGAATACAACCCTGATTTGGCTCGCAGCATTGGCGGTGTGACCACCGAAGCCGAGCAAAAACGCATGGAATCGGTTTACCGCGACCATTTGTCCCAGTTGCGCGAATCCATGCACACCACTGTCAACGAAATTCGCCAGCTCGAGACCATGAAAAACCGTTTCATGGAAATGGCCACCCCCTCCGTGGTTCGTGACAAACTCAACCGCAAGGACGAAAACAAGGGTGGTCCTTTGGTGGCACCCCGTCCTTTCTCGTCATTTATTCGCCAGCCCTTGGGCATCGAGTTTGATCAAACCCTGCAAGAGTTTTTACAAACCCAAACAGCCGTGCTCGATTTGCGCTCCAACTGGGAAAAACAACTTGAATGGTTGCACTCTTTACCCACCGCTTTGCCGGTCAGAGGTGACTACCGCATCACCAGCGGCTTTGGCATTCGCAACGACCCCTTCACCGGTGGCTTGGCCATGCACGAAGGCCTAGATTTCACCGCCCCTACGGGAACTTTGGTGGTTTCTACTGCGCAAGGCACAGTGACCCGCTCAGCTTGGGACCCCAGCTACGGCAATGTCATCGAAGTTCACCATGCTGAGGGCTTCGCCACACGCTACGCACACTTAAGCAAACGCATCGCACAAGTGGGCGATGTGGTCGAGCGCGGTGGCGTATTGGGCGAAGTGGGCAGCACCGGACGTTCTACGGGCCCGCATTTGCATTACGAAGTTTTTAACCGCGACAGGGTCATCAACCCTGCCCAAGTCCTGCCCTTGGGATCGAGCTAACCCCCTTACCGGAGCATTCCATGTTTGAAAAACTGCGCGACAAGCCGCTGGCCAGTTCGCAAGAACGTTTTGAGACCCTCATCGGTCGCACGACCCAAATTTATGGGCGTTTGGTGTTACTCGACAGCGTGCGTATCGATGGTAAGGTGGTGGGCAATATCGAAACCACCAAAGAACACAAAGTCACCGTGGCCATTGGTGCCAGCGGTGAGGTGTCAGGTGACGTCACAGCACACCGTGTGATGGTGGCGGGTAAAGTTGAAGGCAATATTTACGCCTCGGAACGCGTTGAGTTCCACAAAGATTCCGTGGTACATGGCGATATTTCCTATGGTTCCATCGCGGTGGAACACGGTGCACGCTTGCTGGGTCTGGTGATTCAAAACCCCGCGGGTGGTAGCAACGCAGGCGACGCCGCCAGTTCGGCCATTCGCCAAGCTCAAAACAGCAAGTAATTTCCCTTGTTGTCGCCCGATCACTTCGATCAGATGTACAACAACCGGGCACGTGTGCCCGATTTTGCAGACTATTTCGCCCAATGGGCCGACACCTCTCAAGCTGCGCGCGGTTTATTAGCGGGCTTGACCGATATGGCTTACGGTGCCGGTCCCTCAGAGAATTTGGATATTTTTCCTGCCGCCCACCCCCATGCGCCGGTGGTGGTGTTCATCCACGGTGGCTATTGGCGGTCCCTGGACAAATCGGATCATTCCTTTGTGGCACCCGCCTTGGTCGATCAAGGCGCTTGTGTGGTGGTCCCCAATTACGCGTTGTGCCCAGCGGTAACCGTTCCTGACATCGTCATGCAACTGGTCAAAGCGTTGGCATGGGTCTGGCGCTACATCGATCGGTGGGGCGGGGACCCTGCGCGTATCCATGTAGCTGGTCATAGCGCTGGGGGCCACTTGGCCGCCATGATGATGGCTTGCCAATGGCCCAGCTACCAGTCCGATTTGCCCGCCGACTTGGTGAAAACTGTACTCTCTGTGTCTGGCTTGTATGAGTTAGACAGCGTGATGCGCTCGCCGATGTTGCAGTCCTCGCTGCATTTGACCGACGAACAGGTGATGCGCTGCAGCCCTGCTTGGATGCCTGCCCCTGCAACGGGCAGTCTGATCAGCGTGGCGGGCGCTTTAGAGAGCGAGGCTTTTATTCGCCACAACCACCTGATTCAACAAGCCTGGGGCCAAGCGCGTGTACCTCTGGTGCAAGACTTGGCGGGCTTGCACCATTTCAGCATCGTTAATGAATTGGCCAAGTCCGGTTCACACCTGCATGGGTTGCTGATGCAGCAACTGCGGGCTTAGTTTTTTACTGCAACGTCAATCTCTGACATCGCCCACGACGTTATGGCCAAAGTCCGATCTGGCCAAATAGCCCAACACCCTTGCGGCCGCGTCGGCGGGTGAGGTGAGC
>CANGPV010000003.1 GCA_947455935.1 Comamonadaceae bacterium
CGGCTTGCACGGTGATGGCGGCGATTTCGTCATTGAACTTGCCGGCTGCTTGGGCCGCACAGGCTTTTTGCTGGCTGGCCGCGCCGTACTCGTCCATGGCGTCTCGGCCGATGTTGTAGCGCTTGGCCACTTGCTCGGCGGTTTGCAGCATGTTCCAGTAAATTTCGGGCTTCTTTTTGTTGAGCGCGGGGTCCATCAGCATGTGTTGGTTCATTTCTTGTTGCACACAAGAGATGCTCTCCACGCCACCGGCCACATACACATCGCCCTCACCGGCGATGACGCGCTGAGACGCCAGTGCAATGGCTTGCAAACCCGACGAGCAAAAACGGTTGATGGTCAAGCCGCTCACGGTGATGGGGCAATCGGCCATCAAAGCGATTTGACGCGCGATGTTGGCGCCGGTCGCACCCTCGGGGTTGGCGCAACCCATGATGACGTCTTCGACGTGGGCGGCGTCAATGCCGGCACGGGCGATGGCGTGCTTGACCGCGTGGCCACCCAAGGTGGCACCGTGGGTCATGTTGAAAGCCCCGCGCCAGCTTTTGGCCAAGGGAGTGCGAGCGGTGGAGACGATGACAGCGTTGGTCATGATGGGTTCCTTAATTGAATGTTTTGCCTTCAGCCACCAAGCGAGCGAGCAAGGGGGCGGGTTGCCAGAATTTGGCGTCATCATGCGGGTTTTGCGCAAAGCGGTGCATGGTTTGCACCACATTGAACAGCCCAAACTGGTCGGCGTAATTCATGGGGCCGCCACGGTAAATGGGGAAGCCGTAGCCGGTGATGTAGACCATGTCGATGTCGCTGGCACGCGCGGCAATGCCCTCTTCCAAAATGAAAGCGGCTTCGTTGACCAACGAGAACACCAAGCGCTGAACGATTTCATCGTCGCTGATTTTGCGAGCGGTCATGCCCAAGGTGCTACGGTGTTGGGCGATCATGTCCTCCACCTCTTTGTTGGGGATGGCGTCGCGTTTGCCAGGCAGGTAGTCGTACCAGCCCTTGCCCACTTTTTGACCAAAACGGCCAAGTTCGCACAACAGGTCAGCAGTTTTGCTGTATTTCAGGTCGGGCTTTTCCACATAGCGGCGCTTGCGGATGGCCCAGCCAATGTCGTTGCCAGCCAAGTCGCCCATGCGGAACGGTCCCATTGCAAAACCAAATTTCTCCACCGCACGGTCCACCTGTTGCGGTGTGCAACCTTCTTCGATGAGGAAACCGGCTTGGCGGCTGTACTGCTCAATCATGCGGTTGCCGATGAAGCCATCGCACACGCCAGACACCACGGCGGTTTTCTTGATCTTTTTGGCCACACCCATGACGGTGGCCATCACGTCTTTGCCCGTGGCCGAGCCGCGCACCACTTCCAAGAGCTTCATCACATTGGCGGGGCTGAAAAAGTGCAAGCCCACCACGTCGTGCGGACGCTTTGTGAAAGCGGCGATGGCGTTGACGTCCAAGGTCGAGGTGTTGGACGCCAAGATGGCACCGGGTTTCATCACCTCGTCGAGTTTTTTGAACACGGTTTCTTTCACACCCATGTCCTCGAACACCGCTTCAATCACCAAGTCGGCGTCTTTCAAGTCGTCGTAATTCAAGGTGCTGGAGAGCAAGCCCATGCGCTGGGCCATCTTGTCTTCCTTCAACTTGCCCTTTTTCACTTGGGCTTGGTAGTTTTTCTCGATGATGGCAAGGCCTTTGTCCAAGGCTTCTTGCTTCATCTCCAAAATCTTGACCGGAATACCTGCATTGAGGAAGTTCATGCTGATGCCGCCACCCATGGTGCCCGCACCAATGACGGCCACGCTTTTGATCTCACGCACGGGGGTGTCCGCAGGCACATCGGCGATTTTGGTGGTGGCACGTTGCGCCACAAACAAATGGCGCAAAGCGCGGCATTCGGGGGTGAACATCAGGTTGGTGAAGATTTCGCGCTCGGCTTCCATGCCTTGGTCGAACTTCATCTTGGTGGCGTTTTGCACCGCTTCAATGCATTTGAGGGGCGCGGGGTATTTGCCCTTGGTCATGCCGTTGACCATGTTGGTGCTGAACTTGAAGAAGGCATCGGCATTGGGGTGCTTGCAAGGCATGTCACGCACACGTGGCAAAGGCGAGGTACCCACCACGCTTTTGGCAAAGGCGATGGCTTCGTCCATCAAGCTAGCTGCTGAAGTGGCCATCTGATCGAACAGTTTTTGGCCTGGGAGCATGGCCAGCATCTCGCTCTTGATGGGCTCACCACTGACGATCATGTTCAGTGCTGGTTCGACGCCCAAGACACGTGGCAAGCGCTGTGTGCCACCCGCGCCAGGGATGAGGCCGAGCTTGACTTCAGGCAAAGCCACATCGGTGCCGGGGGCTGCCATTCGGTAGTGGCAACCCAGCGCAAGTTCCAAGCCGCCACCCATGGCCACCGTGTGAATCGCAGCCACCACCGGCTTGGTGGCATTTTCAATTGCACTGATGAGTGTGAGCAAATGCGGTTCTTGGATGGCCTTGGGCGAGCCAAATTCTTTGATATCAGCGCCGCCAGAAAAAGCCTTGCCTGCGCCCGTGACCACGATGGCGGTGACGGCGTTGTCAGCCAAGGCTTTGTCCAACCCCTGCATGAATGCTTGGCGGGTGGCCAAACCCAGGCCGTTGACGGGCGGGTTGTTCAAGGTAATCACAGCGACATCGCCGTGGACTGCATAGTCAGCGCTCATAGAAATTCCTTGTCAGAAGGGGATGGAAAACGTAAAAAAGAACGGTCGTACTATTTTATACCTCTAACCATTCCTTGCGGATGGCCGCGTCGGCTCGCAAAGCGTCAGGGGTGCCGTCAAACACCATGCTGCCGTGCCCCATGACCAAGGCGCGGTCAGATATTTGCATGGCGATGGTGAGTTTTTGCTCAATCAGCAGCACAGACACGCCACGGTTGCGCAGTTCGCGTAAAAACTGCCCCACCAGTTCGACGATTTTGGGAGCCAAGCCCTCTGTCGGTTCATCGATGATGATGAGTTCGGGGTCGCCCATGAGGCTGCGACACAGGGTGAGCATTTGCTGCTCGCCGCCTGACAACACACCAGCTTCGGTATGTTGACGTTCGCGCAAGCGTGGGAACAAGTTGTACATATCTTCAAAATCCCAACGGCCTGTGGGCAGCTTGCCCTTCAGGCCCAGCAACAGGTTTTGGTGCACCGTGAGTTTGGGGAAGATGTCGCGGTTTTCAGGCACATAACCCAGGCCGAGGTGGGCAATTTCAAAAGGTTTGAGGCCAACGATTTCTTGGTTTTGCCAAAGAATGCTGCCCTGTGCATCGACCAAGCCCATGATGGCTTTGGCCGTGGTGGAGCGCCCCGAGCCGTTGCGACCCAAGAGTGCCACGATTTCACCCTTGCCCACGCCAAAACTCACGCCATGCAACACATGGCTTTTGCCGTAATAGGCATGAAGATTGTCAACCCGCAGCATTCAGTGTCCCTCTTGCAAACTGCCCAAATAGGCTTCTTGCACACGGGCGTTGGCGCGTACCTTGTCAGGCGTGTCAAACGCAATGATTTCGCCATAGACCAGCACCGCGATTTTGTCGGCCAAGCCAAACACCACGCCCATATCGTGTTCCACTGCCAGCAAAGTTTTGCCTTGGGTGACTTCTTTGATCAGGCCAATGAAACGCTCGGTCTCGCTGTTGTTCATGCCCGCTGTGGGCTCATCGAGCAACACCACCTCGGCGCCACCGGCCATGGTGATACCAATTTCCAAAGCACGTTGCTCGGCGTAGGTGAGGTTCATGGCCAAGGTGTCCCGCTTGGACGCCAAGCGTATGCGCTGCATCCAGTTCTCGGCCAAGGCATTCGCGTCTTTCAAATTGCCTAAGAAGGACCAAAAGCTGTAACGGTGGCCCAAACTCCACAACACCGCACAACGCAGGTTTTCAAACACGCTGAGTTTGGGGAAGATGTTGGTGATTTGGAAGCTGCGTGACAAGCCCAGCCGGTTGATTTCAAAAGGCTTGAGACCGTCGATGCGATGACCATTCAAATGAATGCTGCCGCCACTGGGGGCGAAGCGTCCGCTGATGAGGTTGAACAGCGTGGACTTGCCCGCACCGTTAGGGCCGATGATGGCGACCCGCTCACCGGCCTTCACCTGTAACTCCACGCCGCGGATGATTTCGGTTTTGCCAAATTGCTTGGTCAGGCCTTGGATATCCAGCGAAAACGGCGCGGCGCTCATGCGGCCTCCTTGGCTTGCTGAGCGGCGACGATCTCGGTTTGTATATCGCTCCAGCGGATGGCAAAGGAGCGTCGCACAGCTTCAAAGACGCCCAAACCTAGCAGCAGCAAAGCGCAAGACACGCCCCAAGTGAGGGGGTTTTGGGTGTTGAGCACCCAACCGGCAAAAGGCAAATCGGGGCCGTTGGCGGCATTGAGTTGCAGGTGGTAAATCATTTCTACCAAAGCACCCGCACCAGCCAGCATCAGCGCCATGGCCACCACCAAACCAGCGTAAGACGGCAACAAGCGAGACAAGGCACCCGCTTTGGCCACCCTGATGTTCATCATGATCAAACCCGCCAAACCGCCTGGCGCATACACCACCATGAACAAAAACACCAGGCCCAAATAGAGCAACCAGGCTTTGGTGATTTCCGACAACAGCACAAAGGCCAAGACCATCAAAATGCCACCCAAGATGGGGCCAAAGAAGAACGTTGCGCCACCCAAAAACGTGAACAGCAAGTAAGCACCCGAGCGAGCGGGGCCCACCACTTCGGCGGTGACGATCTCGAAATTGATCGCCCCCAAGCCACCCGCAATGCCAGCAAAAAAGCCCGCAATGATGAAGGCGCGGTAACGCACTTGCTGGGTGTTGTAGCCCACAAACTCCACACGCTCGGGGTTGTCACGCACGGCATTCAAGATGCGCCCCAAAGGCGTTTGGGTCAAGGCATAGAGCAACGCCACGGACACAAAGGTATAAAAAGCGATGAGGTAATACACCTGACGCTGCGGCCCAAAGGTGATGCCCATGAAAGCCTCGCCCACCACGCGGTTGGCAGACACGCCAGCCTCGCCGCCAAAAAATTCGGAGAACATCAGCGACATGGCAAACACCAACTCGGCCATGCCCAAAGTGATCATTGAGAACGTGGTACCCGATTTTTTGGTGGTTACATAGCCCAGCAAAATGGCGAACCCCATGCCGGCCAGACCGCCCACCAAGGGAAGCACCACCACTGGCAGGTGCAGCGTACCTTGGCCAATGGCGTTGAGCGCATGGATGGCAAAGTAACTGCCCATGCCGCTGTAGACCGCGTGGCCAAAACTCAACATGCCGCCCTGCCCCAGCAACAAGTTGTAGGACAGGCAAGCAATAATGGCAATGCCCATTTGCGACAACATGGTTTGCGACAAATTGCTGGTGAAGACCCAAGGGGCAAGCAACAACACCAGCGCAAAGCCCAGCCAGACACCATAGCGAGAAAGCACATTGGTCATGCTCATGTGTCCCGTTTGCCCAGCAGTCCGCGTGGGCGGAAAATCAAAATCAGCACCAGCATGAGGTAAGGCAGGATGGGGGCGACTTGCGACACCGTGAGTTTGACAAAGCTGTTGTTCTTCCAGTCGGCTGACAAGACGACACCCATGTCTTTGAACAGTTGCAAGAGCGAGTAGTCAATGGCCACCGCAAAGGTTTGCACGATGCCAATCACCAAAGACGCCAAAAACGCGCCGCTCAGTGAACCCATGCCGCCCACCACCACCACCACAAAAATAACCGATCCCACCGTTGCTGCCATGGCCGGCTCGGTGATGAAGGTAAAGCCGCCAATCACCCCCGCCAAGCCCGCCAAACCGGTACCCATGGCAAACACCAGCATGAACACACGCGGCACGTTGTGGCCCAAGGTTTCCACCGTTTCGGGATGGGTCAGGGCCGCTTGGATGATGAGACCCGCACGGGTGCGGGTCAGCACCCACCACAGGCTGATGACCATGGCGATGGCCGTCACCATGATGAACGCACGGGTGGCAGGAAAGGGTGTGCAGACAATGCGAACCGCCGTGTCCGCGACTTGGCAGATCTCACCGCCCGCCCCCGCCACCAAAGACAAACCCAGTTGCCCATGGTTGATGAGGGTGAACACGGGGCCTTGTAAAAACATGGGCGGGTTGAATTCCACGGCCACGCGACCCCACAGCAGTTGCACCAACTCCAGCACGATATAAGAAAGTCCAAAGGTCACCAGCAGCTCGGAGACATGGCCCATTTTGTGGACTTTGCGCAGAATCTTGCTTTCAAACAAGGCACCGGCTGCACCGGTGAGCAGCGGAGCCAACACCAAAGCTGGCCCAAAACCGATGCGGCTCTCCAGGGTGTAACCCATGTAAGCGCCGAGCATGTAAAAACTGGCATGTGCAAAGTTGAGCACCCCCATCATGCTGAAGATCAGCGTCAGCCCCGAGCTGAGCATGAACAACAACAGGCCGTAGCTCAGGCCGTTGAGCGAGGAGATGAGGAAAAATTCCATGTCAGATCACAGCCCCTGGCCGACGCACAAGCAGGGCGTCAGCGCAGCGGACACCGTGTGCTCTCAGGAAGGCAGTTTCATTTGGCAGCTGGTCGGCGTGCTCGAGATATAGGGCTCGAAAGTTTTCACCGGTGCCAAGGTCATGCCTGTGTTTTCTGCGCTGTAGGGGTATTTTTTGTCCGCCTTTTGCCACACGGTCATGAACAGGGTTTGCTGCATTTGGTGGTCGAGCTTGCGCATTTCCATGTCGCCGTTGTAGCCCTTGAATTTGTAGCCATGCATGGCCGCAGCCACTTTGACGGGGTCGGTGGAACCCGCTTTGGCCATGGCTTGGGTGAGCAAATCAAAAATACCAATCATGGAGCCGGTGTACAAATCGTCGTTGTACTTGGCTTTGAAGCCCGCCATGTACTGGCTCATGCGCCCGCCCATGTTGTAGTGGGCATAGCTGACTTGGTAAACACGGCCCGCACCGTTTTGACCCAGCGCTGTGGGTGTGCCCGACACGCCGGTGTAATAGGTGAAGAATTTACCGTTGTAGCCGCCTTCGTTAGCGGCTTTGACCAACAAGGCCAAGTCAGAACCCCAGTTACCGGTGATCACCGAGTCAGCACCTGAGGCTTTGATTTTGGCGATGTAGGGTGCGAAGTCACGCACTTGGGCCAAGGGGTGCAGGTCTTCGCCGACGATTTCAATGTCGGGACGCTTGCGGCTCAGGTTTTCTTTGGCGTATTTGATGACTTGCTGACCATGTGAATAGTTTTGGTTAAGCAAATAGACTTTTTTGACCTCCGGCATGTCTTTGATGAAGGTGGTCATGGCTTCCATCTTCATGGAGGTATCGGCGTCAAAGCGGAAATGCCAGTAACTGCATTTGCTGTTGGTGAAGTCGGGGTCTACCGCAGAGTGGTTGAGGAAAATAATTTCTTTGCCAGGGTTGCGTTCGTTGTGTTTGTTCACCGCGTCAAGCAAAGCACCGGCAACCGATGAGCCATTGCCTTGGGTGATGTAGCGCACGCCTTGGTCCATGGCCGACTTGAGTTGGTTCAAGCTTTCAGCAGGGCTGAGTTTGTTGTCCAAGCCGATGATTTCAAACTTCACACCCGCTGGGTTGCTTTTGTTGGTTTCCTCGGCCAAGTACTGCAAGGTTTTTAATTGGTTGGAACCCACAGGGGCCATCAAACCAGACAAGGGGTCAATCCAAGCGATTTTGACGGTTTCGCCTTTTTGCGCCCACGCATTCAAGGACAAGATGCTGGTGAGTGTGAGAGCCAGCCAAGTAGTACGCGATGCCATTCAAATCTCCTAGATTGCAATATCCCCCTAGCCTACTGGCAAACGGGGGTTTACTCGGCTAGGGAATATCCTAGGCAGGAAGTCGGTAATCGCTGAGGGTTTCGCGCAATTTCGTCTTGAGCATTTTCCCTGTTGCACCAATGGGTATGGCGTCCACAAACACCGCGTCGTCCGGAATTTGCCATTTGGCGATCTTGCCGTCGTAAAACTTCAGCAACTCTTCACGCTCCAGCGACGCGCCGGGTTTGCGCACCACCACCACAATAGGTCGCTCGTCCCATTTGGGATGTGCCATGCCAATGCAAGCTGCCATCAACACGCTGGGGTGGGCCATGGCGATGTTCTCCACATCGATGGAGCTGATCCATTCGCCGCCCGATTTGATGACGTCTTTGCTGCGGTCGGTGATTTGCATATAGCCGTCGGCGTCGACGGTGGCCACATCGCCGGTGGGGAACCAGCCGTCCACCAAAGGCGATAGGCCCTCTTGTTTGAAATACTCTTTGATCACCCACGGGCCCTTGACCAATAAATCGCCATAGGATTTGCCATCATGGGGTTGTTCATTGCCGTTGTCATCGACGATTTTGAAATCGATGCCAAAAATGGCTCGCCCTTGCTTGAGGCGAATTTTCATCTTGTCATCCTCGGGCAAATCGAGGTGTTTGTTTTTCAAGGTGCACAAGGTTCCCAAGGGGCTGAGCTCGGTCATGCCCCAGGCGTGCAGCACTTCCACACCATACTGATCGTTGAAGGCGTGAATCATGGCAGGTGGGCAAGCCGAGCCACCAATCACCGTGCGTTTCAAATGGGTGAAGCGCAAATTATTGGCGCTCAGATGACCCAAGAGCATTTGCCATACCGTCGGTACCCCTGCGGCCAAGCTGACTTTTTCTGTCTCCAGCAGTTCGTAAATGGATTTCCCGTCCAGCGCCGCGCCAGGAAACACCAATTTCGCACCCACCATGGCCGCGCTGTAAGGCAGCCCCCATGCGCTCACATGGAACATAGGCACCACGGGCAAGATGGCGTCCCGCGCTGACAAACACATCACATCGGGCAAGGCACAGGCATAGGCATGCAGCACGGTAGAACGGTGGCTGTAAAGCGCCGCCTTGGGGTTACCGGTGGTGCCGCTGGTGTAGCACATGCAAGAAGCCGAGTTTTCGTCCAGCGTGGGCCATGTGTAGTCGCTGGACTGTTGGCTCATCCATGCCTCGTAACTCACTAAGTGGGGAATGCCGCTGTCGCTAGGCAGTTTGTCGCTGTCGCACAGCGCCACCCAATGCTTGACCGTGCTGCAGCGAGCATGGATTTGCTGGACGATGGGCAAAAACGTCATGTCAAAGCACATCACTTCGTCTTCGGCATGGTTGGCAATCCACACGATTTGGTCGGGGTGTAAGCGCGGGTTAAGGGTGTGGATGACCCGTCCGCTGCTGCTAACTCCAAAGTACAACTCCAAATGGCGGTAGCCATTCCACGCCAAGGTGGCAATGCGGGCACCTTGGCCAATCTTCCATTGGTCCAAGGCATTGGCGACTTGGCGTGAGCGTTGGGCAATGGTGGCCCAGGTGCTGCGGTGGATATCGCCCTCGATACGACGCGACACAATGTCCACATCACCGTGGTGTTTTTCAGCAAAGTCAATCAACGATGACACTGACAAGTGTTGGTTTTGCATCAGTCCGAGCATGGACAGTCTCCTAGGGGCATCGCCCTGTAGCGGTTAAGGTTGGGCCGTATTGTGCACAATCGACCGATGCCATCTGTTGCCGACCCTTTAACCGCCCTGCTTTGGCGCAACCGCTTCGCCGAGTTGGGCGATGCTTTTTACACCCCCGTGCAAGCCGCGCCTTTGCGTGATGTGCATTGGGTTTGTCGCAGTGACAGCGTGGCTAGCAGTTTGGGCTTGCCCGAGAATTGGTGGCGCAGTCCCATGGCCTTGCAAGCCTTGGCGGGTAACGAGGTCTTACCAGGCAGCCAACCCTTGGCCAGTGTGTACAGCGGACATCAGTTTGGGGTGTGGGCGGGTCAGTTGGGCGATGGTCGTGCGCTGTGGTTGGGCGAGATTGACACACCGAGTGGCCCTCAAGAATGGCAACTCAAAGGCGCTGGCCTCACGCCCTATTCGCGCATGGGCGATGGTCGCGCGGTGTTGCGATCCAGCATCCGTGAATTTTTATGTAGCGAAGCCATGCATGGTTTGGGCATACCCACTACCCGTGCTTTGGCCATTGTGGCCTCGCCGGACAAGGTCTTGCGTGAAGAGCTTGAAACCGCCGCCGTGGTGACACGGGTGGCACCCAGTTTTTTGCGTTTTGGTCATTTTGAGCATTTCGCCGCTTTGGGGCGACAGGCTGAATTGAAGCAGTTGGCGGATTTCGCCATCCGCCATTACTTTGGTGATCTGCTGAACATCACCGACGGCCCCGAGCGTTATTTGGCCTTGTTGGAGCAGGTGGTGTTGCGCACCGCCTCGTTGTTGGCGCATTGGCAGTCGGTGGGCTTTTGCCATGGCGTGATGAATACCGACAACATGAGTTTGTTGGGCCTCACCATCGATTACGGGCCGTTCCAGTTTTTAGATGGCTTTGATCCCGCCCATATTTGCAACCACTCTGATCATCAAGGCCGCTATGCCTTTGCACGCCAACCGCAGGTGGCATTTTGGAATTTATATTGCTTGGGTCAAGCTTTGTTGCCCCTCACGCAAGACCAAGACGCCAGCGTGGACGTGCTGGACCTGTTCAAAACCGCTTACCCCTTGCAACTGGATAAGCGCATGGCGGCCAAACTGGGGTTGAACGAGGTCCAAACAGGTGACCATGAATTGGTCGATGCGGTGTTTAAGTTGCTGACCCCCGAGCGCACCGACTTCACCATTTTTTGGCGACGTTTAAGCCATGCGGTGGCGGCCTATGCCTCATCACAAGATACCCAAGCTTTTCAGCCCGTGGCGGACATGTTCATGCAAGCCGAGGCTTGGGCGTCATGGCTTGCCAACTACCTCCAGCGACTTGCACCGCAAGACCTGACGCTGGCTGCCCAAACCATGCTGGCCACCAACCCCAAATTTGTTTTGCGTAACCATTTGGGCGAGCAAGCTATTCGACAAGCGAAAATGGGCGACTTCAGCGGCGTCTCTACCTTGTTAACCTTGCTAAGTTCGCCGTTTGATGAACACCCAGGTTTTGAAACCTATGCCGCTTTTCCGCCCGATTGGGCTTCCTCCATTGCCATCAGTTGCTCCTCATGACTACCCCTGCAAAAACACCTGAAGAATGGCGAGCTTTGCTGGCCAGCAAAGGCGCTGAACCTTTGGCTTTTGAAGTCACCCGCCATGCCGCCACCGAGCGTGCTTTCACCGGCCGCTACGAAGACCATTGGGCCAAAGGCAACTACAACTGCATCTGTTGCGATGCCTTGTTGTTTGATGCCAGCACCAAATTTGACGCGGGCTGCGGCTGGCCCAGCTTTTACCAAAGCGCTTTGCCTGGGGCGATTGAAGAGCGAGTCGATCGCGCCCATGGCATGGTGCGAACAGAGACCGTTTGCGCCAATTGCGGTGCGCATTTGGGCCATGTGTTTCCCGATGGACCTGAGCCCACAGGCTTGCGTTATTGCATGAACTCGGCGGCCTTGCAGTTCGAACCTCAGGACAAGGGTTGACATGAAGTTTCTTGCTGATTTTTTTCCTATCGCCCTGTTTTTTGTCACGTTCAAGTTGGCAGGTATTTATGTGGCTACGGGCGTGGCGATTGCGGCCACCTTGTTGCAAATTGGTTGGCTGTACTTTCGCAATGGCAAGGTCGAGCCCATGCAGTGGATCAGCTTGGTCATCATTGTGTTGTTTGGCGGTGCAACCTTGGTGTTTCACGACGACACCTTCATCAAATGGAAGCCCACGGTACTGTATTGGTTGATGGGCGCAGCCTTGATCTTGGGCCATGTGGTCATGAAGCGTAATTTTTTGCAATCCCTCATGGGGGCACAAATTGAGTTGCCTGAACCCATATGGTTGCGTTTGCTTTGGGCTTGGGGTGGGTTTTTTGCCCTCATGGGCGCAGTTAATTTGTGGGTGGCCTTCAATTTCGATTTGGACACCTGGGTCAATTACAAACTGTTTGGCGGCATGGGCTTGATGCTGGTGTTCGTGGTGGCGCAAGCCATTTATTTGAGTCGCCATATAAAGCCTGAAGAGGCTGCGCCCGACACCACATCGGATGAACGGCCATGAATATCAACACCAGCCAGCTTGAACAGGCGTTGAACGACAAGCTCCAGCCTTTTATTTTGCAGATTGAGGATGAAAGCGCGGCCCATGCCGGCCACAGCGGCTCGGATGGCTCAGGCCAGGGAACGCACTTCAGGGTGCGCATTGGCAGTGAAGCTTTCAAGGGTCTTTCTAGGGTCGCCAAACATCGCCTTGTGTATGATGCGCTGCAAGCATTTATTGATCAGGGCCTGCATGCTCTGGCCATAGACATTGTGGATTCCACCACTTAATACTTTGAAAGACCCCTTCATGCGATTTTCTTTTCTCCCCACCGTTGTGGCTGCTGCTGTACTGAGTCTGTCCAGCTCTGCTTTATTGGCCCAAAACGTCGCCATCGTCAACGGGAAAGCGGTTCCCAAAACCCGTTTGAATATGTTGGCTGCTCAGCTTGAGCGCTCTGGTCGTAGCGTTACCCCCGACATGGAGCAACAACTGCGTGAAGAAGTCATCATGCGCGAAATCTTCATGCAAGAAGCTGAAAAACAAGGTTTGGACGCTTCGGACGACTACAAAGTGCAAGTAGAAATTGCCAAACAAAGCATTTTGATCCGCGAGTTGTTTGCCCAATTCCAAAAAACCAACCCTGTCAATGAGGCGGATGTCAAAGCGGAGTACGACAAATTTGTAGCAGGTAACGGCGGCAAAGAATACCGTGCTCGCCATATCTTGGTGGAAAAAGAAGAACAGGCCAAGGCCATCATTGCCAGCCTGAA
The DNA here is from genome assembly GCA_947455935.1 of Comamonadaceae bacterium. Classification (GTDB taxonomy): domain Bacteria; phylum Pseudomonadota; class Gammaproteobacteria; order Burkholderiales; family Burkholderiaceae_C; genus Limnohabitans. The sequence goes on from CANGPV010000003.1 coordinate 12,809, forward strand.
AAAAGGCGGTAAATTTGAAGACATCGCCAAAAAGCAATCCAAAGACCCTGGCTCAGGCGCCAATGGTGGCGACCTCGATTGGGCCAACCCCAACAGCTTTGTGAAAGAATTTTCCCAAGCCATGGTGGCATTGAAAAAAGGCCAGATCACCGATGCGCCCGTCAAGAGCCAATTTGGCTTTCACATCATTCGTTTGGACGATGTGCGCGACACGCCCGTCCCTAAGTTCGATGACGTCAAAGGTCAAATCCTGCAGCAAATGCAGCAAGCCAAATTGGCCGAGTACCAACAAAGCATGCGCGACAAAGCCAAGATCGAATAAGCTGGGTTGCCCCATCAAAAAAGCTCTCTTGCGAGAGCTTTTTTTATTTCACGTTGGCTTTGAGGATATGCGCCAAGCTGAAGGTTTCGCTGGTTAGCAATTTAGTGGTGCGTATTTTTTCAAACTCGTTCAAGATACTGGCTGCGTCCGTGTGGTTGAGCAGTAACAATTTGATGACCGATTCGATTTTTTGTTGTACCAAACTGGTTTTTTCCAAGGCTTTATCCGCATGGGCCGTATTGGCGGCATGTTGTTCCATACGTTTGACATGGGCGGGGTCACTTTGATCGAGCGCCACATCGGTACTTGATTTGCCCCCCACCACCGCTAAACCTGTTTCCGCATGGTGCGACTCTTGCAAGCCGTGGACCAGCAAATTCAGGTCGAGCTTGAGATGCTCGGCGAGCTCCACCAAGGCATACAAGGTATCAGCCAGTTCGCGGTCGCGAGGCAGAGTAACAACGCTCATAGACTGCGGGTGCGCGACTTGATGTCGTCTTCAGAAAGCAACTCAATTTCGTTGGCGCGTTGCTGTGTGACCCAACCGCGTGTGACCATCATCTCCAGAATGTTTTCGCGGGTAGCCTTGACCTTATCGTCATCGGTGATTTGCTCGCCAAACAACATGACCATGATGGTTTTGCCCACGATATTCAACAAAATACCAAACAAAACCAAGCCCATCAACATGGTGGCACCTGCAATCACCCGTCCCCAAAACGTCAACGGGAACATATCGCCATAGCCGGTGGTGGTCAAAGTCACGATACACCACCACATGGCTGCAGGGATAGACGTGTAAAAGCGCTTATCGGGAGGAATGGGGTTGCCGCTCACAGGGTCAAGCGGCATGAACAAGGCTGCCTCGGGGGGTGAACCTTCAGGCAAAGGCGTGATCTTCAACTGGGCATCCAGTGCGGCTTGACCTATGGCCATGTTTTCCGCCGAGTACAAATTGCCTTCGGCGTAGTACATCAAGGTGCTGGAGATCATGATCACCGAAAACAACGCGATGAAGTAGATCTTCAGGTTGGTGACGATGGGGTTGCTGCTTTCTATCGAATGTTGAATTTGCTGCAACGCAATACGAGCCATTTTCAGCACTCGCAAGACCCGAACCACCCGCAGAACACGCAAAACCTTGCTACCTTGCAAGGCTGTGAGGTTCATGATCATCAGGTAGGTGGGAACAATAGAGATCAAATCCACCAAGCCCCAAAAACTGAAGAAATACTTCACGCGGTCTTTGGCGAAATACAAATTGCCCAAGTAGTCCACGGTGAAAAACAGCACTGCCGCGTATTCAACCAGTTTGAAGATGTTGGCGTGTTCCGAGGCATAGGGCTCGACGGTTTCACCGGCCAGCGTCAAACAGGAAATGAAAATCCAGAAGTTGACGATAGATACCCAAGACTGGAAGCTTCTTGACAAGGGATCGGTGAACATGGATTTGAAAAAACCCTCTGATTCACCGGAATTCATTTGGGAAGATGTAGACATGGCAAAAACTCGCTAAAACAATAAATTTGCAACTATCCTACATTAATTTTTTCAAATTTCAATTCAGCCAATCACGGGCATTGCGCCATAAATGCATCCACGGGCTGAATTCTGAAGAGGATTCAGACAAGCCTTGAGGGGCAAAACTGAATTGCAGTGGGCGAAACACACGTTCGGGGTGCGGCATCATGGCGGTGAACCGGCCATCGGCGGTCGTCACTGCCGTTAAACCACCAAGACTACCGTTGGGGTTTAAAGGATAGGCTTCGGTGGGAAGGCCATGGTTGTCCACAAAGCGCATGGCAGCCAGCACCTGAGAAGCATCGCCTCGTTGGGCGAAATTGGCAAAGCCTTCGCCGTGCGCCACCGCAATCGGGGCTCGCAAGCCGGCCATGCCTTTGAAGAACAAGCTGGGCGACTCAAGCACTTCCACCATGGACAGGCGGGCTTCAAAACGCTCGCTTTGGTTGTGGGTGAAGCGTGGCCAGTGCTGCGCACCGGGAATGATGTCGGCCAACTCGGCAAACATTTGGCAACCATTGCACACGCCCAAACCAAAGGTGTCGCCGCGTTGAAAAAACGCTTGGAATTGAGCGTTCAAGCCCTCATGGAAAGTGATGCTGCGCGCCCACCCCACCCCCGCGCCCAAGGTGTCGCCGTAGCTGAAGCCACCGCAGGCCACGATGCCCTGAAAGTCTTTCAGGTTAGCCCGGCCTTGTTGTAAATCGGTCATGTGAACGTCGTAAGCCTCAAAACCCGCCTCGGTGAAGGCGTAGGCCATTTCCACGTGGGAGTTCACGCCCTGCTCGCGCAGCACCGCCACACGGGGCTTGGCCTTGTGTACAGAGGGCGACGCGGGAGGGTTATGCCATCCCAGTGGCAAATGCAGATGCAGACCGGGGTCCGAAGGGTCCCCCGCGGCAGCGTGCTCTTGGTCGGCGGTAATGGGGTTGTCACGCTCACGGGCAATCTTCCAGCTGACGCTGTCCCACACCTGCTGCAGGTCATACAGGTCAGCGGAAAAAATCTCTTTGGCGTCACGCCACACGCTGACCACAGGCGCTGAGCTGCTGCGGGTTTTACCAATCACATGGCTATGAGCCGACAAGCCATGTTGCCGCAGCACTTGCATCACTTTGTCACGCTGCGCGGTGGCGACTTGAACCACCACACCCAGCTCTTCGTTGAACAAGGCTTGCAGGCTGAGTTCTTCACGTCGGGCTCCCACTTGCTGTGCCCAGTTCTTGCTGTCGCCATGGTCGGCGCGGCTGTCGCTGAGCCCATCGCCTTCGGTGACCAACAAATCAATGTTCAAGTCCACACCCACACGCCCTGCAAAAGCCATTTCGCAGACCGTGGCCCACAAACCGCCGTCGCTCTTATCGTGGTACGCCAGCAGCAAACCTTGTTGACGCAAATCGTTGATGGCATGCACCAAATGCAACAGGTCTTGCGCATCGTCCAAGTCGGGCGTGTCCCCGCCGCCTTGGTTCAAGATTTGCGCCAACATGCTCGCACCCATGCGTTTTTGACCGCGCCCCAAGTCAATCAACACCATGCTGCTGTCAATGCCAGTTTGCAACTGCGGCGTGAGGTTGCCTCGCACATCGTCCAAGGCGACAAATGCGGTGATGATCAAGCTGACCGGCGAGGTGACTTTTTGCTCTTGACCCGCATCGCTCCAACGGGTTCGCATGGACAAGCTGTCTTTGCCCACCGGAATGGCTATGCCCAATGCAGGACACAGTTCCAGTCCCACCGCCTTGACGGTGTCGTAAAGGGCCGCGTCCTCGCCCACTTCACCGCAAGCAGCCATCCAGTTGGCTGACAGCTTGACTTTGTCCATGTGAAACGGTGCGGCCAATAAATTGGTGATGGCCTCGGCCACCGCCATGCGACCCGAGGCGGCAGGGTTGAGTGCGGCAATCGGGGTGCGCTCGCCCATGCTCATGGCCTCGCCGGCATGGCCCGCAAAGTCGGCCAAGGTGATGGCGCAATCGGCCACCGGCACTTGCCAAGGGCCGACCATGGGGTCGCGGTGGCTCAAGCCGCCCACGGTGCGGTCGCCAATCGTCACCAAAAACCGTTTGCTCGCCACCGTCGGATGCGCCAAGACCTGAATGACAGCGTCTTGCAAACGCACATCGGTCAGGTTCAAAGGCGGTGAACTGCGCTGAACACGAACCACGTCGCGGTGCATCTTGGGCGGTTTGCCCAGCAACACCTCTAAGGGCATGTCCACCGGCGTGCTGGACGCACCATCTTTGACCACCAGTTGCGGTTTGGCAGAGGCCTTGCCCACCACCGAGAACGGGCAACGCTCACGCTCGCAAAAGAACTGAAACTGAGGCAAAGAAGTGGGGTCAATGGCCAGCACATAACGCTCTTGGCTTTCGTTGCTCCATATTTCCCGCGCCGACATGCCCGACTCTTCCAAATGCACGTTGCGCAAATCGAAACGCGCTCCGCGTCCTGCGTCGTTGACCAACTCGGGGAATGCGTTGGACAAGCCCCCTGCGCCCACGTCGTGGATGGCCAAGATGGGCGACATCATGCCCAGCGCATTGCAATGGTTGATCACCTCTTGGGCGCGCCGTTGAATTTCGGGGTTGCCGCGTTGCACCGAGTCAAAGTCCAAAGCCACGCTGTTGCTGCCACTGGCCAAGGAGCTGGCCGCGCCTCCGCCCATGCCAATGCGCATCCCAGGGCCACCCAACTGAACCAACAAAGTCCCTGGAGGAAATTCGATTTTGCGCGTGAGTTCGCGCTGCACCACGCCCAATCCACCGGCGATCATGATGGGCTTGTGGTAGCCGCGTTGCACGCCATCGACCACCTGCTCGTACTCGCGGAAATAGCCCAGCAAATTGGGGCGACCAAACTCGTTGTTGAAAGCCGCGCCGCCCAAGGGGCCCTCGGTCATGATGGCCAAGGCGCTGGCCATGTGGGCGGGTTGACCCACGCTGCTGCCCCACAGTTTGGAGACGCTGAAGCCCGTCAGTCCAGCTTTGGGCTTGGCACCGCGTCCTGTTGCACCTTCATCGCGGATTTCACCGCCCGCCCCTGTAGCCGCCCCAGGAAACGGCGAGATGGCCGTGGGGTGGTTGTGGGTTTCCACCTTCATCAAAATATGTTGCACGCCTTGCGATTTGTCATAGCGCGGCATGAATCCCGTCAAGGGCGCGGCAAACTTTTCTACCGTGTGGCCCTTCATGATGGCGGCATTGTCCGAATAGGCCACCACGGTGTGCTGCGGCGATGTGGCGTGGGTGTGGCGAATCATGCCAAACAGGCTGTGGCTTTGCGCCTGACCATCGATGCTGAAGCTGGCGTTGAAAATCTTGTGGCGACAGTGCTCGCTGTTGGCCTGAGCAAACATCATCAACTCGGCGTCGCTGGGGTTGCGCCCAAGCTTGCCAAAGGCGTCTAGCAAATAGTCAATCTCATCGTCTGCCAAGGCCAAACCCCAATCGGCATTGGCTTGGACCAAGGCTTGGCGACCCCGCGCTTGTATGTCCACATGGCTCAGCGCTTGGGCAGGCAGCGGTTGGAACAGTGCTTGGGCTTGCTGGACGTCGATCCACACCGTCTCGGTCATGCGATCGTGCAACTGGGCATGCAATGCGCTGGTTTGCGCTGGCGTCAAAGCCTGAGTGGCTTGAAAACGGTATTCAATCAGTCGCTCTATGCGTTGCACCGCCAAGCCGCAGTTGCGGGCAATGTCGCTGGCTTTGGAAGCCCAAGGCGACACGGTTCCCAAGCGGGGTGACACCCAACACTGCAAGGCATCAGGGTTGGCAAAGGCGGTTTGCGCTGCTTGGGCATCAAGCAACTGCGCCATGCGGGCTGTGTCTTTGGCACCCAAAGCCTTGGGTGTGACCACCAAAAATACCTGCCTCGCCTTCAAACTGCTGAGAGTGGGGACCGCGAGTTGCAAAGTTTGCAGCAAGCGTTGGGTTTTGAAAGGGCTGAAGGCTTCACCGCCTTCGAAGGTGCTAATCTGAACGGTCACGGGGGAGCCTGGTTGGGGTGGGAGCAGGCGAATTTTACTGGCTTGGCCACTGGCAAACCCTTGGCAAGCCTGAGCCTGAGATAATTTAGGTATGACTATCTCCATCAAAGACGAACAAGGCATCGCAGGTATGCGCTTGGCAGGGCGTTTGGCCTCGGAAGTGCTGGATTTCCTGACGCCCCATGTGCAAGCGGGCATCACCACCAACGCCTTGGACAAATTGGCCCATGACTACATCACCCAGGTGCAGCAAGCCATTCCCGCGCCTTTGAACTATGCACCCAATGGCTACAACCCCTACCCCAAGTCGATTTGCACCTCCATCAACCACCAAGTCTGTCACGGCATTCCCAATGACAAGGCGTTGAAAAAGGGCGACATCGTTAATATTGATATCACCGTCATCAAAAACGGCTGGCATGGCGACACCAGCCGTATGTTTGTGGTGGGTGATGGCTCGATTGCCGCCAAGCGCTTGTGCGCCATGACCTATGAAGCCATGTGGCATGGCATCGTCAAGGTCAAACCCGGCGCTCGCTTGGGCGACATTGGTCATGCCATTCAACTGTTTGCCGAAGGACTGGGTTTCTCCATTGTTCGTGAGTTTTGCGGTCACGGCATAGGGCAGGTGTTCCATGAAGAACCGCAGGTGCTGCACTACGGCAAACCCGGCACTTTGGAAGAATTGCGACCTGGCATGACCTTCACCATCGAGCCCATGGTGAATGCGGGTAAAAAAGACATACGCGAAACCGGTGACGGCTGGACCATCGTCACCCGTGACCATTCCTTATCAGCGCAATGGGAGCACACGGTGTTGGTCACCCCAACAGGTTATGAAGTGCTGACCCTGTCAGCGGGCAGTCCGCCCTTGCCTTCGTTTGTGACCACCACTTCTTGTTAAAGCGCAGTGAGCTTGCCCGCTGCCGATTTCAAGCAACGCAAACAAGCCCTGCTATCGGCTTGTGCCGCGCAACACAGCTTGCGCCGAACGCGGTTGGTGCGAACACATCTGCGCCAACTCAGCGACCTGTGTGATGACACCTTGAAGTTACTCTGGCAAGCGGCCGACATGCCGGCGCTTGCCTGCTTGGTGGCGGTAGGCGGTTTTGGGCGTCAAGCCCTGTTTCCTTATTCGGATGTGGATGTGTTGGTGCTGTTGCCTGATGGCCTCTTACCCCAAGACCACCCTGCGCTGCAAACCTCGATCGAGCGCTTCATTGGCAGTTGCTGGGATGCAGGGCTGGAAATTGGTTCTAGCGTTCGCAATTTGCAAGAATGCATCGCCGAGGCTGCCAGCGACATCACGGTGCAAACCTCGATGCTGGAAGCCAGACGCATTGGCGGCGATGAGGCACTGTTTCAGGCCTTCAGCCAAGGCTTCCAAAAGCACTTAGACCCGCGTGCCTTTTTCACTGGCAAAACCTTGGAGATGCAGCAACGCCACACCAAGTTTGCCAACACACCGTATTCGCTGGAACCCAATTGCAAAGAGTCACCTGGCGGTTTGCGTGACCTGCAAATGCTGTTGTGGTTATCCAAAGCCAGTGGCTTAGGCGAATCGTGGAAAGATTTGGGCGAGCACCAAATGGTGACCCCCTTAGAGCTTCGCCAGTTGCAGCACAACGAAGATTTGTTGTCCTTGATTCGTTGGCGACTGCACTACATCGCCCAGCGGCGTGAAGACCGATTGGTGTTCGATTTGCAAACCTCGGTGTCGCAAGACCTGGGTCTGGCGCCGCCTGAGGGCGAACAACGCCATGCCCGACGTGCCAGCGAAGCGCTGATGAAGCATTACTACTGGGCGGCCAAGGCCGTCACGCAACTGAACCAAATTGTTCACTTGAACATGCAAGAGTGGTTGTTTGAGGAGGCCACCGCCCACCCGCCTCGGCCGTTGAACGCTTTTTTTGCCGACAAGTCCGGTATGTTGGATGTGCTGGACGACGATGTCTACCAACGCCACCCCGAAGCTATTTTGCAAACCTTTTTGCTGTACCAAGAAACGGTGGGCATCAAAGGGTTTTCAGCCAGAACGCTCCGAGCGCTTTTCAATGCGCGGGGTTTGATGGATGCGGCGTTTCGCCGCGATCCGGCAAACCGTGCCATGTTCATGCGGATTTTGCAGTCGCCGCAAGGCATCACACATGCCCTGCGCTTGATGAACCAGACCTCGGTGCTAGGTCGCTATTTGTGGGTGTTCAGGCGCATCGTCGGGCAAATGCAGCACGACCTGTTTCACGTCTACACGGTGGATCAACATATTTTGATGGTGCTGCGTAATGTGCGTCGGTTTTTCATCGTCGAACACGCCCATGAATACCCGTTTTGCTCTCAGTTAGCAGCAGGTTGGGAACAGCCGTGGATTTTGTATGTGGCTGCCTTGTTTCATGACATTGCCAAAGGCCGCGGTGGCGACCACTCCGACTTGGGCGAAAAAGAAGTGCGTCTTTTTTGCCGTCAACACGGCATCGCCAAAGACGATATGCAGCTGATTGCGTTTTTGGTGCGTGAACACCTGACCATGAGCCGTGTGGCGCAAAAGGAAGATTTGAGCGACCCCGAGGTCATTCAAGCTTTTGCCCAACGTGTGGGCAACGAGCGCTATTTGCGTGCACTGTATTTACTGACGGTGGCCGACATCCGAGGCACCAGTCCCAAGGTGTGGAATGCCTGGAAAGGCAAGTTGCTGGAAGACCTTTACCGTGCCAGCGCAGCGGTGCTGGGCGGACAAACCCACGACCCCGACGCCGTGGTCGAAACCCGCAAGCGCCAAGCCTTGGAGACGCTGAACCTGTATGCCATGCCGTTTGAGTCACACAAAGATTTATGGGCGACCTTGGATGTGGGCTATTTCATGCGCCACGATGCAGCAGATATAGCTTGGCACACCCGACAGTTGTCGCGCCCCCTGGCCTTGGCCAAAGCCGAAGGCACATCGCCTGGTGTGACTGTCAAAGCCCGTTTGTCTCCCTTGGGTGAAGGTTTACAGGTGATGGTCTACACGCCCGACCAAACCGATTTATTTGCGCGTATTTGCGGTTACTTCGACCAAGCAGGTTTCAGTATTTTGGACGCCAAAGTGCATACCGCTCACAACGGCTATGCGCTGGATACGTTTCAAGTGGTGACCGAGATGCTGGACAACCACTACCGTGAACTGACACTGATGGTGGAAAACGACTTAAAGCACGCTATCGAGACGGCAGCACCCTTGCCCAAGGCTTCACGTGGTCGGGTCTCTAGGCGGGTGAAGAGTTTTCCCGTGGCGCCTAGGGTGAGTTTGCAACCTGACGAAAAAGCCCAGCGCTGGTTGCTGTCGATTTCAGCCAGCGACCGTGTGGGCTTGCTGTATGGCGTGGCGCAGGTTTTGGCGCACCACCATATCAACGTGCTGTTGGCCAAAGTCACCACCTTGGGCGAGCGGGTGGAAGACACGTTTTTGATTGACGGCGCCGCGTTGCAGCACAACCGCCAGCAGCTTGATTTAGAAACTGAGTTGCTGGGTGTTATCGGGCCTAATTAGTCGTCTTTGCTATGAGTCGTCATTGCGAGCGCAGCGAAGCAATCTCCAAAATCCGTTCAAAGGTCCGCGCCGCAGGCTCGGCCTCGCCTCCGCGCTCACACGATGTCGGCTGCGGCCGACCTGCAACGCAAACCTTTTCTAAAGAGATTGCTGTTTACTTCGCTTCGCTCGAAATGACAGCTACAGAGCAAGCTTCTCAAGGCGCGGGTCGCAGGTCGGCCGTAGCCGACGTTGTGTAAGCATGGAGGCGAGGCCGAACCTGCGATTCGCGACTGAAAAGGAGAGTGCTTCGCTGCGCTCGCAATGCCAGACTCAGCGAGCAAGCCAAGCCGCACCACGTACCCCGGACGAGTCACCGTGCAGGGCCTTGCGCACCGGTGTTCGAACTGTTTTGCTGAAGGTGTAACGCCCTATATGCGTTTGAATGGCGGGATAAATCTCGTCCACATTGCTCATGCCGCCGCCCAACACAATGCAATCGGGGTCAAGCAAATTGATGACCTGCGCCAAGGCTCGGCCTAATCTGTTCAAGTAGCGATCAAAGCTTTGTATCGCATGGCTGTCACCGCGTCGCATCTGTTCAGTGATTTGTAAAGCGGAAAGCTCGCCGCCATACATCAGCGCATGGTCGCTGGCAAAGCCCGTACCGCTGATCCATGTCTCCAAGCATCCCACTTGGCCACACCAACAGGCGGACACCTGCAGCTCATCAAGCGTTGGCCAGGGTAAGGGGTTGTGTCCCCATTCACCAGCGATGGCGTGGCGTCCTGTCCAAGCTTTTCCTTGGAATGCAATGCCACCTCCACATCCAGTACCCAAGATGGCGGCAAACACCATGCTGCTGCCCTGCCCTGCGCCGTCCGTAGCCTCGCTAACCGCCAAACAGTTGGCGTCGTTTTGCATAGGCACACGGCAGTGCAAGCGTTGCGCCAAGTCTGATTGAAATGGCTGACCATTGAGCACCAAGGTACTGGCACCTCGGACTTTGTGGGTATCGGGGTCTAAGCAACCCGGGATGCCACAACCGATGGCTTGGGGTCTGGCGATGCCGGTTTGGGCGATAGCCTCATCCACCAGCGCTTGTATGGTGTCCAAGATGGCCGTGTAATCGTCTTTGGGTGTGGCTTGACGTTGCCTGAAAACAATCTGCCCATCGTCTGCCAAGACAGCCACCTCGGTTTTGGTGCCGCCCAAGTCAATGCCCATCAACGAACTCATGATGATGGCTTGACCAAAGCCAGCAGACCTGCCTCATCCAACACGGGAATGCCCAAGGCCGTGGCTTTCTCCAGTTTGCTGCCGGCTGCCTCGCCAGCAATCACAGCCGTAGTTTTTTTGCTGACGCTGCCAGCCACTTTGGCCCCCGCTTCTTCCAACATCACTTGCGCCTGTTCGCGTGACAGCGTGGGCAAGGTACCAGTGATGACATAGGTGTGGCCACTTAAAGGTAAATCGAGTCGGCCCTGGGGATCGGCTTCAGGCCAGTGCACCCCACAGGCACGCAATTGCTCGACCACCTCACGGTTATGCGCTTGGTCAAAAAAGGTGCGCAAGCTTTGCGCCACCACAGGGCCCACATCATGCACTTGCAGCAACTGCTCAGTACTGGCATTCATGATGGCGTCGATGCCACCAAAGTGTTTGCCCAAGTCTTTGGCGGTAGCCTCGCCCACATGGCGAATACCCAAACCAAACACAAAACGCGGCAAGGTGGTGGATTTGGACTTTTCCAAACTCGCTAGCAAGTTATTGGCTGATTTATCAGCCATGCGGTCCAGCGTCGCCAGATGGCTGAATCCCAATTTGTACAGATCGGGCAAGGTTTTCACCAGTCCGGCATCGACCAGTTGATCAACCAATTTTTCGCCCAAGTCTTCAATTTCAACCGCACGGCGCTGGGCAAAATGCAAAATAGCTTGCTTTTGCTGCGCACTGCAAAACAAGCCCCCTGTGCAGCGGTAATCAGCCTCGCCCTCTTCTCGCACGGCAGCGCTTTCACACACAGGGCACAGTCTGGGCATGGTGAAGATGGCGGCTTCGTGCAAGCGTTTTTCCATCACCACCGACACCACTTCGGGAATCACGTCCCCTGCTCGACGCACCACCACGGTGTCGCCCACCCGCACATCTTTGCGGCGGGCTTCGTCTTCGTTGTGCAAAGTGGCGTTGGTGACAGTCACACCGCCCACAAAGACGGGGGCGAGCTTGGCCACAGGCGTGAGCTTGCCGGTTCGTCCTACTTGCACATCGATGGCCAAGACTGTAGTTAACTCTTCTTGTGCAGGAAACTTGTGCGCCACCGCCCAACGCGGTTCGCGGCTGACCATGCCGAGCAAGCGCTGTTGGTCGATGCGGTTGACCTTGTAGACCACCCCATCGATGTCAAACGGCAGTTGGTCGCGCAAGCCTGCAATGTGTTGGTGAAATTGCACCAAGCCCTGTGCCCCAGTGACTGTTTGGGTTTCTTCTGCCACCGCAAAACCCCAAGCTTTCAGGCATTGCAGCACCTTGGCTTGGCTGCCATAGTTTTGCAAGCCCCATAAAGTAGCCTCTAAAGGGGCTAAAGCGCTTGGCTCTTCAGGGTGAAAGTGCAAGGCATAAGCGAAAAAACTCAAAGGCCGTTGGGCGGCAATCTGCGGGTCGAGCTGGCGAACCGCACCGGCAGCGGCATTGCGGGGGTTAACAAAAGTTTTTTCGTTTTTGGCACCTGCGGCAATGCGTTGGCGCTGCCGCTCGTTCAAGGCTTCAAAATCGTCTCGCCGCATATAGACTTCCCCGCGAACCTCTAACTGTGCGGGGGCTTCAGGCGACAAACGCAAAGGTATTTGCCCAATGGTGCGGATGTTATGCGTCACATCCTCGCCGGTTTCGCCGTCACCTCGGGTGCAGGCTTGTACCAGCACATGGTCTTGGTAACGCAAGCTGATAGCCAGACCGTCAAACTTCAACTCGGCTACATAGTCCAGCGGTGGCTCGAGATCACTCAGCTGCAATTGTTTGCGAACCCTTTGGTCAAACGCAATCGCACCTTGGGCGGTGATGTCGGTTTCGGTGTGTATGCTGAGCATGGGCACGCGGTGGCGCACACTGGCAAATGCCGTAACAGGCGCACCGCCTACCCGTTGGGTGGGCGAGTCAGGGCTTCTCAGTTCGGGGTGGGCCTCTTCCAGCGCTTGCAGTTCTTTGAACAGGCGGTCGTATTCGGCATCGGGTACCGAGGGCTCATCCAGCACGTAATAGCTGTGGGCATACCGGTTGAGCAGTTCACGCAGTTGCGCCGCACGCTCTTGCATACAAGGGCTTAGCTGAACAAACGCCGAGCTTGCAACGAGCCAGCTGCCAAATCCCGGGCTGCCAACGCCAGGTACAAGCTTTTTAAATCGTTGTCGATGATGTGTATGGCAGCCTCGGACAGGGTTTGACCGTTGTCGTCGGTGATTTGTCCATCCATGGCTTGCGCCAAGGCTTGTGCCGATTCGCACAAACGGGCAAAGGCTTGCTCAGAAGGCGCGACCTGCGGCACATCCAAACTGATGGAAATGCTGCGCAGCGCCGACTGGTTGGGGTCTTCAGCCATGGCAGCACGGGCATCGAAACTCAGCACGAGAACCGGTGGCAAACCCGGTGATGAAGCCGCAATCACCATACGACCTGGAATCACGCCGGGGACAAAACCGATGCGAGCGGCTTGCTGTTGCACATAGCCCGGGCTCCAAGCTGCTTTACGCGAAGCGATGGTGAAGCTCAGCTGCGCATCGTGCGAAGCGGCAAATTGATCCAACTCTCTCGCATGGGCAATCGCTTCGCTCATATCAGGCAACTCGGGCGTCACACCAAAGGCATCGGCATAGCTTTGCGCTTTGACGACAAACTCTGAGAACTCGATGTCGTTCAAAGCGCCTTGGCGGTTGGCCACTTGAATACCCGCTTGAAATGCGCTGTAAAACTGACCGGCTCGCAACACCTGCCATTCGCCGGTATCTGCATCCAAGCCTTCCACGATAAAGAGTTTGCTGCCCACCCGGCGTACCGGTGGCAGTGCGGCTAAGGCCGCTTCTCCAGAGACAGGCGTATCTAACTCCATGCTGGCGATCACATCGATCAAAGGATCTAACTGGCCGCGTTGATCGGGTTGGGGAAGATCATGCGCCATGTCCGCAAAGCCCAGATCGCTGGGCAAATCACCTGTTTGCAAGCTCGGTAAATCAGTTGCTGCCAAGGCATCCAATTCTTCAGGGGTAACCAGCGGTTCGGCTTGCTTGGGTTGGTTTTGCCGCGATGTCCAAGTGTTGTAGGCCACCAAAACCACCAAGACCACGCCACCCACGATGGCTAACCACATTTGTAGACTGCTCATACGTTGGCCGCAGGCTCGACCATGCTGACCGCTGACTCCATGTCGACCGCGACAATGCGGGACACGCCCTGCTCTTGCATGGTGACACCAATAAGCTGCTCGGCCATTTCCATGGCGATTTTGTTATGGGAGATATACAGGAACTGCGTTTCAACCGACATACGCGTGACCAACTTGGCATAGCGATCGGTATTGGCGTCATCCAAAGGCGCGTCCACCTCGTCGAGCAAACAAAACGGTGCGGGGTTGAGTTGGAAAATCGCAAACACCAAAGCGATGGCCGTCAGGGCTTTTTCACCGCCCGACAAAAGGTAAATGGTTTGGTTTTTCTTACCCGGCGGCTGGGCCATCACTTGGACACCTGAATCCAAAATTTCGTCGCCCGTCATCACCAATTTGGCATTACCGCCTCCGAACAACTCGGGGAACATACGGCCGAAATGCTGATTGACCGTCTCAAAGGTGTCGCCCAGCAATTGACGGGTTTCAATATCAATTTTGCGAATCGCATCTTCCAAGGTGGTGATGGCCTCGTTCAAATCAGCCGATTGCGAATCAAGGAAGGTTTTGCGTTCACGCGCTGTGCCCAGCTCTTCCAAGGCGGCCAAATTCACTGCACCCAAGGCTTGGATCTCTTTTTGAAGTTGATCAATTTCAGAGGACAAACCCGCTAATTTCACGCTGTCTTGCGTGATGGTGGCGGCCAGCGCCTCTATGTCAGTTTGGGCATCTTGTAACAGTTGGTCGTATTGCTCAAAACCCAGTCGAGCAGCTTGCGCTTTAAGTTGAATATCAACAATGCGTTGGCGCAAGGGTTCGAGTTGGTGCTCAAACTTCAGACGTTCTTCGTTGCTGGTTCGCAAACGTGCGGTCAGGTCATCGTATTCGCTGCGTTTAGCCGCCAGCAATGTTTCGCGCTCAAGTTGCAAAGCCAATGCGTCTTGCAAGCCAGCCCGTGCGGTGGTGTCGCTCAATACATTGAGCTCTTCGTTTTGTTTGCTTTGCTCGCTGCTCAAGTTGGCCATTTGCTGCGCTGCTGTGTCTTGGGTGCGCTGCAACTCTTGTTGGCGAGCCAACAGAGCACGCACTTGAAACTCAGCTTCTTGGCACTGCTTGTCGGTAGCCAGCAAACTTTCGCGCAACTGCTGGAAAGCTTGCTCTTTGCTGATCGCCGCATCTTGCAACTGTGCATGGCGCTCTTGGGTCTGCGCCAGTTGTAAATCGAGTTCTTCAAACTTGGCAAGCGCGGCTTGCTGCTTTTGCTCGAGTTGTGCGGTTTGGCTTTGCAGTTCGGCTGCCTCTGCTTCGAGCTGCCCCTGGCGGTCGCGAACCTGCTGTGCTTGTTGCTGCAAGCGCAATACATCCACATTCAAGGCGTGGGCTTTGGCTTGTGCCTCGGATGATTGCTGACGCTGCAGGGTACGTTGGCTGGCCGCTTGCGTGGCAGCGGATTCAGCTCGGGCCAACTGGCCCCGCGCTTCTTCGGCAATGAGCGATTGCGCACGTATTTGTTTGTCCAGGTTGTCTATTTCTTGGGCACGCGCCAATAAACCGGCTTGCTCGGAATCTTGGGCATAAAAATGAACGCTGTGCAGACCCACAGCATGGCCTTGGGGAATAAAGATGTGCTCGCCGGGTTGCAATTTGTCACGCAGCGACAAAGCCGCATCTAAATTGGGGGCCGTGTAACAGCCAGTGAGCCAGTCAGTCAGCAAGCCTTTCAAAGCCGCATCGTCCACTTTGAGTTGGTCTAAGAGGGGGGACAGTGAGGACGAAGTTTTGATGGAAACGGTGACCGCAGGGCTGAAGAAACTCAGCTTGGCCAAGGGCACATCAGCGGCAAAGGACTTGACCATGTCCAACTTGCTGACCTCGAGGGCAGCCAAGCCTTCGCGCAAAGCGGCTTCAAAAGCCTGTTCCCAGCCAGCGGTCACGTGAACACGGCTCCACAAAGGCTTGAGGTTTTGCAAACCGTGTTTAGCCAACCAAGGCACCAAACGCTCGTCGGTGCGAAGTTTGTCTTGCAAAGCAGTCAAGGCTTGGTGGCGGGCTTGCAACTCCACCAGTTTGGCTGATTGTTGATTACTGTTGTCTTGTGCGGATTTACGGTCGTCTTCTAAACGAGGGGTTTGTTCTTCCAAGGCCTGCAAGGCTTGCGCAAGTGCGGTGGCGCTGTCCTGGGCTTGAACCAACTGTGTTTCCAAGCGTTCAATGTGGCTGCTGTCGGGCGCTGCCAAAGCGTGTTGATCCAGTTGCAAACGGTTTTGGCGCTGCTCCAACTGGCGCATTTGGTCTTGCAAACCGCGTTGTTCGGCGGCCAACACCTGAATCTGCTGCTGCACCTGCGTGACCAAGGCGGCTTGATCCTGCACCACCTTTTGCGCATCTCGCCATGCTTGTTCGGCGGCGGGCTGTTGCTGAGCAAGGGTTTGGCGTTGACCCTGTGTGCTTTCCAACAATGATTGGGCTTGGGCTTGCTGCTCAGTCAAAGCCTGGGTTTGTTCGTTGGCCTGGGCAGCTTGCTCGCTCCAATGGGTGATTTGCGCTTGAATTTGTTGCAAGCGTTCTTGCGCACGTTGTCTGCCCTCCACCACGAAGCGAATTTCTGCTTCCAAACGCCCCACTTCGGCGCTGGCTTGGTACAACTGCCCTTGCGCTTGGTTGACTTGCTCGCCTGAATCGTAATGGGCTTGACGCAGCGTTTCGATTTGGGTTTCGGTATGGCGTAAATCAGCCGTCTTGCCTTCCAAGGCATTGCTGGCTTGCTCGGTTTGTTGCTGCAACTGGTTTTGGTTGACCTCGGCCTCGGCTCGCTTTAAGAACCACAACTGGTGTTGCTTCAGGGTCGAGGTGGATTGCAAATCTTTGAAGCGCTGCGCCACCTCGGCTTGACGCTCGAGCTTTTCCAAATTGGCATTCAATTCACGCAAAATATCTTCCACCCGCGTGAGGTTTTCACGGGTGTCGCCCAAACGGTTTTCGGTTTCACGGCGACGCTCTTTGTATTTGGAGACGCCAGCAGCTTCTTCTAAAAACAAACGCAACTCTTCGGGCTTAGATTCAATGATGCGGCTGATGGTGCCCTGGCCGATGATGGCGTATGCGCGTGGCCCCAAGCCCGTGCCCAAGAAAACATCTTGAACATCTCGACGACGCACCGGCTGGTTGTTGATGTAGTAGCTGCTGGTACCGTCACGGGTCAGCACACGCTTGACCGCTATTTCAGCAAATTGGTTCCACTGGCCGCCAGCGCGGTGCGAGGCGTTGTCAAACACCAGTTCTACACTGGCACGGCTGGAAGGTTTGCGACTGGTGGTGCCATTGAAAATCACGTCTTGCATGGACTCGCCGCGCAACTCACTGGCTCGGCTCTCTCCTAAGACCCAACGCACGGCATCAATGATGTTGGATTTGCCGCACCCGTTGGGGCCGACCACGCCCACCAACTGGCCTGGCAATAAAAAATTTGTCGGATCAGCGAAAGACTTGAAACCGGAGAGCTTGATCGAATTAAGACGCACCTAAAGCCCTTTGAAAAGGTTGAATCGTTAAAAAAAAGAATCAGGAAACCGAGCTCAAATCGCTAGCTATCCACACGCCCACTTCAGCCAGCAAATTTTTAAGCAATGGCAAGGCTTTGTTGATTTCAATCGTCAACTCCGCCAAGGGGGTGCTACGGCTCATGGCTTCAAGCTGAATCATGTGTTGGCTGAGTTCGGGGCCGCACAAAAAAGTGACATAGCCTTTGAGCGAATGCAGCAAGCGCTGAATCGGCTCAACATGGTGGTCGGCCAAGGCTGCATGCAGTGAATTCAGGTCTTTTTCCAAGCTGTCTTGGAAGGTTTGCGCCAAATTCAGCATCTGCGCCTTGTCCATGGCGAATTCGCTCGCTTTGCTGGGGTCAAGGAAACTGTACATAGCCCCCGATAATATCAGCCATGAATCCTCATCTCGCCCAACTTCAGCCCTATCCTTTTGAGCGTTTACGCCATTTGTTTACAGGTGTCACCCCCAAACCAAACTTATCCCCTATCAGCTTGGGCATTGGTGAACCGCGTCACCCTGCTCCAGCCTTGGTTTTACAGGCTTTACAGGCAAATATGGAGGCTTTATCAGCTTATCCCGCCACCGCCGGCAGTTTGGCCCTGCGTCAAGCCTGCAGCAACTGGCTAGAACGTCGCTACAAAGTGAAGACAGATCCAGCCACCCAAGTGCTGCCTGTCAACGGTTCACGCGAAGCCTTGTTTGCATTTGCCCAAACCGTGTTGGACGGTTCGCCCGACGCGGTGGTGGTGTCACCCAATCCTTTCTACCAAATTTACGAAGGTGCTGCTTTGCTGGCAGGTGCCCAACCTTACTTTGTGCCCAGTTTGGCGCAACACAATTTTGCAGTGGATTGGGACAGTGTGCCATCTGACATATGGACGCGAACACGGTTGGTGTTTGTCTGTTCGCCAGGAAACCCCACCGGTGCAGTCATGCCCTTGGCTGAGTGGCAAAAGTTGTTTGCTTTGTCAGATCAATACGGTTTTGTATTGGCCAGCGACGAGTGTTACAGCGAAATTTATTTTGGCGACACCCCACCCTTGGGCGGTTTAGAAGCTGCCATGCTGTCGGGGCGCAGCGACTTTCGTCGTTTGGTGAGTTTCACCAGCTTGTCTAAACGCAGCAATGTGCCTGGACTGCGCAGTGGTTTTGTGGCGGGCGACAAGCAACTCATGGAAGCGTTTTTACGCTACCGCACCTACCACGGCAGCGCCATGGGCGGCATGGTGCAAGCCGCTAGCGTTGCTGCTTGGAATGACGAAGTGCATGTGGAAGAAAACCGAGCGCTGTACCGTCAAAAATTTGCCGACATCACACCGCTGCTGTCCAAGGTGCTGGATGTGTCATTGCCTGACGCTGGTTTTTACCTGTGGGCCGCTGTGCCCGGAGGGGACGACGAGGCTTTTGCTGTTGACTTGCTGGCTCAATACAATGTCACCGTGTTACCCGGACGCTATTTGGCCCGTGAAGTCCATGGCGTCAATCCTGGCCAAGGCAGAATTCGCATGGCCTTGGTCGCACAGCCCGAAGAATGTCTGGAGGCTGCACAACGCATCGTTCAATTTGTTCAATCCCATTACCCATCTTCCACATGAGCCAACAACTGCAATCCATCATTGACACCGCTTGGGACAACCGTACCCAGTACAGCCCCTCCAATGCACCCAAAGAATTGGCCGATGCCGTCGAGCACGTGATTGCCGAACTTAACGCAGGACGCTTGCGTGTGGCTACACGAGAAGCTGTGGGTCAATGGACCACCCATCAATGGATTAAAAAAGCCGTGCTCTTGTCGTTCAGATTGAAAGACAACGCAGTCGTCAAGGCTGGCGATTTGGGCTTTTACGACAAGGTGCAAACTAAGTTCGCGAATATGGATGAAGCGCACATGAAGGCCAGCGGTGTGCGGGTCGTGCCACCAGCTGTGGCGCGGCGTGGCAGCTACATTGCCAAGGGGGCCATCCTCATGCCCAGCTATGTGAATATTGGCGCTTACGTGGACGAGAACACCATGGTTGACACCTGGGCCACAGTAGGTTCATGTGCACAAATTGGCAAGAATGTGCATCTGTCTGGTGGTGTGGGTATTGGCGGCGTTTTAGAACCCGTGCAAGCCAACCCCACCATCATTGAAGACAACTGTTTCATCGGCGCACGCTCTGAAGTGGTTGAAGGCGTCATCATTGAAGAAAACTCGGTCATCTCCATGGGCGTGTACATCGGTCAAAGCACCAAAATTTACGACCGGGCCACGGGCGAAGTGAGCTATGGACGGGTACCTGCTGGTTCGGTGGTGGTATCTGGCAATTTGCCCAGCGCCGACGGCAAATACAGCTTGTACTGTGCAGTCATCGTCAAACGTGTAGATGCCCAAACCCGCGCCAAAACCAGCTTGAACGACCTGTTGCGCGATTGAGATGTCAGCCACGCTTGAACTGACCGAACAACTGATTGCGCGGCCATCGGTCACACCCGATGACGCAGGTTGCTTAGAAATCATCACGCAGCGTCTCAAGCCTTTGGGCTTTGACTGCGAGATGCTTTACTTCGGCCCCGATCATTTTCGCGTTAGCAATCTGTGGGCTGTCAAGCGAAGCCGTCACCCTGATGCCCCCCTGTTGGTGTGGGCAGGACACACCGATGTGGTGCCCACCGGTCCATTAGACCAATGGACCACAGACCCGTTCACACCAAGTCATCGTGATGGCAAATTGTTTGGTCGGGGTGCCAGTGACATGAAGACCTCGTTGGCCGCCATGGTGGTTGCCACGCAAGACTTCTTGCACAACGATGCAGACCCAGGTTTTTCCATTGCATTCTTATTCACCAGTGATGAAGAAGGACCCTCGGTGGATGGCACGGTCAAGGTGGTGGAGCTGCTGAAGTCCCGTGGCGAGCGCTTAGATTGGTGCATCGTCGGAGAGCCCACTGCCGTGAATGCGATGGGCGACATGGTCAAAAACGGTCGCCGTGGCACCTTGAGCGGCAAACTCAGTGTCAAAGGCGTACAAGGCCATATTGCTTACCCCCAACTGGCTCGCAACCCCATCCACTTGTTGGCACCTGCATTGGCTGAACTCACCGCCATCCAATGGGATGCAGGCAACACGTTTTTTCAGCCCACCAGTTGGCAGGTGAGCAATATCCATGCGGGAACAGGCGCGAACAATGTCATTCCTGGCGAGGTGGTGGTGGATTTCAATTTTCGTTTCAGCACAGAGTCCACCGCAGATCAACTCAAACAACGCTTAGAAGCTGTGCTTGCGCACCACCAACTGGACTACACCCTCAACTGGACCTTGGGAGGCCTGCCGTTTATCACCCCTCCTGGTGATTTGTTGGGCGTGGTGCAGCAAGCCATTCATGCCGAAACTGGCATTGACACAGAGCTATCCACAACAGGTGGCACCAGCGATGCGCGGTTCATCGCACAAATTTGCCCCCAAGTCATTGAGTTAGGCCCACCTAACGACAGCATCCACAAAATCAATGAGTTTGTGCGTTTAAGCGATATCGATACCCTAAAAAATATTTACCTTCGTGTGTTGCAAGGCTTGGCGATGGTTGCGGGGCACGCAGCCCGAGCATGACACCCGCGCAACTGATTACACACTGCGCCCAAGCCTTGCAAACTTCGCAAGTCAGCTTTGGCCAAGGTACTTTGCAAGCCGAGGACGAAGCTGCATGGTTGGTGCTTTGGAAGT
Organism: Comamonadaceae bacterium; assembly: GCA_947455935.1. Classification (GTDB taxonomy): domain Bacteria; phylum Pseudomonadota; class Gammaproteobacteria; order Burkholderiales; family Burkholderiaceae_C; genus Limnohabitans. Next base: position 33,776 of record CANGPV010000003.1, read on the forward strand.
TAGGTATTCCCTTGGATGTGGACACTGATACTTTGGATGATGATGTGTCAGATCACGACAAAGAGGCTGTGCTGCAGGTGCTGGAACAACGCATTCACCAACGCACACCCCTGGCCTATATCACCCGTGAAGCATGGTTGCAAGGCGTGTCTTTTTATGTGGATGAACGCTGCTTGATTCCCCGCAGTTTGATTGCAGAAATACTTGCTGAAGGCAGTATCGATGCTTGGTTAAACCCCGATGCCTCTACCGCCTTAGATTTGTGCACAGGTGGTGGCAGTTTGGCCGTATTGCTTGCACTGGCCTACCCTCAGTTACAGGTTGAGGCTTTGGACATTTCAGCCTCTGCATTGGAGGTTGCGGCCATCAATGTTCAACGCTATGAGTTGCAACAACGCATCACGTTGGGTTTATCGGATGGCTTACACAACGCAACAGGTCTGTTTGACTTGATCGTGTGTAATCCTCCTTATGTCAATGCCCAAAGCATGGATTTGCTACCCGCTGAATTTCAAGCTGAACCCGCTTTGGCTTTGGCGGGGGGCGTGGATGGCATGGACTTTGTTCGACACTTACTTCTGAAAGCACCCTCTTACATGAAAGACGATGGCATCTTGGTGCTTGAAATAGGCCATGAGTTTGAACATTTTGTCGCTGCATTCCCTTCTCTGGAGGTGGTGGGTTTAAGCACCAGCGCAGGTGACACACAGGTGTTGCTCATCACCAAAGCGGCGTTGTTGTCATGATCACGCTCAAGAACATCAGCTTGCGCCGTGGCGCCAAAGTTTTGCTCGATCAAGCCTCGGTCAGTTTGAACCCAGGCGAAAAAGTCGGCTTGGTGGGCAGAAACGGTGCGGGCAAATCGTCGTTGTTTGCCTTGCTCAACCGCACGCTCACCGAAGATTCTGGCGAATTTGATATTCCTACGCAATGGCGCATGGGCCAAGTTGCGCAAGATATGCCTGAGACCGATGCCAGCGCCACCGATTTTGTGATTGAAGGCGACACCGAGTTGATGGCAGCTCGCCATGAAGTCACGGCAGCCGAGGCTACCGATGACGGAGAGCGCATGGCCAACGCCTATATGGCCTTGCATGATGCGGGTGAGCACGATGCCTCCGCCCGAGCCCAAGCCTTGATTCAAGGTCTGGGATTTAAAACCACCGAGTTAGACAAACCTGTCAACAGTTTTTCGGGTGGTTGGCGTATGCGCTTGCAACTTGCCCGTGCGCTGATGTGCCCCACCGAGTTGCTGCTGCTGGATGAACCTACCAACCACTTGGACTTGGATGCCTTGGTGTGGCTGGAGTCATGGCTAAAGCGCTACGAAGGTACGTTGTTGGTTATCAGCCATGACCGTGAATTTTTAGACGCTGTGACCAACGTCACCTTGCATATCGATGCGGGCAAATTGGTTCGCTATGGTGGCAACTACAGCAAGTTTGAGGACATGCGTGCCGAGCAGATGACTTTGCAGCAAAACGCCTTTGCCAAACAGCAAGACAAGATTGCCCATTTACAAAAATTCATTGCCCGCTTCAAGGCCAAAGCCAGCAAAGCCAAGCAAGCGCAAAGCCGTGTCAAAGCCTTGGATCGCATGGAAAAAATCGCCCCTTTGATGTCTGAGGCTGATTTTCAGTTTGAATTCAAAGAACCCGCCAATCTACCCAATCCCATGTTGTCCATGCAACAGGTGAATTTTGGCTATGCAGCATCTGAAGAAAGCGCCGCAGCCACGATCATCGTGCGGGATGTCAGCAAATCGGTGTTGGCAGGTCAACGCATAGGTATTTTGGGTGCCAATGGCCAAGGCAAGTCAACCGTGGTGAAAACCATTGCGCGTGATTTACCCATCATCAGTGGCGATATCACCGAAGGCAAAGGCTTGAATATCGGCTACTTTGCGCAGCAAGAGTTGGATGTATTGCGTCCTGCCGACAATCCTTTAGAACACATGATTGCTTTGGCAAAACATGTTGCGGTCGAAGGCAAACTCAGCGGCCAAGCCACCCGCGAACAAGACCTGCGCAGCTTTTTAGGCCAGTTCAACTTTGGTGGTGACATGGTCAAGCAAAGCGTGGGCAGCATGAGTGGCGGCGAGAAAGCCCGCTTGGTACTGTGCATGATGGTATGGCAACGCCCCAATTTGCTGCTGCTCGATGAACCTACCAACCACTTAGACCTCACTACACGCGAAGCCCTGTCCATGGCGCTCAATGAATTTGAAGGCACGGTGATGTTGGTCAGCCATGACCGTGCGTTGCTGCGTGCAGTATGTGATGAATTTTGGCTGGTCTCAAAGGGGGGCATTGCCCCGTTTGATGGCGACTTGGATGACTACCAACAGTTCTTGCTGGATGAATCCAAGCGCTTGAAGTCGGTGGCCCAAGCCGAAGCAGCGCAACAGGCCAAAGCAACAGTCACTCAAGCGAAAGCGGCGGTTAAGACGGCGCCTCGTTCAGGCTTGCAAAAGCAACAAATGCAAATTGAGTCTGATATGCAAAGCCTCACAAAGGATATCGATCGCTTGCAGCAGGCTTTGACCGCCACCCTGCTACCCACAGAAATGGCTGATCTGGGTCGTCAACTTAAAAAGGCCGAGGACAGCTTGTCTCAGCTTGAAGCGCAGTGGCTTGAACTTTTGGAACAGTTAGAACAGGTGTAAATGGAGAATGCATAAAAAAAGCCAGCTCTGTTTGAACTGGCTTTTTGTGTACCAAATGTGGGTGGTAGGACGTGCTGGATTCGAACCAGCGACCAACGGATTAAAAGTCCGCTGCTCTACCAACTGAGCTAACGTCCCATCTCTTAACTTTACTGCTTTTGGCAGTCTAGCAAAGCCACAAAGTATAACTGTTTTTTGACGATTTTTGCAGCTTTACAAAGCAGATTTTTTAGACATTGTCTCTAGCACCCATGCGGCAGCGCAATTACCAAAGGTTGCTGTGACAGTCACCACAGAACCATAACCATGACAGTTCAAAGAGTTATCTGTTTGGGTCTCACACACTTGCGAAGGCACCACGGTTTCTTTGCTAAAAACTGCGGCCAAGCCCATGGGTTTGCCGCCACTTGCAGCACCGTGCTGTTTGCGTAGACGTTGACGAAGCAAAGATAGCAAAGGGTCGTGCGTGACGTCAGCTAAATCAGCCACATCCACCCGGTGAGGTAATCTTTTACCCCCTGCAGCGCCCACGGTGATAAAGGGTGTGTGCGTCGCCATGGCCCACACCGCCATCGCTTGTTTGGCCGCCATGTTGTCGCAAGCATCAATGACCGCATCGGCTTGTACGCCCAGCAACGTAGCGCAGTTCTCAGGAGTGATGAATTCCTCTAAGGCATTCACACGGCACTCAGGATGAATGAGGGCTATGCGTTGCTTAAGGGCTTCGACCTTGGGCATACCTACCGTGGTACTCAGGGCAGGTAATTGACGATTCATATTGGATTCAGAAATATGATCTAAATCGATCAATGTCAAAGCGCTCACTCCACTGCGCGCTAAACACTCCACAGCCCAAGAACCCACACCGCCTACGCCCACCACAACCACATGGCTTTGACGTATGTGTTGGGCACCAACCTCCCCATACAAGCGGACTAAGCCGCTGAAACGACGTTCGGTATCGACACTGTCGTCGGCAATCACGACTTCAACGAGCTGGTTCACGTTATTTGAGTTGCGCCAGTCTGTCTTTGGCAGCCGCTGCAGCTTCTGTGGTGGGGTGGAGTTTGAGCAAATCGTTAAAAGTTTTACGAGCTTCTTTCGTTTGCTTGAGTTCAATTTGCGCATTGCCCATGGTCAGCATGGCTTCGGGCGTACGTGCATGGTTTGGAAAGTCGTTCACCAAGGTCCGCAATTGGGCAATCGCTTCATTGAAATCACGTCGAGCGAACTTGGCGCTACCCAACCAATATAAGGCGCTAGGCTTGTAGCCGGAAGCGCTGTAGAGATTAATAAATTTGCCAAAGGCAGTGGATGCGCCCGAAAAGTCCCCTTTGCGAAATAACACAAAAGCGGCTTCAAAATCACGTTTTTCTTCAGGGTCTGCAAGGAACTCAAAACCATCTACTTGGACATTGAGCTTATTGACTTTGGGTGCTTCCTCTTTGACCGAAGGCGCGTCTTGTTTGGCAAATCGCTCGTAGAGTTTTTGAAAACGCTCTTCTATGTCGACATTGGTGTCTTTTTGAGCACGTTGCAAAAGATTAATTTCACGCAGCAATTGCTCTCGTTCGCCTCGCAAGTTGGCAATGTCTTGTTTGAGCGCTTCAATCTGGGATTGCAACTGCAATGCCGCTTGACGTCCATCTTGTTTAGTTAGGATGCTTTCTTGTTTGAATTGACCTACATCGGATTCAACTTGCTTGCGCAGATTGTCAAATTGTTTTTGCGACTGCTCGATGGCCTTTTGCAGTGTTTGCTCAGAAGCTTGTTGCTGGTTCTGACGCAAGTTTTCAAGGCGTTGACGTAAATCGAGGATAGCTCGACGCGCTTCCTCATCTTCAAATAAAGCAGCTTGGGACGTTGAGGCCAGCAGCCCCAACAAGACCAAGACACAGAGACGCCCAGCTGTCATCGGTAGAAGAACTCAGCGCGGCGGTTTTTAGCGAAAGCACTTTCATCTGAGCCTTGCGCCGCAGGTTTTTCTTTGCCAAAACTCACAGATTCGACTTGCGACTCTGACACGCCCAGCAAACTCAAACTTTGACGCACAGCATCGGCACGCTTTTGACCCAAAGCCAAGTTGTATTCACGACCACCGCGTTCGTCGGTGTGACCTTCCAACGAAACTTTTGCGCGGGGATTGGCTTTGAGGAATTGTGCATGGGCTTCAATGGTGCCCTGGAACTCAGGCTTGACGGTGTAGCTGTCGTAGTCGAAAAAGATGACCTTGGCTACGTTGCCACCGGGACCAGCGCTTAAATTGGTCGATGCAGCGGTGTCTACGGGGACAACCGCAGACTTGGCCTCATTGGCGGACGAGCTCACAGGCGCCGCTGTGACAGGTGCTGGCAACACAGGATCGGGCGCAACGGAGACACCTGCCCCCGATTTGTCTTCCACGGGAACATCATTGAGTTTGACACCAGAGGCGCACGCTGCCAGCAACAAAACAAGTCCTAAGGCGCTAAGGAATTTTTTCATGAAGTCTCCAGATTAATCAAGGATTGAGGAAAGGCCCCCACTGGGGCTCTCGCATATTGGCTACTTGCCCAGCAAGTCTTGCACGTATTTTGCCATCTAATGTTGTCGTCATCAGGGCTTCTTTGCCCAGCGACTGGGTGGAATACATAATAAGTTTGCCATTGGGGGCAAAGGTGGGTCGCTCATCTGCAGTGGTGTCTGTCAATGGCCATTCTTTGTCATTGACCATATCCATGACATGCAATTTATAGGAATTGCCGACTCGAGACACATATGCCAGCCATCTTCCATCTGGACTCAAGCTGGGTGAGATGTTGTAGGTGCCAGTGAAGGTGACACGTTGAACGGGACCGCCCATGGAAGGTGTTCGGTAAATTTGTGGTGAACCACCACGGTCACTGACGAAATAAATGGCTGATCCGTCAGAACTAAAAACAGGCTCAGTATCAATGCCGCTGGATTGGGTCAGGCGTTTGGGCTCGCCACCCTTGGCATCAATTAAAAACAGTTGTGAACCACCATCACGGCTAAGCGTGATAGCCAACATTTTGCCGTCGGGTGACCAAGCAGGCGCGCTGTTAGAGCCTTTGAAATTGGCCAGTACTCTTCGCTTTCCAGAGGCAATGTCATGGATGTAGACCACTGGTTTTCGCGACTCGAAAGAAACATAAGCCAGTTCATTGCCACTGGGCGACCAACTTGGGGAAATAATGGGTTCTTGGCTTGAGAGTGCCGCTTGTGGATTTTCACCGTCGGCATCCGCTACCCATAAAAAATGTTTAGGGCCTTGCTTGGAAATATAGGCAATACGGGTTGAAAAAATACCTTTATCACCTGTGAGTTTTTCATAAACCTGATCGGCAATGCGATGAGACACCAAGCGCAAATCATTGGGTACCACCACATAGCTTTGCCCGCCCATGTCTTGGCCTTTGACCGCGTCCCATAAGCGAAAGCGCACATCAAAACGCCCATCAGCCATGCGTGAAACGCTGCCCGTCAGCAAAGCGTCGGCGGGTTTTTGTCGGATAGGACCAAAATCGGGGCGACTCACCTCATCAATCACGGCTCCCGCAGGCGTGCTGCGAAATTGGCCACTGCGCTCTAAATCAGCAGCAACAATTTGGGTGATTTTTTGCGGCGAATTATCCTCACCGCGAAAGTTGGCCATGGCAATGGGAATTTGGGTAATACCCACGCCAGAAATTTCCACCCTGAATTGGGCATGGGCAGGTACAACCGCACACACAACCCCAAGCAGCATCACAACCCAAGCCTTGAATGCCATCATTTTTTTCCTTGGTTCAAACAATACAAAGTGAAGTATTTACCATAAGCCGCTTGCCCTTGCATCACGCACACGGCCAATCCCATGGGTCCGTCAAGAAAGCCCAGTCTGAACACATAGCTTTTAAGAAAAGCTACCAAGCCTGAACTCACCGCGCGCGTCATACTGGTGGTCTGACCTTGTTCAAATTTCTGTTGTGCCCATGCTTGGCTATAGAGTTGTAATTTATGCCAATAGTCTTTTGCGGTGGGATAGCTGTAATGCAGCAGTGAATGCATAAGTTTACCGATAGCTACGTTGGGATGTGCAATGATTTTTTCATGGACCACATCGTCGCTGAAGCGCGCGCGATCTTTTTTGAACAATCTGATCACTCTGTCAGGTCGCCAACCGCAATGGTGTATCCATTGACCGCAAAAGTTTGTAAGCCTAGGAATGTCAAAAACCTGATGCGCAGATTGACGCATGACAGATTGAATTTCTTGCGCCAGTTCAGGGGAGACTCGTTCATCGGCGTCAATAGACAACACCCAATCGTGGGTGGCATGCGCCAGGGCTTTGTTTTTTTGCGGACCAAAACCATGCCATTCAGGGTCTAAAACAACTTTGGCACCAAGTTGTTGCGCACGCAAGACGGTGTCATCTGTGCTTTGACCATCCAGCACAATCACCTCATCGGCAAACCCCACACTTTGAAGGCAGGCGGCTATGTTGGCGCTTTCGTTGCGTGTAATGATGATGACACTCAAGGACATGGGGTGATTCTACCGAAGCGGTGGTTTCACAATGGTCATAATCCGAAAAAACGTTCCCAGACAAAATGACCCCACAGCCTCGCATCCGACATCGACTTATTCGCGCTTTCGCCCACTTTACACACCCCTTCAGTGCTTGGGTGGTGACAGCAGTTTGCGTAGTGATCGTGTCAGCCTCCGAGCCCCTCGTACCGGCCTTGCTAAAACCTTTGCTTGACCGTGGCTTTGGTCAAAACGATTTTCCGGTGTGGCAAGTTCCTTTTGCTTTGATAGGTTTGTTCGGCTTGCGAGGCTTGGGTGTGTTCCTCAGCCAAGTGGCCATGGCCAAGGCCACCAACCAAGGCTTGATGCAATTGCGCCTGAACATGTTTGCACGTTTGCAAAATGCAGACTTGGCATTATTCAAACAACAATCAGCCAGTGCTTTGGGCAACACCTTGGTGTTTGAAGTTCAAAACGGCGCCTTGTTGATGGTCAGTTCGGTCATGAGTTTGGTGCGCGACAGTTTGACCTTGCTGGCATTGGTGGCTTATTTGTTGTATTTGAATTGGCAGCTCAGCTTGATCGTTGCCTTGCTTTTTCCAGCAGTTGCGTGGCTAATGAAAGTCATGAGTCGACGTCTTTACCAAATCACCCGCGACACCCAATCGGCCACCGATGAGTTGGCTTATGTGGTGGAAGAAACCTCACTGGCCTACCGAGAAATACGTCTTCACCACGCACAGTCCATGCAAATGGGTCGCTTCGAACAATTGGCGAAGCGTTTGCAGCGCTTGGCCATGAAAACTTCGATTGCCAGCTCAGGCATAACCCCCATGACACAGTTGTTGTCTGCGGTGGCTTTGTCAGGCGTCATCAGCATTGCCGTGCTGCAAAGTCAACAAACCGGTATGACAGTGGGTGGTTTTGCAGCTTTTGTCACCGCCATGCTGATGTTGATTGCACCGATCAAGCACCTCTCCGAGGTCACGGGTCCACTCACGCGTGGTTTGGCGGCGTTGGAACGTGGTTTTGAGTTGATTGAAAACACGCCTTTGGAAACGGGAGGTACCCATGCGGTTGAAAAAGCGCTTGGTCACATTGTGTTCGAGGATGTATCTGTTCGGTACCAAAGCGATATGCCTTGGGCCTTGCAAAACATCACCTTAACTATTCAACAGGGTGAAACGGTTGCATTAGTGGGCAGTTCAGGCTCAGGGAAAACCACTTTGGCGAATCTGTTGATCCGCTTTGTCGACAGTACGCAAGGCAAAGTTTTACTCGATGGCGTATCTGTTCATGACTGGAATTTGATAGCTTTGCGCAAACAATTTGCTTTGGTCAGCCAAAACGTGGTGGTGCTGAACGATACCTTGGCTGCGAATGTGGCTCTGGGCCAAATGCCAGATGAAAAGCGCGTGACCGAGTGCTTAGAGGCAGCGCACTTAAGTGACTATCTGTCCCAGCTTCCGCAGCACATTCACACGGTGGTGGGGCATAACGCGTCGACCATGTCAGGGGGTCAACGACAACGCTTGGCCATAGCGCGTGCACTTTACAAAGACGCACCTATTTTAATTCTGGATGAAGCCACTTCGGCTTTGGACAATGAATCAGAACGCTTGGTGCAAGACGCTTTACAAAGCTTGCAACGCAACCGAACCACCTTGGTGATTGCCCATCGCTTGACGACCATAGAAAAAGCCGATCGCATCATTGTCATGGAACAGGGCCGCTTGATTGAACAAGGCACCCACACCCAATTGCTTCAAGCGAAAGGGGCTTATTCAGCCATGTTCCATCTCGGCCATTCATCGGGTCTGGCTTAAGGCCAGCAAAGCGAGCATGGCTGATGTAAATTCATCGGCAGTTGGTTGTATCAAGCGCTGACACCAAGGGTGGTCGTGAAATGACGTCACTTCAGGGTAAGTGAACCACACCAGCGAGGGTTTTTTCAATGCCACCGCCATGTGATAAGGGCCAGAATCTGTGGATACAAACACATCACAGGCATCGATGAGACCGGTGGAGCTGCTCAAGGTGGTGTCACCGGCTGCATCAATGATGTTGATGTCATGGGGCCCCAAGGCATTGAAACGCCCTATAAAGTCTTGGTTCACGTCTTTTTCAAAAGGTGCGCCGCTCAATATCAAATTAGCTGCACGGTTAGACAAGAGTTGGTGAAAACATTGGGCCAAATGGTTTAAGTCAGGACGTTTCGCCATGGCGTCGGGGGTACCACATCCAATATTCAGGCCAATGGTGGGTAAATTATGGTTCCAACGATGCGTGTGCAGGGCCTGCCACGCTCGGCCTTCTGCGGCGACTTCCATTTCAATGGGCGTACCTTCGCGATGCAAACCCATGGCAGCTAAGACCACAAAGTCTCGGTGCGTGTAATCCATCGGCAGGTTCAAACCAAGGCTTTGCGCGTAGTCAAGCATGCGGGGCGCACTGTGCTGATAAAAAAGCGAGCGCAAAGGAAACTGCGCAATTCCCCAAGTGGCAGCATTCGCGGCCTTTCCTGCCAGCCATGTCAATGCGGAAGTTTTGATTCCGTGGGGTTCAAAATCAATCACTGTGTCTGGTTGTACGGTTTGCACCACCTTGCGCACAGAACGCCATACCGAATGGAAAGCCACCTTAGTACCTTCCACATGCGAGGGGTCTTTGTCGCGCACGGTAATGAAATGGGCACTGTTCAGGAGTGGGTGCTGCTGAATCAGAGCTTCAGTGGGGTAGCCAGGATGTTTACTTAAAAAAACCAAATGCAAGTGCACTTGAGGCCACCGGTTTTTCAGTACACGCCATGCGGCTGAGCTGCGAAGCAAATCGCCCACACCCAAGCTGTGCGACTTGATCATCAGAATCGATGTGGGAGTTTGCTTCATGCAGTCACAATCTGTTGGAAAAGTACTTCGTACTGCTTGGCCACATCCGACCATACTTGATGTTGTGCATAGGCAAGAGCTTGCTTTTGGTATAGCGCATACGCATCTTCTTGCATCACTTGCGTCACGGCCTCGGTGATCTCGTGGGCATCCAGCGGATCCTTCAGCACATAAGCATTTTGGCCATGCGTGAGATCAGCCGAAATACCGCAATAGTCTTGCGAGCTCACCACCACAGGGACACCATGCGACATGGCTTCTAGCACCACCATGCCAAACGTATCTTCCAAACTCGGGTGAAGCAAAACATCAGCACAGGCATAAACCTGATCCATGTCACTGATCACGCCTAAGAACTTCACACGATGGGACAAGCCCAAAGCGCTTACACGGTCTTGCCAAGGGCCAGTGGGCATGGCTTTGCCAACCACCCAAAGGTGCAAGCTTTCGTCTAAATGCAAGAGAGCGATCAATACCGTGTTCAAATTCTTTTTTGCCGCATCATTGCCCACCCATAAAAGTACCTTGGTGCCGGCACCTTGATGGCCTGCGTCAGAGACGTTGGTAGATGGTTGGCGTGGATAAATACCGGGCGCAATTGCATACAGTCGTGTACGGGGTAAAGCAGGCTGCATAAGGCTTAAGCGCTGCCGCAAAGGTTGAGAGACGGCCACCCACAGACGATGGGCCGTTATGTGAAATCGAAAAAACTCCAAGGCTGTGTAAGTCCACAACCGAGGACTGAAGATCAATTTCAGCAACTGGCCAATTCCCTTTCGAGGTTTGCAGCGCATGGGTATCACATGAACTGTTTGAACTTGACCGTGCCAAGTATTTTCATGCGAATGCACGATGTCGTACCCAGATCGTGTTTGCCACCATGTAGCCAGCGCATACCAAAGTTGGTTTAACCAACGAGGACGTTTAAACAACAAAGCGATGGGATGGAAGGTGACAACGTCCAAAGATGTGTCAATTTCTTGCGAAAAAACATGGACTTCATGGCGCTTAGCTAACTCAAGCGCAACTGCTACCGCGTAGGCTTCTGCACCACCAGCATCCGCGCGAAAGGTTCGGTGCAGTACAGCTATCTTTAAGCGCTTGTCTGTGCGGCCCATGCGGGACTACCCTGCTCGCTTGCCGTCTTCATAGCCAGTCATTACCTTAAGAAGAAATTGAATGCTATGGGTGGAACGGACCACAGGCACTCGCGGCAAAGCCGTAGTGCGGTCATTTGCATGGGCTCTGCCTCTGTGGGTGGTGGTGGCCGCTAAATAGCCTGCCTCCCTCACCAAACCCTCATGCGCGGGTAAAAAACGTCCAAAGGGGTAACAAAACTGCGTCACGTCCCTCTGCAAGATGTTTTCTAAATCATGCTTGCTTTTCAACAATTCTTGCTGAACATCCGTTGTAGACAGTTGCGTTAAATCGGCATGTGTGCAGGTATGTGATCCAATTTCCATGCCTTCACGAACCCAAGTGTGAATATCTTTTTCGGTCATCAAGGGGGTTTGGGTAATACCTTGCTTGGCATCCCACGCATTGGTTTGCCCCAGCATTCCGCTAACGACATAACAAGTGGCGCTGAATCCATAGCGCTTTAACACGGGCAATGCATGCTGCAGGTTGCTGAGGTATCCGTCGTCCAAGGTGATACCCACCACTCGACCTGTTTTTTCACCCCTCACATAGGGCAGCAAAGCGCTCATGGTCAAACCTTGATACCCAAGACGATGTAGCCATCGCATTTGAGAAGCAAAAGCATCAGGTGTGACCCACAAACTGCGCATAGCTGAGCCCCTGGGCGGCGCAGCTTGTGTGTGGTGGTAAGTCAAAATAGGAATACCCATGGTCATAGCAAGACGATGTTGAAGTCTTCAGGACCCATGCCTGCTTCAGGCATCAATGAAATAGGCTTGCGAATAAATTCACTCAGTCCTGCTAGATGGTGGTTTTCTTCTTCTTGGAGCAAGTCAATGACCGCTGGGCAAGCCAATACACGGAACTCCTGGGGATTGAATTGCCTTGCTTCACGCAAAATTTCTCGCAAGATGTTGTAAGCCACACTACGCGCAGTGTTGACAATGCCCCTGCCCTGACAACTGGCGCAGGGTTCACACAGCAAATGGGCCAATGATTCCCGTGTCCGCTTGCGAGTCATCTCCACCAACCCTAAAGGAGAAAAGTTGCTAACCGAAGTTTTCACCCTGTCTTTGGACAATTGCTTGGAGAACTCACTCAGAACAGCATTTTGGTGGTCCGTACGCTGCATATCAATGAAGTCAATCACAATCATGCCGCCTAAGTTGCGCAAGCGCATTTGGCGTGCAATGACACCTGCGGCTTCTAAATTGGTTTTAAAAATAGTTTCGTCAAAACTCTTGGCGCCCACAAAACCACCGGTGTTCACATCGACCGTGGTCATGGCTTCGGTTTGGTCGATGATCAAATAACCTCCCGATTTGAGTTCAACACGTCGACCCAAGGCCATACGCATGTCTTCATCGATATTGAACAAATCAAAAATAGGTCGTTCACCTTTGTAGTGAATCAACTTGTCGACTGCAGAAGGCATGAACTCCTTGCCAAAGGCCATCAACATACCAAATTGCTCTCCTGAATCGATACGTATGGTTTGGGTGCCTTCGGTAACAAAGTCACGCAATACCCGCTGCAACAAATTCAAATCTTGGTGCAACAACGAACGCGCCGCTTGGTTGGACGCGGCGGTTTTCACTCGCTCCCAGGTTTTGCGCAAATAAGTTATGTCTTCAATTAATTCTTGGTCGCTGGCTTCTTCACCGTTGGTGCGTAGGATGAAGCCTCCTTTGGCGTTGCTTTGGTGTGCCAGCGCAGACAAACGTTCACGCAGGATTTGCCGTTGCTCTAAGGGAATTTTTTGCGAAACACCAATATGATCGTCTTGCGGTAAAAACACCAGCAAGCGTCCTGCTATGCTGATTTGGGCTGATAAGCGTGCGCCCTTAGAACCCAAGGGATCTTTGATCACCTGCACCAACATGGATTGACCTTCAAACACCTGCTTTTCAATCGGTACGACAGCAGGTGCGGATGCATCAGGGTCAGCGTGTTTGGCGTGGACACTGCTCATCAAATCGGCCACATGCAAAAAAGCGGATCTGTCTAATCCAATATCAATAAAGGCCGACTGCATGCCAGGCAGTACGCGAACCACTTTGCCAAGGTAAATATTGCCTACCAAGCCGCGTTCAAGCGAGCGTTCAAGGTGTACTTCTTGTAAGGCACCGTTTTCAACCACCGCCACGCGGGTTTCGTGAGGTGCCCAGTTGATAAGTATGTCTTGTTGCATTCAGACGTTCTCTAAAGACTTTAGTAATTGAGCAGTTTCATACAGTGGCAAACCCATGATGCCCGTGTAGCTGCCCGATATTTTCCGAATAAACACACTGGCACGACCTTGAATGGCATAAGCGCCTGCCTTGCCCATCGGTTCTTGGCTGTCGACATAAGCTTGAATATCGTTGGCAGTCATTGGGGCAAACTCCACGCTGGATTTACTGACGGCAAGGTGTACATGTCCATTGTGACCGATGGCCACAGCGGTTAGTACATGATGAGTTTGCCCTGATAAACGACTCAACATGTCAAAAGCGTGTTGTGCATCTGCCGGTTTTCCCAAAATCTGCTTGCCAAGTACCACCGTGGTGTCGGCGCATAAAACGGGGGCGATGGTGCGAGATTGCATCTGTAACTGCAGCATGGCAGACTCAAGCTTAAGTCGGGTGACGCGTTTAACGTATTTCAATGCTGACTCGTTGGGTAAAACCTCCTCCAAGGCTTCAGCAGCTTGCGCATCTTGAGGCAACACCACTTCGAAAGCTACGCCCATTTGCTGCAGCAAGGCCTGACGCCTGGGACTTTGCGAGGCTAAATACACAAACGCAGACATCATTCGCGGTGATAAGGATGGTTGTTCATGATGGACCAACAACGGTAGAGTTGCTCAATCAGCACCACCCTGACCATGGCATGTGGCAAGGTCATGTCTGACAAGCGCATCAAACTGCTGCCGTCTTTGCGAATGGCAGGGTCAAAGCCATCAGCGCCGCCAATGATCAAAGCCACATCCTGTCCTTGCAACTGCCAATCTGTCCAACTGTGTGCCAAAGCCATGGTGGTGGTGCGTTGTCCCTGTTCGTCGAGCCAAACTTTCAGACAGTCACGCGGCAACACCTCATCAATGCGCTTGCGTTCTGCAGCCCAAATTTGCGCTTTGCTACGTGAACCTCGGGGTTCAGCTTTGACTGTTTTGAGTCCAAGGCCTGCTTCAGGTGGAAATCGCTTGTGGTAATCGTCCCACGCCATTTGCGCCCAGTCAGGTACGCGAAGGCCCACGGCAACCACCCACAGCTTCATGGTTTGCCAGTAGGACGAGCGCGTGTTTTACTGGCAGGAGATTTGCGTGCGGCGGATGAAGCGCCGGTTGATTTTTTTGAAATGGGGGCCTTGGTGCTTGTTTTTTTCGCAGTTGCTTTTTTGGCAGCAGTCTTTTTTGCAACAACGGGTGGCGGCTCAGTCGCTTTAGCCACCACAGGTTTAGGTGCGCCCAGTTTGATGCGCACGGGTTTTTCGCCCCAAATTTCTTCCAAATGGTAATAAGTGCGAATGGCGGGTTGCATGATGTGAACCACCACGGCACCGCAATCCACAATGATCCATTCGCCGTTGTCTTCACCTTCCATGCGAGGCTTGGCAAAGCCTGCGTCTCTGACGCCATCGCGAACACTCGCTGCCAATGCCTTGGTTTGACGGTTAGAGGTGCCGCTGGCAATCACCACACGCTCAAACAAGGACGACAGATGTTCGGTGTTAAACACCACAATGTCTTGTGCTTTGACATCTTCCAAACTGTCCACAATGCTGCGTTGAAGTTTTTGAACGTCTTTTTTTTCAGCGGCTTCTGTCATGAGGTTCCAAATAAAGTTGGTGGTGTTGTATGTATTGGTTAACAAAGGGACTGACAAGCGCAGTGGCGGGCTGGCCTGAGGCATAACTGGCTCGCAAGGCGGAAGAGCTTATCGCCATCAAAGGCATGTGCAGGCGCAACACCCTGTCGGAGGGTAGATTGTGCCACTCGTCCACACTGTCACTGACCGGCAAGTCTGTGGGGCGAGGAAACACCACCAGTTGGGCCATGTTCAAAATGGACTGCCACTGGTGCCATTGGGTAAAACCAGCGCCTTGGTCTTCCCCTACCAACACATACAACAAGGCATCGGGGTGACGCGTCTTGAGCACTTCCAAAGTGTCGGCTGTGTAACTGGGCCCGCTTCGGTGAATTTCCAAGTCGTTCACCACGGCGTTGGCTATTCCTTGAAAGGCCAAACGAGCCATCGCGACACGATGAGCAGCGTCTGTCAAGACGCGTGATTTGTGCCAAGCCTGTCCAGTCGGAACAATGTAGAGCAGATTCAAATGCAGTTGTTCAATAGCCACTTGGGCTAGCGCTTGGTGCGCCACATGGGGTGGATCAAATGCGCCACCCAACATGCCTATGCGTTGAACTTGACTCAAGCGCCTTGGGCCCAATCTTGGGGAACCAGATAGTGGGCGTAGAGTTTTTCTTCCGGCGATCCAGGCTCTGGGGTGTTTTGGTAAGACCAACTGACCATGGGCGGCAAGGACATCAAAATAGATTCCGTACGGCCACCCGATTGCAGGCCGAAATGCGTTCCCCTGTCCCAGACCAAATTGAACTCTACGTAACGACCACGTCGATACAACTGGTGATTACGTTCACGTTCGCCGTAAGGCGTGTTCATACGCCGCTCGACAATCGGTAAATACGCGTCATTGAATGCATTACCCACGCTTTGCATCATGGCAAAGCTTTTCTCGAAGCCCAGTTCAGCAAAGTCGTCAAAAAAGATACCACCTACGCCGCGTGGTTCGTTACGGTGTTTAAGAAAGAAATACTCGTCACACCACTTTTTAAAGCGCGGGTAATAAGTGGCGTCAAACCCATCCAAGGAATGTTTGCACTGGGTATGAAAGTGTTTAGCGTCTTCATCAAAGCCGTAGTAGGGCGTCAAATCCATGCCACCACCAAACCACGCCACGGCTTCACCCGACTCGGGCTTAGCCAGCAGTGCCCGCACATTCAAATGCACCGTAGGCACATACGGGTTGCGAGGGTGAAAGACCAAGGACACGCCCATGGCTTCAAACGAAGAACCGCTGAGTTCAGGGCGGTGCTGAGTGGCAGAAGGGGGTAATTTGGGGCCGCGCACATGCGAAAACCCGCATCCTGCACGTTCGAACACCTTGCCGTTTTCCAAAATTTGGGTGATGCCGTCACCTTGCAAGGTTTCGCCCGCAGGTTTTTGCCATGCGTCAATCAGAAATGCGTTGCCATCGATGGCTGACACCGCAGAAGTGATGCGGTGTTGCAAACCGAGTAAAAACTGTCTAACGGGTTCAAATGAAGGGTTCATAGGACAAACGACGAGGTGTTAAAGAGGTATTGCTAACGGCGTATTGCTCGAAAGCCAATGTCGCGGCGCATTTGCATGCCTTTGAAATGCAGTTTGTCCGCCAGTGCATAAGCATGGTGTTGGGCTTGTTTGACGGTATCACCTAAGGCAGTGACGCACAACACGCGACCACCGCTGGTGAGTACCTTGCCATCTTGAAATACTGTTCCCGCATGAAACACCATGGCTTCTTCGCTGTCAGAGGGCAGTCCATGAATTTCTTGCCCCACTTCAGGGGTGGAAGGGTAATTGGCAGCTGCCATGACCACGCCCAAAGCGCAACGCCTGTCCCATTGCAACTCGATATTTTCCAGTTGCTGAGTATCTGCGTCGGTGGCTGCCCACAGTAATTCGAGCAAATCGCTTTTAAGGCGCATCATGATGGGCTGGGTTTCGGGGTCGCCCATTCGGCAATTAAATTCCAGTACCTTGACTTTGCCAGCGCTGTCAATCATCAAGCCAGCATACAAAAAACCAGTGTAAGGAATACCGTCTTGCTGCATGCCTTTGAGTGTGGGATGGATAACTTCACGCATGACTTTGGCATGAATTTCTGGCGTTACAACAGGTGCAGGCGAATAAGCACCCATGCCACCTGTGTTGGGTCCCATGTCTGCGTCAAGCAACCGTTTGTGATCTTGGGAGGTGGCCAAGGTCACAGCGGTTAGACCCTGTGCTACCACCATAAAGCTGGCTTCTTCGCCCTCTAAAAACTCTTCAATCACCACACGTGCGACACCATGGTTGTGCTGCACGCCTGCATCCTTGGCCAGCATATGGTCGATGGCCGCATGGGCTTCTTGAATATCCATAGCCACCACCACGCCTTTGCCAGCGGCCAAACCATCGGCTTTGACCACAATGGGTGCACCTTGGGCATCCACATAGGCGTGTGCCAGGGCAGCATCTTCAAAGCTTTGGTACTCGGCAGTGGGAATACCGTGTCGCAACATAAAGGCTTTGGAGAACGCCTTGGAGCTCTCTAATTGGGCAGCTGCTTGGGTGGGGCCAAAAATACGCAAACCGTGGTTGCGAAATTCATCCACGACACCCGCCGCCAAGGGGGCTTCAGGACCGACCACCGTCAGGTCGATGGCGTGGGCTTGGGCCCATTCACGCAATGCCACTTTGTCTGTCAGTGCGATATTGTCAAAATCTTTGTGTTTGGCTGTGCCCCCATTGCCAAGGGCCACATAAATGCGTTGCACTTGTGGGGATTGGTTGAGCTTCCATGCCAGCGCATGTTCCCTTCCCCCGCCACCCACCATGAGTATTTTCATAGGGCTGCGTTATGAAAAACCTCTTGAACATCGTCGAGTTCTTCAAGGGCATCAATGATTTTTTGCATCTTCAAACGATCGTCATCGCTCAATTCGATGGTGACCTCAGGACGGTAGGTAATTTCAGCCATGCCCGCTTGCAAGCCTGCGGCGTCCAACGCTGCTTTGACGGCCTCAAAAGCGGTAGGCGGTGTCAACACTTCAACAGCACCATCATCATCCACCAACACATCATCAGCGCCTGCATCCAAAGCAGCTTCCATGACAGCGTCTTCGGATGTACCGGGAGCCAAGATCAATTGACCGCAATGCTTGAATTGAAATGCCACGGAACCTTCCGTGCCCAAATTGCCACCATGTTTGCTTAAGGCATGTCGAACCTCGGCCACTGTGCGCACTTTGTTGTCGGTCATGGTGTCCACGATCAAAGCCACGCCACCGATGCCGTAGCCTTCGTAACGAATTTCTTCGTAATTGACACCTTCGAGGTTGCCAGTGGCTTTATCGATATTGCGTTTCACCGTATCAGCGGGAAGGTTGACCGCCTTGGCCTTTTCAACAGCCATGCGCAGGCGTGGGTTGGTATCCAAATCGCCACCACCCAAACGGGCGGCCACCATGATCTCTCGAATCACGCGGGTCCAGACCTTGCCGCGTTTTTCATCTTGACGACCCTTGCGGTGCTGGATATTCGCCCATTTGCTGTGACCTGCCACGCTTAACCCGCCTCAGCTTCTTCGGGTTCGGCAGGTTCAGATTTAGATGCGCGGCTTTCTTTCTTGGGCAGGGGCTGAATGTCGAGCAAGACTTCGTCTTTGTCGTCGATATCCACAGTTAAACGACCGCCATCGGTGAGACGACCAAACAGCAATTCATCGGCCAAGGCGCGGCGAATCATGTCTTGTATCAAACGCTGCATGGGACGCGCACCCATGAGGGGATCGAAGCCTTTTTTGGCCAAGAACTTGCGCAACACATCGGTGAAGGTGACGTCGACCTTTTTTTCGGCCAACTGGGTTTCGAGTTGCAGCAAAAACTTATCGACCACTCGCATGATGACCACTTCATCAAGGGCTTTGAAGCTGACCGTGGCATCCAAGCGGTTGCGGAATTCTGGTGTGAACAAGCGTTTGATATCGGCCATTTCATCGCCTGCTTCACGCGCATTGGTAAAGCCTATGGTCGACTTATTCATGGTTTCGGCACCCGCATTGGTGGTCATGATGATGATCACGTTGCGGAAATCGGCTTTGCGACCGTTGTTGTCAGTCAAAGTGCCGTGGTCCATGACTTGCAACAACACGTTGTAGATGTCGGGGTGGGCTTTTTCAATTTCATCGAGCAACAATACGCAATGCGGTTTTTTGGTAACAGCTTCGGTGAGCAAACCACCCTGGTCAAAGCCGACATAGCCGGGGGGTGCGCCAATCAAACGGCTGACCGCATGGCGTTCCATGTATTCAGACATGTCAAATCGAATCAATTCGATGCCAAGAATGTAGGCCAATTGTTTGGCCGCCTCAGTTTTACCCACACCTGTGGGGCCGCTGAACAAAAATGAACCAATGGGCTTGTCGGCCTTGCCCAAACCAGAACGCGCCATTTTGACGGCCGAGGCCAAGACTTCCAAAGCCTTGTCTTGTCCAAAAACCACGCTTTTTAAATCGCGTTCCAAAGTTTGCAACTTGCCACGGTCATCATTGGACACATTGGCTGGCGGAATACGGGCAATTTTCGCCACGATGTCTTCAATTTCAGTCTTGCTGATGGTCTTTTTGCGCTTGGACACGGGCAAAATACGCTGCGCTGCACCCGCCTCATCGATGACGTCGATGGCTTTGTCAGGCAAATGGCGGTCATTGATGTATTTGGCGCTAAGTTCAGCCGCTGCTTGCAATGCAGCCACAGCGTACTTCACGCTATGGTGTTCTTCAAAGCGAGACTTCAAACCTTTCAGAATGTCAACGGTTTGCTCAACCGTGGGTTCAACCACATCCACTTTTTGGAAGCGACGTGAAAGCGCCGCGTCTTTTTCAAAAATGCCACGGTATTCGGTAAAGGTGGTGGCACCTATGCACTTTAATTGACCCGAACTCAATGCAGGTTTGAGTAAATTCGAGGCGTCCAAGGTGCCGCCAGAGGCTGCGCCCGCACCGATCAAGGTATGGATTTCGTCGATGAACAACACCGCATTGGGCTTGTCTTTGAGCGACTTCAAGACACCTTTCAAGCGTTGCTCGAAATCACCGCGGTACTTGGTGCCTGCAAGCAAAGCGCCCATGTCCAATGAATAGACCTGCGATTCAGCCAAGATTTCTGGCACATCTTTTTGGGTGATGCGCCATGCCAAGCCTTCGGCAATAGCGGTCTTACCTACACCGGCTTCGCCCACCAGCAAGGGGTTGTTTTTACGGCGACGGCACAAAATTTGAATCACACGTTCAACTTCATACTCGCGGCCAATCAGGGGATCTATCTTGCCGTCTTTGGCAAGCTGATTCAGATTTTGGGTGAACTGCTCTAGGGGAGAAGCTTTATCTGATTTTTCGTTGGATTCTTCATTTTCAGTGGGAGAAGACTCTGCACTTTTGGTCGGCTCTTGGGGATCATTTTTCTTGATGCCATGGGCAATGAAATTGACCACATCCAAACGGGTCACGCCCTGCTGGTGCAAGTAATACACCGCGTGGGAGTCTTTCTCGCCAAAGATAGCAACCAACACATTGGCGCCAGTTACTTCCTTTTTGCCGTTGCCTGTGGATTGCACATGCATGATGGCACGTTGGATGACACGCTGAAACCCTAAAGTGGGCTGGGTGTCCACCTCGTCGGTGCCTGCCACTTGGGGGGTATTGTCTTTGATGAAGTTGGACAGCGATTTACGCAGGTCGTCAATATTGGCAGAGCAAGCACGCAAGACCTCGGCAGCGCTGGGGTTGTCCAACAAAGCCAACAGCAGGTGCTCAACGGTGATGAATTCGTGGCGCTGCTGCCGTGCTTCTACAAAGGCCATGTGTAAGCTGACTTCAAGTTCTTGGGCAATCATGGAAATTTCCTTTTGGCGGTCTTTGTAGGTTCAACTGTATATGGAAACGATCTTCGATTATTCAACGGGTTCAACCACAGCTTGCAGCGGATGCCCCGCTTGGTGGGCTGCGTCTTGCACCTGGTCAACTTTGCTGGCGGCAACATCCTTGGTGTAAACCCCGCAAACCCCTTTTCCGTCCAAATGAATTTTCAGCATGATTTGTGTAGCAGCTTCGCGGTCTTTGCCAAAAAACTCCTGCAACACCATCACCACGAACTCCATGGGTGTGAAGTCATCATTGAGCATCACAACTTGGTACATCTGCGGCGGTTGGGTTCGCAGGGTTCGCCGCTCTAGGACAACAGAATCAGAATCCCCAGTGTGTAAGGGTGGATTAACAGGGTTAGGAGGGTTGGTGGCCATGCTTGCATTCTATCTATGCCGCTCAGTGGCCAAAAATATTTGGAAAAATGTCCAGAAATTTGCCATAAAGAATTATTAGAAACTACTTTACAAAGCCAAGGAACTGTATTCTAATTTTTTAGTATTCGTTTTGTACAAAAAACTGTTTATTTAGAAAACAAAGGAGTAGGCCATGGCTTTTGGCATCGTGAAATGGTTTAACAACCACAAAGGATTTGGTTTTATAGAGTCGTCAGAAATCGGCCAAGATGTGTTTGCCCATTTCAGCCAAGTCGATATGACGGGTTTCAAAACCCTTCAGCAAGGTGCCAGCGTGATGTATGAACTGATCGAAGGACCCAGAGGCTGGATGGCTAAAAACATCAAGGTGATTGCCGCACCCGCAAGCTCAGAGGGGGTGGTGGATAACCCCATTAACACCCGCGGTTCTCGATTGCGAACCCCGCAGTTCAGAGCCAACTTGATCAGTCAGCAGCTCGGATAACTGCAGCGGGTTCTGTGGTTTTACATGTGGTCAATCATCACCTGACCAAAACCCGAGCAACTGACTTGTGTTGCACCTTCCATCAAGCGAGCAAAGTCGTAGGTGACTTTCTTGCTAAGGATGGATTTTTCCATCGAGGAAATGATGAGGTCAGCAGCTTCAGTCCAGCCCATGTGGCGCAACATCATTTCGGCGGACAAGATTTCAGAACCAGGATTCACATAATCCTTACCAGCGTATTTAGGCGCTGTGCCGTGCGTGGCTTCAAAGCAGGCCACCGAGTCCGACAAATTGGCGCCAGGCGCAATGCCAATGCCACCAACTTGCGCTGCCAAGGCGTCAGACACATAGTCACCGTTGAGGTTCAAAGTAGCAATGACGCTGTACTCCGCGGGACGCAGCAAAATTTGTTGCAAGAAGGCGTCGGCAATGCTGTCTTTGACGATGATTTCTTTGCCCGTTTTGGGATTTTTGAAAGAGCACCAAGGCCCCCCGTCAATCAGTTGGGCACCGAATTCTTTTTGCGCCAAAGCATAAGCCCAATCACGAAAGCCACCTTCGGTGTACTTCATGATGTTGCCTTTGTGAACAATAGTCACGTTGGGCTTATCGTTATCGATAGCGTATTGAATAGCCTTACGAACCAAGCGCTCTGTGCCCTCACGCGAGACGGGCTTGATACCAATGCCCGAGGTGTTGGGGAAGCGAATCTTGGTAACGCCCATCTCGTCAATCAAGAACTTGATGAGTTTTTTAGCTTTGTCGCTTTCAGCTTCGTATTCAATACCAGCGTAAATATCTTCAGAGTTCTCTCGGAAGATGACCATGTGGGTTTTTTCTGGTTCTTTCAATGGGGACGGAACGCCTTTGAAATATTGAACTGGGCGCAAACACACATACAAATCGAGTTCTTGACGCAGGGCCACATTCAAGGAACGAATGCCGCCACCTACAGGGGTCGTCAAA
Organism: Comamonadaceae bacterium; assembly: GCA_947455935.1. Taxonomy (GTDB): domain Bacteria; phylum Pseudomonadota; class Gammaproteobacteria; order Burkholderiales; family Burkholderiaceae_C; genus Limnohabitans. Next base: position 56,534 of record CANGPV010000003.1, read on the forward strand.
GGGCCCTTGATGGATACCACGTAGTCTTTGAGTACAGCCAAGGTTTCTTCAGGCAACCATACATCGGGGCCGTAAATTTGGGTGGATTTTTCACCGGCATACACCTCCATCCAATGAATTTGTCGCTTGCCACCATAGGC
>CANGPV010000004.1 GCA_947455935.1 Comamonadaceae bacterium
CCCATGTTGACCACTTCGAAGTTGTTGCACTGTAAAACCACGGTGACGATGTTCTTGCCGATGTCGTGCACATCGCCTTTGACGGTGGCAATCACGATCTTGCCCTTGGTTTTCACATCCTCGCCAGCGGCTTCTTGCTGGCGTTTTTCTTCTTCAATATAGGGGATGAGGTGGGCCACGGCCTGCTTCATCACACGCGCACTTTTCACCACCTGCGGCAAAAACATCTTGCCTTGGCCAAACAAATCGCCCACCACATTCATGCCGTCCATGAGCGGGCCTTCGATCACGTGCAGCGGCCTGCCGCCACGGGTCAACACCTCTTGGTAAGCGGCTTCGGTGTCTTCGTTGATGAACTCGGTGATGCCATGCACCAGCGCGTGGCTGAGTTTGTGCGACACGCTCACCGGTGCCTCGGGTGTGCCACGCCAAGCGAGTTTGGCGCTGTCGTCCTTGGCTGCGCCCTTGGCACTTTCAGCCACTTCAATCAAACGCTCGCCCGCTGTCAGGTGTTCTTCACCGTCTTTGTACTTGGGCGTTCGGTTGAGCACCACGTCTTCGACACGCTCACGCAGCGTGGGCTCGAGGTCGTCGTACACACCGACCATGCCGGCGTTGACGATGCCCATGTCCATGCCCGCTTGGATGGCGTGGTACAGAAACACGGTGTGGATGGCTTCGCGCACTGGGTCGTTGCCACGGAATGAAAAACTCACATTCGACACGCCGCCGCTCACCTTCGCGCCGGGCAGGTTATCTTTGATCCAGCGGGTGGCGTTGATGAAGTCCACCGCGTAGTTGTCGTGCTCTTCAATGCCGGTAGCGATGGCAAAAATATTCGGGTCGAAGATGATGTCTTCGGGCGCAAAGCCCACCCCACCTTGGTCAACATCCGCGACCAGCACGCGGTAAGCGCGTTCGCAAATTTCCACCTTGCGTTGGTAGGTGTCGGCCTGGCCTTTTTCGTCAAACGCCATCACCACCGCGGCCGCGCCATAGCGCTTGATCAGCTTGGCTTGGCGTTTGAATTCGTCCAAGCCCTCTTTCATGCTGATGGAGTTCACAATGCCCTTGCCTTGGATGCAACGCAAACCCGCTTCGATGACCGTCCACTTGCTGCTGTCGATCATGATAGGCACACGGGCGATGTCGGGTTCAGACGCAATGAGGTTCAAAAAACGCACCATGGCCGCCTGGCTGTCGAGCATGGCCTCGTCCATGTTGATGTCGATGATTTGTGCGCCGTTTTCCACCTGCTGGCGCGCAACAGCCAAGGCCTGCTCGTACTCGCCATTCAAAATCATGCGGGCAAAGGCCTTGGAGCCGGTGACGTTGGTGCGCTCGCCGATGTTCACAAACGTGGCTTGCTGCGCTGTGCCTGTGCCGTCATCGCTGGCGGTCACGCCAATGCGAACTGGCTCCAAGCCAGATAGCTTCATGGGGGGGACAGCGGTGTGTGGGGTCGTCATGGGCTCACCTGAAGGATGCAAAACAGGCGAGCGTCGTTGCGGGCAATCATCTCAAGCCTGGCTTCATGTGCAAGTCCTGTGCGGACTGGTGAAGCTGCAACGCTCCTTGAGATGATCAGATTTTAGCGGGAAGCTATGTGGCGTTTTGCTTAAACTCAATTGCTGGCGGAAATTGACCTGATTTGACAGCGTCTTTCAATAAAGCATTGACCTTGGTTTGCCAGCCTTTGCCCGATGCTCGCATGGCATCCAAAATATCGGGGTCCAGTCTTAACTTGACAGGACGCTTGGTAACTTCAGCAGGAGGGCGACCCCGCTTGATGACGGCTTGTTTGAAAACCTCAAGCGAAACGCTTTGTCCATCTACATAAGGCGTGGCTTTGTCAAAAAAGGCTTGGTCCAGCTCAGGCGCATCATCGGGATCGGTCCACACTTTGGCTGTATTTTTCAATTTCTCTTTCATTGGCATACCTCATTGAAATGATGCGGCGTTGTTCACCTCGCCAGGTCCAAACCAACACAAGCCATCGCTCATTCAGCAACCCAAAACTGATATGCCTGGCCTCGCCATAGTCATGCCGAGCATCGACCAGCGTTAAAAGCGGTCCTTGAAAAACGAGCGCGGCGTCTTTGAAGTCCAAGCCCCTGTGCACAAGGGTTTGCAGCCTTTTGTGTGGGTCAAATTGAATGAGAACCGTGTTTATTGTACACCCATTAATTGAAGTTGTCCAGCAACTTCATCTTGAAGGGTAAAGGTGGCCAGCGGGTTAAGTGCTACTGACCACTGATGTCATCGGGGCTCAGTTTTTCACTCAAATAAATTTGCTATCACGCCGCCTGCTTGTACCCACCCCAAGCATGCACACCACGCGGTTGGAGTGGCAATACCGCCTCGCCAATGGCGGCGATGTGCTCGGGCGTGGTGCCGCAGCAGCCGCCCACGATGTTGACCAAACCCTCGGCGGCAAATTCGTGCAGCAAGCGGCTGGTCACGTCCGGCGTTTCGTCAAAGCCGGTCTCGCTCATGGGGTTGGGCAGGCCGGCGTTGGGGTAGCAGCTGATGAAGGTGTCGCCGGCCACCCGCGCCAGCTCTTGGATGTAGGGGCGCATGAGGGCCGCGCCCAAGGCGCAGTTCAAGCCCACCGCCAAGGGTTGGGCGTGGCGCACGCTGTGCCAAAACGCGGTGACGGTTTGGCCGCTCAGGATGCGCCCCGAGGCGTCGGTGACGGTGCCGCTGATGATGAGGGGCAGGCGCTCACCGCTGGCCTCGAAGTATTCGTCGATGGCAAACAGCGCGGCTTTGGCGTTCAAGGTGTCGAAGATGGTCTCGACCAACAACACGTTCACGCCGCCTTCCACCAAGGCTTGCACTTGCTCGTAATAGGCGTGGCGCAGCTCTTCAAAGTTGACGTTGCGCGCGCCCGGGTCGTTCACATCGGGGCTGATGCTGGCGGTTTTGGGCGTGGGGCCCAAAGCGCCCACCGCATAGCGCGGCTTGTCGGGCGTGGAAAACTTGTCGCACGCGGCACGGGCGATGCGGGCCGAGGCGCGGTTCATCTCCACCGCCAAGTCGGCCATGTCGTAGTCGGCCTGGGCAATGGTGGTGGCGCCAAAGGTGTTGGTCTCGATCAGGTCGGCACCGGCGGCCAAATAGCCCTCATGGATGTCTTGGATGATGTCCGGGCGGGTGAGGCTGAGCAGCTCGTTATTGCCTTTGACGTCGCGGTGAAAGTCGGCGAAGCGCTCAGCTTGACCGCCCTCGCCGCTGAAGCCCGCGCCGCGGTACTGGGCCTCGGAGAGCTTGAAGCGCTGGATCATGGTGCCCATGGCGCCGTCCATGATGGCGATACGCTGGGACAGCAAGGTGGGAAGGCCTGTGGCGCGGGTGTAATGGGGGTGACGCATGGTCAGGATTCTAGAAGCTTGGCATGGTTAGAATCCATCTCCCTTTTTGGAGTTGATCTTATGTCTGATGCGCACAACCATGCCACCGAAGAACACGACGCTGTAGAAGCCATTGTGCCTTTGATGCCATTCGTGCTGCCCATAGGTGGCGGTATTTTGATTTTTCTCCTCGCTTTCATCGCCGTGTTCATGGCTTAAGCCCAGCCCACGCCCCCATCCACCTGACAGCGCCTTCCCTATGGCGCTTTTTTATTGGCTTGAGGTGATGGCCTTGCGGCGCTTGAACGCCAGGGTCATGACCTTAATCAATTGAAGTCAGGAGCTCCCCATGAACGCACCCACCCCTCAGGGAATAGGGTTGACCCCCCCGTCTTTTGTGAAAAACCCCAAGCTCATCGCTTGGGTTGCCGAGATGGTGGCCTTGTGCAAACCCGCTGCCGTGCATTGGTGCGACGGCAGCGAAGCTGAATACCAGCAACTCTGCCAAGGCTTGGTGGCTGCGGGCACCTTCAAACAACTTAACCCCGCCAAGCGCCCTAACTCCTTCTTGGCCTGCTCCGACCCCTCGGACGTGGCCCGTGTGGAAGACCGCACCTATATCTGTTCAGAAAAGAAGGAAAACGCCGGACCGACCAACAACTGGATGGCGCCTGCCGAGATGCGCCAAACCTTACAACCCCTGTTTGACGGTTGCATGGCGGGTCGCACCCTGTATGTGGTGCCGTTTTCCATGGGCCCCTTGGGCAGCCCCATCGCCCACATCGGCATCGAGCTGTCTGACAGCGCTTACGTGGCGGTCAACATGAAGATCATGACCCGCATGGGCAAAGCGGTCTACGAGGTGTTGGGCACCGACGGCGAGTTCGTGCCCTGTGTGCACACCGTGGGCGCGCCTTTGACAGCGGGTGACAAGGATGTGAGCTGGCCTTGCAACACAACCAAATACATTGTTCACTACCCCGAAACCCGCGAAATTTGGTCTTACGGCTCGGGCTACGGCGGCAATGCACTCTTGGGTAAAAAGTGTTTTGCGCTGCGCATCGCCTCGAACATGGGCCGCGCCGCTGCGGACGGCGCTTCTGGCAACCCTGGCTGGTTGGCCGAGCACATGCTGATCTTGGGCGTGACCAACCCCGAGGGCAAAAAATACCACGTGGCCGCGGCCTTCCCCAGCGCTTGCGGCAAAACCAATTTCGCCATGCTGATCCCCCCTGCAGGCATGCCTGGCTGGAAGGTCACCACCATTGGCGACGACATCGCCTGGATCAAGCCCAGCGCCGACGGCCGTCTGCGCGCCATCAACCCCGAGGCCGGCTACTTTGGTGTGGCCCCCGGCACCAACACCTTGACCAACCCCAACTGCATGGCCAGTTTGAACCGTGACGTGATCTTCACCAATGTGGCGCTCACCGACGACGGTGACGTGTGGTGGGAAGGCATGGGCGAGGCGCCAGCGCACTGCATTGACTGGCAAGGCAAAGACTGGACCCCCGCCATCGCCAAGGAAACCGGCGCCAAAGCCGCCCACCCCAATGCCCGCTTCACCGTGGCCGCGACCAACAACCCTGCGCTCGACAGCGCCTGGGACGACCCCGCTGGTGTGGTGATTGACGCCTTCATCTTTGGCGGCCGCCGCTCGACCACCGTGCCCTTGGTCACCGAAGCGCGCAACTGGACCGAGGGCGTGTACATGGCCGCCACCATGGGCTCGGAAACCACCGCTGCCGCTGCTGGCCAACAGGGCGTGGTGCGCCGCGACCCGTTTGCCATGTTGCCTTTCATGGGCTACAACATGAGTGACTATTTCCAACACTGGCTACAACTGGGCAAAAAGCTGCAAGCCAGCGGCGCCAAGCTGCCAGCCATTTACTGCGTCAACTGGTTCCGCAAGGGCGAAGACGGCAAGTTTGTCTGGCCGGGTTATGGCGAGAACATGCGTGTGCTCAAGTGGATGATCGACCGCATCGAGGGCAGCGCCCAAGGCCATGACAATGTGTTTGGCATCAGTCCCAGCTACGAAGAGCTGAACTGGAACGGCATGACGTTCACGCCCGAGCAGTTCCATACCGTCACCCACATCGACAAAGCTGCTTGGCAAGAGGAGTTAGGTTTACACGAAGCGCTGTTCCAACAGCTGGCTCACCACTTGCCAGCCGAGTTGCCCGCTACCCGCACAGCGATTGCCCAGCGCTTAGGCGCTTGAGCTTTAAGTCCGGCTGGCGCTCACCTGCTGCGCCAGCCGCACATAGTCGGCCACCGTCACCTCTTCGGCGCGGCGCTGCACATCGAAATCGCTGCCCACACCGCGCTCAAGCAACCACTTGCCTAGGGTGTGGCGCAGTAATTTGCGCCGCTGGCTGAACGCCACTTGCACCAACTCGCTCAGCAAAACCACAGGTACCTGCTCAGGGTGAGGGTGCGGCACCATGCGCACCACCGCGCTGTCGACCCGCGGTGGCGGTTCAAACGCCATGGGGCCGACCTCCAACACCATCGCCATGGCATAACGCCATTGCAGCATCACGCTCAAACGACCGTAAGCCGCGGTTGACGGCGCAGCCACCATGCGCTCGACCACCTCTTTTTGCAACATGAAGTGTTGGTCTTGGATCACCGCCACATGGTCGAGTAAATGAAACAGAATGGGCGTGGAAATGTTGTAAGGCAAATTGCCCACCACGCGAAGTTGCTGTGTGCCTAGCGAGGCCGCCAAAGCGGTGATGTCCACTTTCAGTACATCGGCCTCATGCACCGTCAACTGCTTGTGTTGGCGCAAACGCGCAGCCAAGTCGCGGTCGAGTTCAATCACTTGCAAATGCCCAAGCCGCTCAACCAAGGGCTGGGTCATGGCGGCCAGGCCGGGGCCAATCTCCACCATAGGCTCGCCCGCTTGCGGGTCAATCACGTGAACGATCTCGGCAATGACGCCCTCATCGGTCAGGAAATGCTGACCAAAGCGTTTGCGCGCATGGTGTTGCGCCATCAGACAGGCATACGCTTATTGGGGTGTTTCACGGTATTCCACGTAGGCGCGTCCTCGGACCTCGCGCTCCCAGCTTTTGTAAGCCTCTTCAAATTTTTTCTCACGCAATATATTGCGTGCCATGTCTTGCTGTTCGCGCACACTCAAAGGCGCTTCGCGTCGCTCCAGCACTTGGATCAAATGCACGCCAAACCGTGAAACCAGCGGGTCGCCTACTTGGCCGGGCGCGAGTTTGTTCATAGCTTCTTCAAACTCAGGCACCATCATGCCCGGATTCGCCCAGCCTAAATCGCCTCCTTGGTTGGCACTGCCGTCTTGCGAATGCTCTTTAGCCAGCGCATCAAATTCGGCCAAGCCGAGTTCAATTTTGCGCTTGAAGCCGGCCAACTGTGCCCGCGCTGCATCTTGGCTCAGTTTGCCGCCGGGACGCAACAAAATATGTCGTGCATGGGTTTGCGTCACTGTGGCGGGCAAGGCATCCGCGTTGCGTCGCTCAAGCAACTTCAACACATGCCAGCCCGCCGCTGAACGAATGGGTCCGACCAATTGACCAACCGCGACGTCTTTGACCGCATCGACAAACAAACTTGGGTAGCGGCTTGGTGGGCGCAAGCCCAAGACCCCGCCGTTGCTGCGATCAGCGGCGCTTGAAAACTGCGCAGCGAGCTTTGAGAAATCCTCCCCTGCTTTGAGTTTGCGCAGCAAGTCGTCGGCCCGGGTCATTTGCTTGACCACCTCATCGGCGCTGGCATTGTCTGGCAACTCCAGCAAGATATGCGCGATGTTGATGTCGGCATTGGGGCTGGGTGCCGCATTGCGCTCTTGCAAAAATGCTTCCACCTCAAAGTCTTGGATTTTGATGCGGGCATTGACCTCGCGCTCACGCACTTTCTGCAACAGCATTTGGCGACGCACCTGTGTTCGGTACTGCTCCCAGGACAAGCCTTGCTCTTGCAAGCGCTTTTGCAGTTCTTGAATGGTTAACTGGTTGCGCTGAGCCGTTTTCTCGATGGCCTGGGCTAAGTCGTCGGCGCTGATTTGAATGCCGTATTGCTTGGCCACGCCAATTTGTGCGGCTTCGTCGATCAATGTTTCCATGGCCTCTAGCAGCAAACTGTTGCGGCCCAAGCGAGCCGCGGCAGGGTCGGCCATCGAGGCCAAACGGTTGACCTCTTGGTTGGTGATGGGCTCGTTGTCCACCACCACCACGATAAAGTCCGATGCACGCACACCCTCGGTGGGCGCCAAGGCTTGCGGCGGGGTACGCACACTCAGGCCGGGTGCGACAGATCCTGGGGCGGGTTTCAAGGTTTGTGCACACAGCAAGGAGGAGGTCCCCCACACCAAACTCCAGGTGCAACAGCGCAGTGCAAAAGATAAACGGGTCATACAAGCATCAGTCATATTGGCCAAATCGGCTGGGGGTGTCACGCAGGTTTTCACGCAAGTTTTGGTAACGTGGAATATTGTTCTTCAACGATGACAGCGGGTTGATGCCCACCCGCGAGAAATCGTTGAACTCCAATTGGAACATCAAGCGGCTGTTGGGGCTGTCGGTCAGAGAAATCTGGCTGCGTGAGATGACCACACGGCCCACCCAACAACCGGCGTCATATTCAAGTCCAGTCAGGGTTTCGATGAAGCGTTTCTCCAACATGCTGTAGTTGCCGCGCCCCACCGTGAACCAGCGCTGCCCGCCCAAGCCGCGACCGCGTCCGTTATCCACACCCTTGTCGCCCCACACATCGTTGAGCGGCCATTGCCACGCCACATCCACGCTGGTAGACACCGAGCGCTGATAACGGTAGGCCGCAGTCAAGACACGGTAGCTGCTGGGGGAGTAGCGCATGCCCAGCGAAGAACGCTCGGAAATAGCCGTCTCCGGGTTGTATTGCACGATGCTGTCGAGCGCCCAGCGGGGCGTCAAATACGTGCTGGCTCCCAACAAGATATCACTGAAACTGTCTGTGACGGGTGTGGAGGTGGGGGTGAGCAAGACCTTTTGGTCTTTGAAACGAAAGCGCTGTGCCAGCGCGAACTTGGCGCCTTCGGCGCCGGTGTCAGGGTCAATCAAGCGCGAGGTCGCACCCACTGTCAACGTGCGGCTGTCGGAGATGCGGTCTTGGCCCGAGAAAGCGTTCTCGCTAAATATCGTGGCAAAGTTAAAGTCATTCAGACCTGTGTCGTAATTGGGCAAGTCGCTTTGCGAGCGGTAAGGCGTGTTCACATAGTAAGCACGTGGCTCCAAGGTTTGGGTCCATGCCGCACCCAACCATTGGCTGGGTCGCTCAAACACCACGCCGCTGTCCACACTGAAGGTGGGCACCGTCACGCTGGCGTTATCACTGGCGGCGCTGGTGCCGTTCACGCCTTTGTAGGTCTCGTCATACTGGTATTTACGGGTCTGCAGCAACAGCTTGGGGGTGACATAGCCATAGGGCAAGATTTGCGGTGCGCTGACTTGGGTGAGTACCACCAGCCGCTGAGCATTGGGTTGGTTGCAAGCAGCCGTGGAAGCGTTGCCTGACAAGGAACAGTACCACTGGCGGTCTGCGCTGAAACGCGTGGCTTCGCCACCCACCGACAGGTCCAGCCCCCCCACATCGGCGCGCAAATAATTGGCATTCACTTGGGGCAAGCGGTTAAAAGGTGGGGCAATAGCGGTGGACGGCGTGGCGATGTCTTGCAAGGTTTGGTATTGGCTCACGCTGGTGGTGGTGGTGAACGTACCGCTCGCCCAAGCCAGGCTCGCCGAAGAGGGCAACAAGCGCTGTGTCAAAGGCCCGCCTGTGGCGGTGGAAAAGTCTTTCCAATAGTTGCTGTCGCTCACGCGGTTGAGGTTAAAACCAAAACCAATGGGTTGGCGGGCATCCGCCCAACCATTGTGCTGGTGGGTATAGCCCCAGCGATTGGTTCCGCGCAGCGAGTCATAGGGCATGACATTCAACTTGGCCACGCCATCAAACGGTGGACTGGGCATCTTGCGCTCCAAGTACCGAAACTCGGTGTCAAAACGTGTGCCACGTTTAGCCATGGAGGTGGTGGTGATGGTTAAGTCACGGTTAGGCGCCAAGTTGGCGTAATAGGGAATACTGGCCTCTACACCGCCTTTGTTGTCAATCGCAAAGGCCGGCGGCAACCACCCCGATTTACGTTGTGCGGTCAAAGGAAAACTGAACGACGGAATGGGCAACAAAGGCACATTCATGAAGCGCAACACGCCGTCTTGCGCCACACCCTCGTTCAAGTCGTTATCGAAGTTGATTTTTTCGGCCTCCACCATCCAATCGGGCAACCAAGAAGGGCCAGGCTTGCGGGTGCAGGTGGTGTAGGTGGCTTTTTTGGCCACCGCATGTTTGTCATCAATGAAGTCAATACGCTCGGCCTGGCCATGGCCCTCGGTACGCAAAAACTGGTAACTGGGATTCAGAAAAAAACCGCTAAAGGCGTCGACTTGCAAGTCCAACAAGGTCCCTTGGTAACGGTTACCCGCACGGTTCATGTACACATGGCCACTGGCGCGTGCACGGTCTTCGGGTTGGTAGTAATCGATGCTGTCGGCACGGATCAAGGTATCGGCCTTGCGCAACATGCTGTTGCCTTGCAAGCTGGTGTCTAGATCGGTGCGGCCGGTTAAAAAATCACTTTCCACAAAGGTGGGCAGTTGCTTGCGCACCTGTGGCGTCCAACGTTCCGTCAGACCGGTGCTGGGCTTGAGTTTGAGTAAAGACTCCCCTTCTTGCGCCCACACAGGGGAACATAGCCAGCCAGTGCATGGCAACACGCCTGCGAACACTGACAATAAGAAAATCTTGCGCATGAGAGAAGACCGGGCCGCCCGAAAGCGCTGTTTGTAGAATTTGGATTATCCATGAGCCCATCTGCCTCCGACTTTTCCGCCGACCAGGGTCTGCCTGCGGCCATCCAACAACTGGGCTGGGCCTCACCAGAGCGCGCCCAAGCCTTCGCCCCATGGTTAAACGCGCTGCAGCACTCACATGACGTGAAGCCCAACACGGTTCGCCCAGCCAGCGCAGATGCGAGTTTTCGGCGTTATTTCCGGGTAGACGCTGACACGTCCAGCCTGATCATCATGGATGCCCCGCCCGACAAGGAAAACAGCCAACCGTTTGTCGCGATTGCCGCCTTGATGCAAGCCGCTGGCCTGTTGGTCCCCAAGGTACTGGCTTGGGACGAGGCCCTGGGTTTTATGTTGTTGGATGATTTGGGTCAGCACACCATGATGCAGGTGCTGGATGTCGCCCAGCCAGAAAAGAATCTGGGTTTGTTTAACCGCGCCATCGATGCCTTGTTACGGTGGCAACAAGCCTCCCGCCCCGATGTATTGCCGCTCTACGATGCGGCCTTGCTGCAACGCGAGTTGCAACTGTTTCCCGACTGGTACATCGCCCAGCACCGTGGCAAAACCTTGGACGACAAGCAAGCACATCAATTGCAAAGCAGTTTTGAGTTGCTGGTGTCGCGCAATCTTGCCGCGCCTCAGGTGTTTGTGCACCGCGACTTCATGCCGCGCAACCTGATGATGCCTTGGGACACGCTAGAGCCGCGTTTGGGTGTGCTTGACTTCCAAGACGCGGTGTATGGCCCCATCACTTATGACATTGCCAGCCTGATGCGAGACGCTTTCATCAGCTGGAAAGAAGATATGTGTTTGGACGTGACCGTGCGCTACTGGGAGCAAGCACGGGCCTTGGGTATGCTCGACCATGAGGGCTGGCACAGTGACTTTGGTGCTTTTTACAGCGCGGTGGAGTGGATGGGCCTGCAGCGGCATTTGAAAGTAGCGGGTATTTTTGCGCGACTGACTTTGCGCGACGGCAAGCCCAAATACTTGGCTGATGCGCCGCGTTTTATCAGTTATATAAGGGCCACCTGCTCACGCTACCGCGAACTCACCCCCTTGTTGCGCTTGGTCGACAGCATCGAAGACCATGCCACGGTAAGCGGTTTCGCTTATGGGCGCATGTGATGCCTCGTTTTTTTTGTGCCCATCCTCTGCACACAGGGCAGTCCATAGACCTTCCTGCAGACACGACTCGCCATGTTCAGGTGCTGCGCTTGCAGCCGGGTGACACCCTGACCTTGTTTGACGGACGGGGCGGCGAATACCAAGCCCACATAGAGGCTATGGGACGGCACAGCGTACAGGCGCATATCGATACCCATGTCGCCATCGAACGGGAAAGCCCGGTACACAGCCAGCTGGTGATTGGTATGCCTGCCAACGACCGCATGGACTGGCTGGTCGAAAAAGCCACCGAATTGGGCGCGTCCCATATCACCCCTGTGATGACTGCTCATGGGGTGTTGCGTTTCACGCCCGAACGCGCCCTCAAGCGTCAGCAACACTGGCAAGGCATAGCCCAAGCGGCTTGTGCCCAATCAGGTCGCAACACCGTGCCGCAGATCGATGCGCCGCAAACTTGGTCCGCATGGATAAACGCTTTGCCTAGCGAGGTCAGCGTCCAGCGTTGGGTATTGTCCTTGAGCGGGCCTACAGCAACAGCGCTGATCTCAACCGTGCCCAACCATGTGATGGTACTGAGCGGCCCTGAGGGGGGTCTGTCACCCGACGAAGAACATCAAGCCATGGCAAAGGGCTTTGTGCCGGTCCATTTAGGATCGAGGATTTTGCGATCAGAAACCGCCCCGCTGGCGGTGTTATCGCGCTGGCTTTAAGCTGCGTAACGGCCGTCTAGCCACGCCAACAGCTTGGCGATCACCAAGGCTTTTTCGGGATCGTTGAAAATCTCGTGGTACATCACATTAAAGCAATGTGCTTGCACCACGTTGCTGGAAGCCAGCCGCGCAAAATCAGCGCTGGCTTGAGGCAGCACCAGTTGATCTTGTCCCGCATAAAGCAACAAAGTCGGCATGAACCACGCATGGGCTTGCAGCACCGTCTTGGGCCCCTCGTTCACTATCCATGCCGCCAAGGCTGCAGAAATTTTGCGATGCACCAAGGGGTCTTGCTGATAAGCCCGCACCACCTGTGCGTCACGCGCCACCCAAGCCGTTTTCACGCCGTTGTCCACCCGAAGTTGAGGCAACAGCTTAGGCAAGGTGGCCAATAAGAATTTTTGAATCACATTGGTTTGCGCGCCTAAGGCGGGAGAACTCATCACCAAAGCATCAACATGCTTGAGGCCTTGCGCAACAGCACGCGCTGCAATCAGCCCACCCATGCTGTGGCCTAGCAAGACCAAAGGAGACGGTGACAGACTGCGCACATGGTCCATCACCGTGGCCACGTCATCGACCAACAGATTCGGCTGAGGCAGGCTACCTTGCTCGCCACTGGACAAACCGTGTCCATGGTGGTCATAACCAAACACGGTGTAGCCCGCAGCTTGCAAAGCACTGGCCACATGGCCGTAACGCCCCATGTGCTCGCCCAAACCGTGCATTAACAACACCGTGGCCCGCGGCTCTTGCGGCGCTTGGGGCCAGCTGTAAAGCGCCAAGCTTCGCTCGCCGAGTTCAAGTTGGGTGATGTTCGGCTTTTGTGCAGCGTGGGAGGCAATGGATGACATGAAAGGCTCAAAAAGACGGTGCGGACAATTGGAACACAGCAGTGGCAGCACGCACATTGGGCCACCAGCGCACCACGCCATCGTCTTGCAAACCAAAGGCATCCTGTATTTTTAACTGGTTTTTAGTCGCCAGCGTGAAAAAATCAGCAAACGTGCCCACGCGGATATTGGGCGTGTCGTACCACTGAAAAGGCAGTTTGCGGGTCACAGGCATATGACCTTGCAACACGCTCAGGCGGTTCGGCCAATGGGCAAAGTTAGGGAAAGTCACAATGCCCATGCCCCCCACACGCATGGTTTCGCGCAACATGGTTTCGGCATTGCGTAAATGCTGCAGCGTATCTATTTGCAGCACCACATCAAAGCTTTGGTCGCCAAACATGGCCAAGCCTTGGTCTAGGTTGAGCTGTATCACCTCTACGCCACGCTTGACACAGGCCAGCACATTGGCGTCATCAATCTCCACGCCATACCCGCTGCAACCATGGTGCTGCTGCAAATAAGCCAGCAACGCGCCATCGCCACAGCCCAAGTCCAATACGCGGCTGCCAAACGGCACCATGCGCATCACAGCATCACGCAACACGGTATTCATGCACTCACCTCTTCGCTGATGCGATCAAAGTAAGCGCGAACCAAAGACACATAGCGCGGGTCGTCCAATAAAAATGCGTCATGGCCGTGCGGTGCGTCTATTTCTGCGTAACTCACCTTGCGCTGGTTGGCGATCAGCGCTTGCACCATTTCACGACTGCGCGCTGGTGCAAATCGCCAATCGGTGGTGAAGCTCACCAATAAAAACTGCGCCTGGGCGCGCGCCAAGGCATTTCGGAGATTGCCATGGTGGTCACGGGCAGGGTCAAAGTAATCCAAAGCGCGGGTGATCAGCAAATAGGTGTTGGCGTCAAAGTATTCACTGAATTTATCGCCTTGGTAGCGCAAATAACTTTCTATTTGAAATTCTATGTCTTGGGTGCTGTACCTGAAGACATCGCCTGACTGCAACATGCGTCCAAATTTGCTGTTCATCACATCATCACTCAGGTAGGTGATGTGGCCCAACATGCGGGCTATGCGCAAGCCGCGCTTGGGCACCACACCATGATCATAAAAATGTCCACCATGAAAGTCGGGGTCGGTGGCGATAGCGCGGCGGGCTACCTCATTGAACGCGATATTTTCTGCATTCAAGTTAGGCGCACTGGCAATCACCACCGCGTGGCGCAGACGATCTGGATACTGAAGACTCCAACTAAGCGCTTGCATACCGCCCAAGCTACCACCCATGACAGCGGCCAATTGGGTGATGCCCAATGTGTCCAGCAAGCGAGCTTGCGATGTGACCCAATCTTCTACCGTGACCACGGGAAAGTCGGCGCCATACACCCGACCGGTGTCGGGATTGACATGCATGGGGCCCGTAGAGCCAAAACACGAACCCAGGTTGTTCACACCAATCACAAAAAACCGGTTGGTATCTACCGGTTTCCCTGGGCCTACCATGTTGTCCCACCAACCTTCGCTTTTATCTTGGTTGGCATATACGCCTGCCACATGGTGCGAGGCATTCAATGCGTGGCAAATCAGAACAGCATTGTTGCGTTGCGCATTGAGTTCACCATAGGTTTCAAACGTCAATTGGTATTGGCGCAATACACCACCGCCTTGCAGCTGCAAGGGTTGTTCAAACAACATAGACTGAGGCGTGGCTACTATCGTCATCACAAAAATCCGGCTACGCTAAAAACGTAACCAGATCGGCGGACGTCTTTAGCTGAATTTGTTAAAGCGCCCGCAAGCTGTGGCAAATCGGCGCTTTTAAAGTATAACCAAGCTTGGCTGTTCTTGATGGATTTTTTTGCTTCTTATCTTTGCCTCTGAAACTCTATTGCGACATGATTTTCTCTAATGGCTTTGGCATTGCGCGTAATTGGCTAGATACACAGGCCATTCGGCTGCAAGCTTGGTCCGGTTTCAGTCGCCGAGGCCTATTGCTGTTCGCTTGTACCGCTGGCGCGGTTAACTCCATGTTGGTGTTTCTTGTGCCTCACACCGATGACACCCTGAATTTAAATTTTTATGCTTTTTTTATTTTCTCAGCCCTTTTTCTGATTGTTTATTTCTTTGATGCGATCAACTTTTCGTCCCATGTTTTAGTGGTTTTTTCTGCTTGTTTTCTCGGTTTTGTTGATCTAAATACCGGCGGCGTCAATTCTCCCTATATTGCATGGATGCCTGTCATCCCTGTGGCGGCGTTAATGTTGAAGGGTGTGCGCTGGTCGTTTATTTGGTTATTTTTAATTGTTTCTTTTAATTTTGTCCTTTTCGCAGCTGTTGCGCTCAACGCTATCAGCGGTCAAGTGACGCCTGACAATTTTTCGCTTGAACAGACCATTCTTACTAAACTCAATGTGATTGTTTTTTTAATCATTGCGATCGCTTTGTATGACTGGATGCGAAATGCAAAGCTGCGGGTTTTAGCCACCCGCAATGCAGAGTTGCTCGAAACCCATGATGCTTTACGCACAGCACAGGCACATCGTGATGATTTCATCGCAGCCGTTGGCCATGAGTTACGCACACCCATGAACGCTATTTTGGGTTTGAACAGTGTCTTGGTGTCAGAGCTCTCTGCGC
The DNA here is from genome assembly GCA_947455935.1 of Comamonadaceae bacterium. GTDB lineage: Bacteria > Pseudomonadota > Gammaproteobacteria > Burkholderiales > Burkholderiaceae_C > Limnohabitans. The sequence goes on from CANGPV010000004.1 coordinate 15,549, forward strand.
AAACTGACCAAGCTTCTATTGCTGTTCATATTCGACATGCTACTGAACAGCTTTTGCGCGTAGTCAATGACATTTTAGATATTTCTCAACTTGAGGCTGGTCGTTTGGTGATGCAAGCCGCGGTGTTTTCGCTGCACGCCTCGTTGCAATCTTGTTTGGCTGGTTTTGATTCACGCGCTCAGGAAAAGGGCTTGTCTTTAAGCCTCAGTATTGACCCTGCTAGCCCCGACTTTGTTGTAGGTGACAAGTTGCGTTTTGAGCAAGTCTTGAACCATTTGCTAGACAACGCAGTGAAATTTACTCCACAAGGCGGCGTTTTTCTGCGCTGCTTGGCTTTGAGTGATGGTGTGCGTATTGAGGTTCAAGACACAGGTTTAGGCATTGATCCTTCGATCAACCAAGCCATCTTCAACCGCTTTGCTTTAGCCAGTGAGGGTGTGCAACGCATGTACGGTGGGGCTGGTTTGGGTTTATCTATCAGTGATCGTTTGATCAGCTTGCTAGGTGGTCGCATGGGGTTGATCAGCCCTGCGCACGGAGGCGCCTTGTTTTGGTTTGACCTGCCTTTGCGTGCAGCACCGGCGCCAACGCCTGAGCCTGGTAACGCCAAGGTGGGCACGCGGGAGACCTGCTCTATTTTGGTTGTTGACGACACGCCAGTTAATTTGCTGGTGGTTGAAATTCTCTTGAAGAAGTTCTGGCCAGATTGCGAGATTCATAAAGCTGAAAATGGCGCCCATGCTTTGGAAGCATGTCTGAGCAAGGCTTTCACCTTGGTCTTGATGGATGTGGTGATGCCTGTCATGGATGGCATAGAGACGACCCGGCGACTCCTTTCCCCTTCTTTTTCTTCGTCTGCTACACGTCCCTATGTGGTCGGTTTGACAGGTCAAAGTTTGTCGGGTGAAACACAGGCCTGTCTTGATGCTGGCATGGATTCGGTTTTAACCAAGCCCATCGACCCTGTCGCTTTTTCTTCAACTTTGCAAAAGTATTTGGGCTTGCCCGTCAATGAACGCTGAGGCCTATTTCTTTCATTTAAAGCGAGCCTTCCCGGCTTTTGCGCTTTTGCCTAAGGAACGTTTGTTTGCGTTGCTTGTTCTGTGTTCCGGTTTTATTGCGTCTTTGTTTATTTCTGTGGCAACGCCTATCCCTGCTGTTCGTATTTTTTCTCTTGTTTTATTTGCCTTTTGGTTATTGCTTTTATGGTTTTTTTGGCGCGGCTTGTCTTTATCTTTGGCTTGTCAATTTGCTTCTTCCCTGGGTGGCGTTCAGTTGTTTGTCATCGCATGGTTTTCGGGCGGTGTTTATGCCAGCTGCTTAGTTTGGTTTTCTGTACTTATCGTGGCAAATTACTTCATCGTTGGTCGAAGGGCTGCGTTTTTTTGGTTGCTCATCGATGCTTTGATTCATTGTGTCCAAGCCTATGCGGTCGACTGGTGGGGGTGGGGGCCTGTCCTTGGCTTAGATCAACAGAACGCCCTGGCTTCTCTTATTGACTATTCGTTTAGCTTTGCCATCATTATTGCGATATTGCTTTTCTACCATTCCCAATATGAGCTTGCTGTCAGCGACCTTGAACGTACACAGCAGGATTTAAAAAATACTGAAAAAGAGCTGTCGCAAACACTTCAAATACGTGAGAGTTTCATTGGTTCCGTCAGCCATGAACTGCGCACGCCCATGAATGCCATCATGGGCTTTAACAGTCTTTTGCTTTCCATGGTTCGTGATAAACCCCGGGCACTGATGGTGTTGGATCACACCCGTCAATCAGCCGACCATCTTTTGACCGTTATCAATGACGTGCTGGATTACACCCAATTTAAGTCTGGTGAATTGCGCGCACAAATTGAAGCTACCGATTTACACCAAACCATTCGATCGGCTTTTGCGCTGCTAGAGCCGCGCGTTGAAGGATCGGTTCGTTATCGCTGTGAGATTGCAGCCAACACGCCTCTTTGGGTCAACACCGACAAACACCGCTTGACACAAATTTTGGTTAACCTCTTAGGTAACGCCATCAAGTTCACCACCGAAGGAGAAATTGTGCTGGCCGTGCAAGGCCTTGAGGATGACTGGGTTGAGTTCAAGGTTGTGGACTCGGGCATTGGCATAGCCCAAGAAGACCAAGACAATTTATTTTTGCGCTTTAGCCAGGCCAATCCCAGTATCAAAACCCGCTTTGGTGGCACGGGCTTGGGTCTGACCATTTCACAGCGGTTGGTCCGCCTGCTGGGTGGGCAGATGGGCTTTTCCAGCAAACTTGACCAAGGCTCTTCGTTTTGGTTCAAGCTAAAACTTGCGCCTGTGTCTGAACCCATTGCAGCACTGGCGCAGGATTTGGCGGCAGCGTCCATCCCAACCAGTTCGGTGCTGCGATTTTTGATTGTGGATGACCATGCCGTCAATCGCTTGGTGTTGCGCCAAGTCCTGTTATACCAATGGCCTCAAGCGCAGATTGCTGAGGGTGCTGATGGCCATGCGGCTTTGTCGCTGCTAGGTGAGCATCACTTTGACTTGGTGTTTCTTGACATGGTCATGCCTGGCCTGGATGGCATAGAAACCGCTAAGCGGTTTGCCCTCATGGACGTTTCCAACCGTCCTCCCCTCATCGGTTTGACAGCCAATGTGAACCCCCAGGATTTGGATGCTTTTCATCAAGCAGGCTTGTCCGGTTTGCTGCTCAAACCTTTTGATCGCGCGCAACTGTTACAACTGATTCACAATTTACTGTCCACTTAGGCCCACGCGTAGCTCGCGACTCAACCGCCAATGGTGTGATTTTTGCTTTAATTTGGTGCAAATTTGTTTTTGGTGTGTTTTTTGCACCAAACTTAATCATAAATCCCTTGGAGATCACATGGACGCACCCAAACAGGGCGTAGATGCTTTATTCATTTTGCTTGGCGCCATCATGGTGTTGGCCATGCACGCTGGTTTCGCATTTCTAGAGTTAGGCACGGTTCGTAAGAAAAACCAAGTCAATGCCTTGGTCAAAATTTTGGTGGATTTCAGTATTTCAACCGTGGTGTATTTCGTGGTCGGCTATAGCGTAGCCTATGGCAGCCATTTTTTTGTCAGTGCAAACAGCTTGGCCGAGCAACATGGCTTTGAGCTTGTGAAGTTTTTCTTTCTGCTCACTTTCGCTGCAGCCATTCCCGCCATTGTGTCGGGCGGCATCGCTGAACGTGCTCGCTTTTATCCTCAATTGCTGGCAACTGCTGTTATCGTGGGTTTTATTTACCCCTTTTACGAGGGCATTGTTTGGAACCAACACTTTGGCTTTCAAGCCTGGCTCAAGGGCTTAACCGGTGAAGAATTCCATGACTTTGCCGGCTCGGTGGTGGTTCACGCCTTAGGCGGGTGGATTGCTTTACCCGCTGTGGTTTTGCTTGGCGCGCGCAGCAACCGTTACAAAAAAGATGGCGCTATTTCAGCCCATCCCCCGTCAAGTATTCCGTTTTTGGCGCTTGGCGCTTGGATTTTGTGTGTGGGCTGGTTTGGTTTCAATGTGATGAGCGCACAAACCGTCGACAAAATGTCGGGTTTGGTGGCCGTTAACAGTCTGATGGCCATGGTGGGTGGCACCTTGGCGGCGCTGTGGTTGGGTAAAAACGATCCGGGTTTTGTGCACAACGGTCCTTTGGCCGGGTTGGTCGCCGTATGTGCGGGTTCGGATGTGATGCACCCTTTTGGCGCGCTGTTGGTCGGTGCGGTTGCTGGCGCCTTGTTTGTGGTGATGTTCACTTTGACGCAAAACCGCTGGAAGATCGACGATGTGTTGGGCGTTTGGCCATTGCATGGGCTATGCGGTACATGGGGCGGCATCGCCGCAGGCATCTTTGGGTTGCCCGCTCTGGGCGGTTTGGGTGGGGTAAGTATGGGGGCTCAGTTCTTAGGGACTTTATTGGGAATTGTCTGGGCGCTGCTGAGTTCTGCCATTTTGTACCTCATCCTTAAACAAACTTTGGGACTGCGTTTGAGCCAAGAAGAGGAGTTTGAGGGTGCGGACTTGACCATCCACCAGATCAATGCCAGCCCCGAACGTGAGGTAAGTTGGTAATTTCTGTGGTTTTTTGCCCTTTAAAGTTGCAAATTGAGGATAAACACTTGGTTTTATTCAGCAAATTTGTCTCATAATGGTTCGGACTGTGCGATGCGCTTGGGTGCACGCACGGCTTGTGGTGATAGGTTAGTTTCGCTTCTTGACTTTCGTGGACAGGTGCAATCGGGACTCCGTCGCTTTTTTATTTGTTTTTATGGAGTCCCTGAATGGGCAACAAACTGTACGTCGGCAATCTGCCATATTCCGTGCGCGATGGCGACTTGGAACAATCCTTTGGTCAATTTGGCACGGTCACCAGCGCCAAAGTCATGATGGAGCGCGACACCGGCCGCTCCAAAGGCTTTGGTTTTGTTGAAATGGGCAGCGATGCCGAGGCACAAGCGGCTATCAACGGTATGAATGGTCAGCCCTTGGGCGGCCGCAGCTTAGTGGTGAACGAAGCTCGTCCCATGGAGCCACGCCCCCCCCGTAGCGGTGGTGGTGGTTATGGTGGTGGTGGCGGCGGTGGTGGTTATGGTGGCGGCGGTCGTGAAGGCGGCGGCGGCTACGGTGGCGGTGGCGGTGGTCGCGAAGGTGGCGGCGGTTACGGTGGTGGCGGTGGTCGTCGTGAAGGCGGCGGCGGTTACGGCGGTGGTGGACGTCGTGAAGGCGCTGGCAGCGGCGGCAATGACGGCAACTTCCGCAGCCCCTACGGCGGTGGTGGTGCACGCCACAACAGCGGTTCTTCCGGTCGCAACGAATACTGAGTACACCCCCTCAGTTCAGCAATTTCGTGCAAAAAGGGCTTGGTTTACCAAGCCCTTTTTTCATGGCCGCTTGGTGGGCACCAGCAAGACCTTGACCTGGCCTTGCAACACAAAACGCTGATTCAAGTTATCCGCTTGCAAATGATTGGCTTGGAATCGGTTGTTACCGCGCTCGATATTCACCGGCGAGTAGGTGAGCACGCTATCCGTATTGGCAAACAGATGGATAAAGTCGCTGCGCAAAGTAACCGCAGGCTCTTGACCCCTGGCTTGTTTATGCACCACCGCTTGACCTATGAGCTGAACTTCTGATCCATCTTCGTTAGACAACGCACGCTTGGCCACGGCCGTGGTTAAGCGTCCCGAGCGCGATACCGAATGCACCATGGGTTGTTCAATCACATTGGTCAAGGTATCGGGGTAATGTTGCGAAAACTTGCCTTGCAAAAATGACTTCAACTCACCCTGCAAGGAATACGTTTTGAGGGTAAATTCGCGGGCAAAATAATCGGGCTCATGCGAGGGTTCTGTCGTGACAGCGCCTGTCATTGCCTGAGGCGCATTGCGCACCAGCCAGACACTCACCCACAACAACACCGCCAACAAGACCATGGGGACAAATGCGCCCGCCGTCTCCAACGCATTGCGCCACAGCGACTGTGCTGGCGCCGCAGGAAGCCTTGGCAGGCGATTCATTTCATCGCCTGTTGCAAAGCTTGGTCGTACACACCCCTGGCTTGCAACACCATGTCACATACTTCACGAACTGCGCCTAGCCCCGAAGCTTGCTTGGTAACCCAATCGACACGTGACACAACTTCGGGGTGGGCTTGAGGTGGGGCAAACGCAACGGCTGCAGGCATCAACATAGGCAAATCTGGCCAATCGTCGCCCATGGCTGCCACCTGCGACCAAGTCAACCCCAGTTGGCTTAGCAGTTGTTGCGCAGCAATTTTCTTGTCATGCACCCCTGCATACACATGGGTAATTCCCAAGTCGGCCATGCGCTTGTGCAAAGCGGGGTTATCGCGGCCGGAAATAATGGCCACCGCCACGCCCGCTTGCTGCAACAATTTGATACCGTGACCGTCCAAGGTATTAAAGACTTTGGTCTGCTCGCCTTGCGCGGTATAGACCAAGCCGCCATCGGTCAACACCCCATCCACATCCAGCAGCAGCAGCTCGACCAAGCGAGCTTTTGTCAAAACCAGTGCCAGTTGGTTATTAGGTGGTGTCATCAAATTACCTTGGCACGCATCAAATCATTGCTGTTGAGTGCGCCACACAAACGCCCCCCCTCATCGACAACCAACAAGCTGGTGATGCGTTTGTGTTCCATCAGTTGCGCAGCCTCTGCGGCCAAGGCCTGCGCGCGAATAGTGGTTGGGTGTGCCGTCATCACTTCGCTGGCCTGTAAGGAGCGCACATCCACACCTTTTTCTATCAGCCGCCGCAAATCGCCATCGGTAAAGATACCCAGCACCAAGCCAGCAGCGTCCACCACCGCAGAAAGCCCCAAACCTTTATCGCTCATCTCTCGCATCAAATCTGTGAAATAGGTGGTGCCCAAGACGCTAGGCACCGCCTGGTCTTTTCGCATCACATCCGACACATGGGTAAGTAACTTTCGGCCCAAACTGCCTCCCGGATGAGAGCGCGCAAAATCTTCTGGGCTAAAGCCGCGTGCGTCCAGCACCGCAACTGCCAAGGCATCACCAAGTGCTAATTGCGCGGTCGTGCTGGCGGTTGGCGCCAAATTCATGGGACAGGCCTCTTTGTCCACAGCGCTGTCGAGCACCATATGGGCATGCTGGGCCAAGGTAGATTGCGTATTGCCCGTGATGGCAATGAGCACAATGCCTTGGCGCTTGATAACTGGCAAGATAGCCGACAACTCTTCGCTTTCTCCGCTGTTGGAGAGCGCCAGCACCACATCCTGTGAAGTGACCATGCCCAAATCGCCATGGCTGGCCTCTGCTGGGTGAACAAAAAAAGCGGGTGTTCCTGTGGAAGCAAGTGTGGCTGCAATTTTTCGCCCAATGTGGCCGCTTTTTCCCATACCCATGACCACCACCCGGCCTTTCACATTCAGCAAGGCTTGAACGGCTTGGAGAAAGGGATTTCCCAGTCGCGAAGTCAATGCCGTGATCGCCTGTGCCTCTATGGTCAATGTTTGAACTGCCAAGTCCAAGGTCTTTTTTGCTTGTTCGCCGGTAAGGGTACGCATAGGACAGATTATGCGCGGGCTTATTTGCCGATACAGAAACGAGAAAAAATCTCTCCCAGCAAGTCGTCCGGGGTGATCGTGCCCGTCAGCACCGACAACTGCTGCTGCGCACCGCGTAATTCCTCCGCCAAGATATCCAGGGCGGGGGTTGTGGCTTGCAAGCTTTGCAAAGCACGGTGGATATGTGCCTGCACGTGTTCAAGTGCATGCACATGCCTGGCTCTTGCAGAAAACACGCCTTCTTGGTGTTGCGATTGCCATCCCACGCTGTGCAACAACAAGTCCTTGAGTGCGGCTAAGCCTTCGCCTGTTTTGGCTGAGATGCTCAAGCTGGGTAAATCGTTTGTGCCCTCGGCTGATTTCACCACATCAGACTTATTAAAGACATGCAGAAGCGGACATTGCGCATTTTTATGTTGCAGGATGCGCTCAACCAAATCCGCTTGCATTTGTGTATACACAAGATCTTGCTGGCGACTTAGATCATGCAACAGCAGCACCACATCAGCGTCCCCCACCTGAGCCCATGCGCGTGAAATACCTATTTGCTCGACTTCGTCAGCCTGATGCGCTTCGCGCAAACCTGCGGTATCCACCACATGCACTGGCACGCCGTTAATGGCTATGGTGTGCGTCAGCACATCTCGGGTGGTGCCCGCTATCGGCGTCACAATGGCCAGATCTTGCCCAGTTAATGCGTTCAACAACGAACTTTTGCCGACATTGGGTTGACCTGCAATGACCATTTTCATGCCGTCGCGCAGCAAAGCACCTTGGCGTGTTTGCTCGCACAGTGTGTTGACTTCATCTCGGATGGCATGAAGCTTACCGAGCACATCGGCTTGTGTAACAAAGTCAATATCTTCTTCTGGAAAATCCAAACTGGCTTCGACCAGCATGCGCATACGCAGCAACTTGTCTTGTAGCTGTTCTACCCCCTGAGAAAATGCGCCCACCAGCGAACGACCTGCACTGCGAACCGCCGCTTGGGTTTGTGCATCGATCAAATCCGATACCGCCTCGGCTTGGGTCAAATCCATTTTGTGGTTCATGAAAGCACGCTGGGTAAATTCGCCAGGCATGGCTGTTCGTAAACCACGCAAGTGCGTGTTTTCTTGCCGAGCCACCGACAAGCATCTCTCCAGCAACATGGATAAAACCACGGGGCCGCCATGGCCTTGAAGCTCTAGAACATCTTCCCCTGTGTAGCTATAAGGAGCGGGAAAGAACAAGGCCAATACTTGGTCGACACACTCGCCCTTATCGTCTTGAATGGTCACCAAATGCGCGCGTCGTGGTGCCAGTTCTTGCTGGCACAACGTCCGCACATACGCCAGCAAGTTTTTACCACTGATGCGAACGACACCCACTGCGCCTTTGCCTTGGGGTGTGGCAATGGCGATGATGGGGGCATCGCGGTCGCTCAACATGGTCAGTTTTTAAGTACACCCAACTGTTTATTGATCATCCATTGTTGGGCGATTGACAAAATATTGTTTGACAGCCAATACAGCACCAAGCCCGAAGGAAAGAAGAAAAACATCACACTGAAGGCCAAAGGCATGATCCACATCATCTTGGCTTGCACAGGGTCGGGCGGGGTGGGATTGAGCCATGTTTGCAACAGCGATGTACCGGTCATCAACAACGGCAAGACAAACCAAGGGTCGGGCGCGGCCAAGTCTTTGATCCATCCGACCCATGGCGCGTTGCGCATTTCAACCGAAGACAACAGCACCCAGTACAAGGCAATAAAGAAGGGAATTTGCACTGCGATAGGCAAGCACCCGCCCAAGGGGTTGACTTTTTCCTCGCGGTAGATTTTCATCATCTCCATTTGCATTTGTTGCGGATTGTCTTTAAGGCGCTCGCGCATTTCCATGATCTTGGGGTTGATGGCTTTCATCTTGCCCATGCTTCGGTAGGCTTGCGCATTCAACCAATAAAAAGCCAGCTTGAGCAACACCACCAAAGCCACAATGGACCAACCCCAATTGCCAATCAAGCCGAACAACTTATCGAGTAACCAATACAAGGGCTTGGCCAAAATAGTCAGCCAACCATAATCTTTCACCAATTCCAATCCGGGATACAGGTTCTCAAGTACCTTTTCTTCTTGCGGCCCGACAAACAGCTGCACTTGTTGCGATTGCTGACTTGCGTTATCTAAAGCGGGAAGTGGCACCACCATGCCCACAGCATACAAATTGTTGTCAATCTTGCGGGCGTACAGGTCCCGCGCTTGCGTATCTGGGATCAACCAAGCTGCTGCAAAGTAATGCTGCACCATGGCGACATACCCAATGTCGGATTTTTTTTCAAAATCTGCTTTGTTTTTTTCAATGTCTGCAAACTCGATTTTTTGGTATTTTTTGGCGGCGGTGTAAACAGCGGGTCCGGTGAAGGTCGAATAAAACGATGACTCACCTTCTGGCTTGTTGCCGTCTCGTACCAGCTGCACATACATCTGAGGCGAAATACTTTGCCCCGACTGATTGATGATGTCATGCTGAACTGTCAGCACATAGCTGTTCTTGCGCAGGTTGTAGGTTTTAATGAGCTTGACACCACCCACCATCTCGGACTCAAAACGAAGGGCAAGTTGATCTTCACCGTCTTTGAACTTGGGTGAACTCACCAAGCGCATGGGTGATTTGTGCGTAGGCCAGTTAGCGCCCGCAGGGCTACCAATCAAACCAGTTTGCGCCAAATAGACGCGCTCTTTGCTGTTGTCCATTAACACCACATTGCTGCCCGGATGATGCACATCTTGGTGTTTGAGTAACTCCACCCGCGTCAGGCTCGCCCCCAAGCTGTCAAAGCGCAACTTCAACACATCGGTTTGCACTTCCACCATGTCACTTGAAGCAGAACTCGTGGCGTTGTCGTTAGGCAAATTCATCTGCACTTCATTCGTCACGGGGCTGGGTGTGGCGCTCGTCGACTCCCTTTTTTCAGGGGTCGCTGTATTCACGCTCACTGGTGCGGTGCTTGGAAAAAAGGTAGGTCGTTTGCCGTTATGTATTTGCCATTGGTCCCACAACATGACCAAAGAAAAGCCAAAAACAACCCAAAGAATGGTGCGGCGAATATCGTTCATAGCGTATCTGCAATCGAAGAAGAGAGGGGGGAGGTCAAGGTGCGCTGAGGTACGGGGTCGTGGCCACCCTCACACCAAGGGTGGCATCGTGACAAACGTCGCAGCGTCAAATAACTGCCTTTACCTGCCCCATGGTTGTGCAAGGCTTCCAAAGCATAGGCCGAGCACGTCGGCGTGAAGCGGCAAGATGATCCCAGCCAAGGACTCAACATCAACCGGTAAGCCCTGACCAGAAAAAGCAAACATTGCTGCATCATGCGACAGCGCAGTTGTCTATCAATTGATGCAATTCGGCCCTGACGGCTTGTTTAAGGCGACACGAGTTGGCACTGACAAACTGTTGTCCGTCAAAAGTTTTGCGCAAACGAATCACCCTGTCTGCCGCGGGTAAATTGGCAGACTTTTCTTGTGCCCATGCGTAAATTTGTCGTTTGATCAAATTGCGTGTCACGGCTTTGCGCGCCCACCGTTTGGGCACCACGGCACCTATGCGGTTGTTGGATTCGCTGCTTTGTTGATGGAGCGCAAAATGTGAAGTGCGCGCGACGATTCCCGCGGACATCACCGCATCAAAGTCAGCTCGCAAAGTCAATTTATCCACGGATTCCAAGCAATTGGCTGGATAAGCCAGCAACAACAGCTTAGACCGCCAGGCGTTTGCGGCCTTTGGCGCGACGCGCATTGATAACCGCACGTCCTCCGCGGGTTTTCATGCGCACCAAAAAGCCATGGGTGCGAGCTCGTCGGGTTTTAGAGGGTTGATAGGTACGTTTCATGGGTGTGGCTCAATGCATCTGGGGAAACCGTGCATTATCTCTCAATTGAAGCCCTTCTCCCAAGCTTTCTTCATGCAAAGCATGAACTTGTTTGGAGCGAAAGATCAAAAATTTATATTTCTGTGGATAATTTTTTGATAAAGCTCGCTCGCCAGCGCTTAAAATACGCTTTATCCACAGATTGGTCTTGCTTTGAAAACGCCGCCCCCTATACATCCCGCTCAAGCACCGTCTCCCGATGCTGGACATGCTTTATGGCAAGCTTGTGTGGATCAATTGGCGCAAGAGTTGCCGGAACAACAGTTCAATACATGGATCAGACCCTTGAATGCGCGTCTCTCGGATGACTTTTCGCGTATTCATATCGAGGTTGCCAACCGATTCAAATTAGATTGGATTCGCGCTCAATATGCCAGCCGACTGTCTGCTCTTTTACAGCAGTTGTATGGGCAAGCTATTCATATCGACTTTGTCTTAGAGACCAAAGAAGCCCCTGTGCGCGTCAGTTTGCCTCGCACAGTGAGCGAGCCTGACGACATGTCGCCCAGTTCAGCCATGGTGGGTGACACCGCCGCGTCTGGCTTTAAAAACCGCATCAATACAAGTTTGTGCTTTGATAATTTGGTCGAAGGTACGGCCAACCGCATGGCGCGTGCCGCGGCCATGCACGTGGCCAATGTGCCAGGACAGCTCTATAACCCTTTGTTTATTTATGGTGGCGTGGGTCTGGGTAAAACCCATTTGATGCACGCCGTAGGCAACCAGTTGCTGCTCAACCGACCTGACGCCAAGGTGTTGTACATCCATGCTGAGCAATTTGTATCCGACGTTGTCAAAGCCTATCAACGTAAAACCTTTGATGAATTTAAGCAGTATTACCATTCTTTGGACTTGCTGCTGATTGACGATGTGCAGTTTTTTGCCAATAAAGACCGTACACAAGAAGAGTTTTTCAACGCATTTGAGGCATTGCTGACGAAAAAATCTCACATTGTGATGACCAGCGATACCTATCCCAAGGGTTTAACAGACATCCACGAGCGCTTGGTTTCGCGCTTCGACTCGGGTTTGACGGTCGCCATTGAGCCACCCGAACTTGAAATGCGGGTTGCCATTTTGATTGCTAAAGCACGCAGCGAAGGCGCGGAAATGCCTGAAGAAGTGGCTTTTTTCGTGGCTAAAAATGTCCGCTCCAATGTGCGCGAACTGGAAGGCGCGTTACGCAAAATTTTGGCTTATTCGCGCTTTAACCAAAAGGAAGTATCTATTCAACTCGCCAGAGACGCGCTACGCGACTTGCTGTCTATTCAAAACCGCCAAATTTCTGTTGAAAACATTCAAAAAACCGTGGCAGACTATTACAAAATCAAAGTCGCGGACATGTATTCCAAAAAGCGTCCCGCGTCCATCGCACGCCCCCGTCAAATTGCTATGTATTTAGCCAAAGAACTCACCCAAAAAAGCTTGCCGGAAATCGGTGAGTTGTTTGGCGGTAGGGACCACACCACCGTGCTACATGCGGTTCGTAAAATTTCTGCTGAAAGACAAACCTTGAGCGAACTGAATCAACAACTGCATGTGCTTGAGCAAACCCTTAAAGGATAAAGTTTTGTCAAACGCCCAAAACCCTGTGCATACTTCTGGCATAACTTCATGGTTATCCACAAGCACAGCTGTTTTTCAAAAGTTATCCCTGTTGGACATGGCGACATGCGTTATGCAGCACACAGGGTTTGAAGGTCATCAAGTGCTTGAAATAAAAGTGGAAAATACGCTTTTCCACAGAAGATGATGCCCCTTATCTACTACCACTATTGAAATATAAAGACATTAAAGAAGAGGATGACATGATTGTTTTGAAAGCGAGTCAAGAAAACATCGTTGCAGCGTTGCAATCGGTGGTGGGCATCGTGGAGCGACGTCACACCTTGCCTATTTTGGCCAATGTGATGATTCAAAAGACGGCAACAGCGGTTCAGCTCACCAGCAGTGATTTGGAAATTCAAATCCGTACCGAGGCCGATTTAGGTGGCGATAAATCCAATTTCACGACCACGGTGGGTGCGCGCAAACTCATGGACATTTTGCGTTCCATGCCTGCTGACCAAACGGTAAGTTTGGAGTCTCAGCAAAACAAATTAATTCTCAAGGGTGGCAAAAGTCGCTTTACCTTACAAACTTTGCCAGCGGAAGATTTTCCTTTGGTGCAAGAATCGCCCAGTTTTGGACCGCTTTTCAGCATTCCACAAAAAACATTGAAGGAATTGTTACAACAGGTGTCGTTTGCCATGGCGGTGCACGATATCCGCTATTACCTCAACGGAATTTTGTTTGTGGCTGAAGGCAAACAACTGAGTTTGGTAGCTACTGACGGTCACCGTTTGGCCTACACCTCAGCGACTTTGGAAGTGGAAGTTCCCAAGCAAGAAGTTATTTTGCCGCGCAAAACCGTGCTGGAATTGTTGCGCTTGCTCAGCGACAAAGAAGGCATGATTGACATGCAATTTGCCAATAACCAGGCCAAGTTCAAATTTGAAGGCAAAGAATTTGTCACCAAATTGGTTGAGGGAAAGTTTCCCGATTACAACCGCGTCATTCCTAAAAATCACAAGAACAGTGTGACACTGGGTCGTGTGAGTTTGCTCACCACCCTGCAACGTACCGCGATTTTGACCAGCGATAAATTCAAAGGTGTGCGTATCAACTTGGAACCAGGTTTGTTGCGTGTTGCTGCCAGCAACGCCGAGCAAGAAGAGGCGGTGGATGAACTTGAAATTGATTACACAGGTGACAGCATTGAAATTGGTTTTAACGTCACCTATTTGATCGATGTCTTGACCAATATGTCGCAAGACATGGTTCGCATGGACTTGGCTGACTCCAACAGTTCGGTCTTGGTCACCATGGCAGAAAATCCCAGTTTCAAATACGTTGTGATGCCCATGCGCATTTAATGCGTTGTTTTTTGAGTGCTTTAAGCACTGTGAATTGAGTTATGAATCCCACACCAGCATTACCCGAAGAAGGCGGCAAGCCTGACAGTTCCATGGGCGACCAGTCCTATGGTGAAGGTGCCATCCAAATCTTGGAGGGCTTGGAAGCGGTACGCAAGCGCCCTGGCATGTACATCGGCGACACATCGGACGGCACTGGCCTGCACCATCTGGTGTTTGAGGTGGTGGACAACTCCATCGATGAGGCCTTGGCCGGTCATTGCGATGACATCGTGGTCACCATCCACTCGGACAACTCCATCAGCGTGACCGACAATGGCCGCGGCATCCCGACCGGCGTGAAGATGGACGACAAGCACGAACCCAAGCGCAGTGCCTCTGAAATTGCGCTCACCGAACTGCACGCGGGCGGCAAGTTCAACCAAAACAGCTACAAGGTGTCCGGTGGTTTGCACGGCGTGGGTGTGTCGTGCGTGAACGCCCTCTCCAAATGGCTGCGTTTGGTGGTGCGTCGCGAAGGCAAGGTGCACACGATTGAGTTTGCCAAAGGTTTTGTGCAAAACCGTCTGCTGGAAATGGTCGATGGGGTGGAAGTCTCTCCCATGCGCATCACCGGCGAGACTGATAAGCGTGGCACCGAAGTGCATTTCTTGCCCGACACCGACATCTTTATCCAAAACCACGAGTTCCATTACGAGATATTGAGCAAGCGCTTGCGTGAACTCAGCTACCTGAACAACGGCGTTCGCATCCGCTTGTTGGACGAACGCACGGGCAAGAGTGACGACTATTCGGGCGCGGGTGGCGTGGCCGGTTTTGTGCAGTTCATCAATGCAGGCAAAAAAGTGTTGCACCCCAATGCGTTTTATGCCGAGGGCGAGCGCCCCGCAGAGACCTATGGTGGCATCCCCGGCACCCACATTGGCGTGGAAGTGGCCATGCAATGGAACGAGAGCTACAACGAGAGCGTGCTGTGCTTCACCAACAACATCCCCCAACGCGATGGTGGCACCCACCTCACGGGTTTGCGTGCAGCGATGACGCGTGTCATCAACAAATACATTGAAGAACACGAGCTGGCGAAAAAAGCCAAGGTTGAGGTGACTGGCGACGACATGCGTGAAGGTCTGTGCTGCGTGTTGTCGGTGAAAGTGCCGGAGCCCAAGTTCAGCAGCCAAACCAAAGACAAGCTGGTGTCCAGCGAAGTGCGCGCACCAGTCGAAGACATTGTGGGCAAGGTGCTGGGCGACTATTTGCAAGAGCGCCCCAATGACGCCAAGATGATTTGCGGCAAGATCATCGACGCCGCCCGCGCCCGTGAAGCGGCCCGCAAAGCACGCGAGATGACGCGGCGCAAAGGGGTGCTTGACGGCATGGGCTTGCCCGGCAAACTGGCCGACTGCCAAGAAAAAGACCCAGCGTTGTGTGAAATCTACATCGTCGAGGGTGACTCCGCCGGCGGCTCGGCCAAACAAGGCCGCGACAGAAAGTTTCAAGCCATTCTCCCCCTGCGCGGCAAAATTTTGAACGTTGAAAAAGCGCGTTACGAAAAGTTGCTCACCAGCAATGAAATTTTGACCCTCATCACTGCGCTGGGCACCGGTATTGGCAAAGTGAGTGCCGAGTCGGGCAAGTCGGGGACTGACGATTTCAACATCGACAAGCTGCGTTACCACCGCATCATCATCATGACCGATGCCGACGTGGACGGCGCGCACATCCGCACCCTTCTTTTGACCTTTTTCTACCGCCAAATGCCCGAGCTGGTCGAGCGTGGCCACATCTACATTGCGCAACCGCCTTTGTACAAAGTGAAGGTAGGCAAGGAAGAGCAATATTTGAAAGACCAGTTGGCTTTGGACATGTTCTTGTTGAAGGTTGCGCTGAAAGACGCGGTCTTGCACACAGGGGGTTCTCAAGCGCAATCGCTGTCAGGCGAAACCTTGGCAGAATTGGCGCGTAAGCACCAAGTGGCAGAAGCGGTTATTGCGCGGTTGAGTGGCATCATGGACGCAGAAGCTTTGCGCGGCATGGCCGATGGTGTTTCCTTGAATCTGGATACTTTGGAGCTTGCCCAAGCGTCTGCTGCTGCGCTGCAAGTGAAGTTGCGCGAACTCGGGAGTGGCTCTGAGGTTGCCGCAGAGTTTGATGTGCGTACCGACAAGCCGATTCTTCGCTTAAGCCGCCATCACCACGGCAATGTGAAGAGCAGCGTCATCACCCAAGACTTTGTCCATGGCGCGGACTACGCGGCTTTGGCTGAAGCGGCCTCTACCTTCCGCGATTTGATGGGAGAAGGTGCTCGCATTGAGCGCGGCGAAGGCGAGCGGCGCAAGGAAGAAAAAGTCAGCGACTTCCGTCAAGCCATGAAATGGTTGATTGGACAAGCTGAGAATGCCACCTCTCGGCAGCGTTACAAAGGCCTGGGTGAGATGAACCCTGCGCAGTTGTGGGAAACCACCATGGACCCCGCCGTGCGCCGTTTGTTGCGTGTACAAATTGATGACGCCATCGAAGCCGACCGCGTGTTCACCATGTTGATGGGTGACGAGGTGGAGCCTCGCCGTATCTTTATCGAAACCAACGCCCTGCGTGCTGCCAATATCGACGTTTAAACGTCGGAGGCTCTCACCCCTATCAAGTTGTGTTGAGCGATGCTGTGGGAGATATGGCCTGCTTTCAGTTCATCCTCGATAAACGCTTGTAAGCCGGCTTTAACGGTGTCGCTGTGCTTGGGGTGGCAGCCTATGGCCTGAGGGATGGCCATGAAGGGCGGCATGACCAATGCCCATTCTGGGTGTGCTTGAACCGCCTCATTCAACGCTTGTTGCAAGCCGGCGGCAACCTCATAGCCTTGATCGACAAACAGTGGAACAACGTCTGGTGTCGATGCGGCCCGGATGAGGGTTGCGTGTTGCACATGGCGGCTTAAAAACAAATCATAGGCACTGCCTGCACCCACCACAATCCGGACCCCCGCTTGGTCTATGTCTGGCAAGCTTCGCAAACCGGATGCTTTGCGGGTCATGTAGCAGGCGTCGATATAGACATAGGCGCGTGTGAAGTGAACATCTTTCGCGCGTTCGGGATCGATGGCAAAAAAACCGATGTCTGCCTCTTTGTTGGCCACGGCGGCCACGGAGGCTTTGGCTGTGCCGACAAGCACTGTGTGCAGCCGAAGTTTGTAGGTGTGTGCCAAGCGTTGAGCGAGTAGCACGCTGATGCCATGCAGTTCATGCGTATGCGGGTCCTGCTGTGCCAGCATGGCGTTGCCGGTGTTGATGCAGACGCGCAATGTACCGCCAGGGGCGAGTTGGTGGATCCAAGACATGGGCCGCATTGTGTCATTGCCGAGTGGCGCATAAAATTGTTGGTTTTCTTCCAAAGGTTTTATGGTCTATCCAGACAGTTTTGATGTGTTGGTCGTTGGTGGCGGCCATGCGGGTACCGAGGCCGCGTTGGCGGCTGCACGCATGGGTTGTCGCACCTTGCTGCTCACCCACAACATCGAAACCTTGGGACAGATGAGCTGTAACCCGTCCATCGGTGGCATTGGCAAAGGTCATTTGGTCAAAGAGGTGGATGCCATGGGCGGCGCCATGGCCTTGGCGACCGACATGGCAGGTATTCAGTTCCGCATCTTGAACCGGTCTAAAGGCCCGGCGGTTCGCGCGACCCGGGCTCAAGCTGACCGCGTTCTTTACAAAGCAGCGATCCGTCGCCGTTTGGAAACGCAGCCTAATTTATGGCTGTTCCAGCAAGCCGTAGATGATTTGATGCTGGAGGGTTCAAGGGTGGTGGGCGCTATCACGCAAGTTGGTATACGCTTTCGCGCAAAGACAGTAGTTTTAACAGCAGGCACGTTTTTGGACGGAAAAATCCATGTGGGCTTGGACAGCTATTCAGCGGGTCGTGCAGGAGACCCGCCAGCGGCCAGCTTGTCTGCGCGGTTGAAAGAACTTCGCTTACCGCAAGGGCGCTTGAAGACTGGCACCCCCCCGCGCATTGATGGGCGCAGCATAGACTTTTCTAAATGCACCGAGCAAGCGGGTGATGGCATGGTGGGCGGCGAATCACCCCAAATGCCTGTGTTCAGTTTCATGGGGCGCACTGAGATGCACCCCGAGCAACGTTCTTGTTGGATTACCCACACCAACGAAGCAACCCACGACATCATTCGTTCGGGCTTTGACCGCAGCCCCATGTTCACAGGCAAGATCGATGGCGTGGGACCGCGCTATTGCCCAAGCGTTGAGGACAAGATCAACCGCTTCGCTGACAAAGCCAGCCACCAAATATTTCTTGAGCCCGAGGGGCTCACCACCGACGAGTACTACCCCAACGGCATATCCACCAGTTTGCCTTTTGACATACAGCTTGGCTTGGTTCGCTCGATAGCCGGTCTAGAAAACGCCCATATTTTGCGCCCTGGCTACGCCATCGAGTACGACTACTTTGATCCTCGTGAACTCAAGCGCAGCTTTGAAACGCGCGCGATTGAGGGACTGTTTTTTGCCGGACAGATCAACGGCACCACGGGGTATGAAGAGGCGGCGGCGCAAGGTTTGTATGCGGGGGCCAATGCAGCGTTGCACGCCAAAGGCTTGCCCGCATGGACGCCTGGGCGGGACCAAGCTTATCTGGGTGTTTTGGTGGATGATCTGGTCAGCCAAGGCGTGATGGAGCCTTACCGCATGTTCACCAGCCGTGCCGAGTACCGCTTAAAGCTTCGCGAAGACAACGCTGATATGCGTTTGACCGATATTGCCCGAAGCATGGGCTTGGTGGGTGACGAACAGTGGGACGCCTTCAGCCGCAAACGTGACGCTGTTTCACGTGAAACACAGCGCCTCAAATCCCTGTGGGTTAGCCCCGCCAATCTGTCGGCGGCCGAGGCCGAGCGGGTTTTTGGCAAAGCCATTGACCATGAATACAGCTTGTCGGACATGCTGCGCCGCCCAGAAGTCACCTATAACCACCTGATGGACTTGGATGGCGGGCGCTTTGTTTCGTCCGACATAATGGCCTTGGACGATGTTTCACGTGAAACAGTGGTTGAACAAATCGACATTGCGGCCAAATACGCGGGCTATATCGACAGACAAAACGATGAGGTTCAGCGCGCCGCCCATTACGAAAACATGGCGCTGCCGCAGGACCTGGACTATTTGGCCATTCCCGCGCTGAGTATGGAGGTGAGGCAAAAATTGGCCAAGCATCGCCCAGAAACCCTCGGCCAAGCTTCGCGTATTTCGGGTGTGACTCCCGCGGCCATTTCCTTGTTGCTGGTGTATTTGCGCCGATCCAAAGCCGCGTTGTTTTCCGCCGCGGGCAAGGCGGCTGCTTGACCGCATCTTTGGCGCGGGGCTTGCAACAAGGTCTGGTGGCGTTGGACTTGCATCTTGGCGAGCGCCCCACCCAACAATTATTGGGCTACATCGACCAACTCCAAAAATGGAACCGTGTGTACAACCTGACGGCGGTCAGAGAGCCCGGGCAGATGTTGATCCAGCATCTTTTGGATTGCTTGGCTGTGGTCAACCCCCTCCAAACCCGCGTGCCGCAAGCCAAAACCTTGTTGGATGTGGGTGCCGGTGGCGGCTTGCCCTCGGTGATTCTGGCGATCGCTTGCCCCGAACTTCAGGTGGTCGCCGTCGATGCGGTGGCTAAAAAAACAGCGTTCATTCAAAGTGTCGCTCACAGTTTAGGCTTGTCCAACCTTCAGTCAAAACACGCCAGGGTAGAAACGCTGGATCAAACATTTGATGTGGTGTGCTCCCGCGCTTATGCCTCATTGGCAGACTTTGTGACCAGCTCACAACGCTGCTTAGCCCCCCGAGGCTATTGGATGGCCATGAAGGGCGCGCTCCCAGCCGATGAAATCCGTGATTTGCCAAAGGACGTAGAGCTTGTAAAAACAGAGACATTGTCTGTGCCCGACCTGGACGCGCAGCGCTGTTTGGTGTGGATGCGCCAGAAAGAAAGCCCTGAGGCCAGCTAAACCCAAGGAATGTTTCACGTGAAACATTCGCTTTTAGGCACAAATCGGCAAGACCTGCCTTACACTCTGCCCTCCCCGCTCAAGGATCACCCCATGTTTGGCATCGCAGACTATCCCGCATTTGTGCTGGCGGTCATTGTTTTTTTGGCAATTCCCGGCCCGGGCAATTTGGCCTTGCTCACCTCTACGGCGAAGGGCGGTTTGCGAGGCGGCTTGGCTGCCACCTTGGGCGTGATGGCTGGGGACCAGGTGTTGATGTGGGCTGCCGTTGCCGGCGTCGCCGCGGTCTTGATGACACAGCCCGAGTTTTTCCAAGCCTTGCAGTGGATGGGCGCGGCGTATTTGTCCTATGTCGGTTACAAAATGTGGACTGCCAAAGCGGGGGATGCGCCTGTCATCAACATCACGGCGGGACATTATTTTCGTCAGTCGCTGTGGATTACCCTGCTCAATCCCAAGGCCATCATGTTTTACATGGCTTTTTTCCCTTTGTTCATCGATCCCCAGGCCCATGCGGGTGTATGGACCTTTGCCGTGATGGCCTTGACTGTGGCTTCATTGACGTTTTTATATGGCTTGGTGCTGTGTGTCTTGGCCCAGCGCTTGTCTGCGCGCTTGCAGCAACGCCCTTGGGTGGGGCGCGCTTTACACAAACTCGGCGGCGGCTTGTTGCTGGCCTTTGGTTTGAAACTTGTCTTGAGTAAATAAGCATGGCCAAAATCTTTTGTATTGCCAACCAAAAAGGTGGTGTGGGTAAAACCACCACCACGGTTAACCTGTCGGCTGCCTTGGCTGCCATTGGCCAGCGCGTATTGATGGTGGATTTAGACCCACAGGGCAACGCCACCATGGGCTCGGGCGTGGACAAGCGCCAACTCACCCACTCTGTTTACGATGTGTTGCTGGGCGAGTGCGGCATAGCCCAAGCCCGCGTACCCAGCCATTGGGGGGAAGCCGCCGCCAAACCGCAAGCCGCCACCTACCATGTGTTGGGCGCCAACCGCGAGTTGGCAGGCGCGGAAGTGGAGCTGGTAGGACTGGAGCAGCGCGAGATGCAACTCAAACTTGCGTTGCAACAAGTCGATGCAGAGTACGACATTGTGCTTATAGATTGCCCGCCCTCTCTGTCTTTGCTCACGCTCAACGGCTTGTGCTCAGCCAACGGCGTCATCGTTCCCATGCAGTGTGAATACTTTGCCCTGGAAGGCTTGACCGACTTGGTCAACACCATCAAACAGGTACACGCCAACCTCAACCATGATTTGAAAATCATTGGTTTGTTGCGCGTCATGTTCGACCCCCGCATCACTTTGCAAATGCAAGTGAGTGAACAACTCAAAGCGCATTTTGGCGACAAGGTGTTCAACACCCTGATCCCCCGCAATGTGCGTTTGGCCGAAGCGCCTAGTTATGGCCTGCCTTGCGTGGTGTTTGACCCCAGCGCCAAAGGCAGCCTTGCCTTTATCGACTTTGCCAAAGAGCTGGTCGTGCGCTTTGAATCTTTCTGACACAGGACTTCACAGATGGTGACCAAAAAAATGAAAGGCTTGGGCCGCGGACTGGAGGCCTTGTTGGGCCCCACCGCCAGTGACTTGCCCAGCAAGGCAGACGACGCAGCGCCCTCTAAGCTGTCACTCGATGTCATGGTGGCGGGTGTCTATCAGCCGCGCACCCGCATGGACGAGGGCAGCTTGTACGAGCTGGCCGAGAGCATCAAGGCCCAAGGCATCATGCAGCCGATTTTGGTTCGCTCTTTGACTGCGGGTGCCAACGCAGGTAAATACGAAATCATCGCCGGTGAGCGACGTTTCCGTGCCGCCAAATTGGCGGGTTTGAGCGAGGTGCCGGTGCTGGTGCGTGATGTGCCCGACCAAGCCGCCGCCGCCATGGCCTTGATAGAGAACATCCAACGTGAAGACCTCAACCCTTTAGAAGAAGCACAAGGTTTGCAGCGTCTCATCAAAGAGTTTGGTTTGACGCATGAGGACGCCGCGCAAGCCGTGGGTCGCTCACGCAGTGCGGCCAGTAATTTGCTGCGTTTGCTCAACCTTGCCGAGCCTGTGCAAAGCATGTTGATGGCTGGCGACTTGGACATGGGTCATGCCAGAGCCTTGTTGTCCTTGGACAAGGCCGCGCAAATCACGGCGGCCAACCAAATCAGCGCGAAAAAACTCTCGGTGCGTGAGTCGGAAAGTTTGGCCAAAAAAATTGGTGCCGAATTCTCGTTGGTGGCACAAAAACCCAAAAAAGAAAAATCGCGTGATTTGAAACGGATCGAAGAAGAGTTAGCTGATTTGCTCACTGCGCAAGTGGAGATTCGCATCAAAAAAACCGTTAAACGCCATGGTCGCATGGAGGACATGGGCGAAGTGGCGATTGCTTTTGGGTCACTCGATGCCCTTAACGGCATCATTGACAAATTGCGTACCGCCTGACTCTCAAGGGTCTTGCGCGTTTACCTCAACAGACACCCCACGACATTCCTAGAATAATTCACCTCATTCCATGTTGGAGACGCCATGAAGACGACCTTTGTTCGCCAAGCCCTCGCCGCCACGATGTTGGCTTTGTTTGCCCAAGTTTCTGGTGCCCAAGAAACTTTCAAAATTGGCATCGTCAGTTTTTTGTCGGGCCAAGCCGCAGAAAGCTTTGGCATACCTGCCGTCAACGGTGCCAAGGTCTTGGTCGAAGCTTTCAACAAGGGCCAAGCACCCGCACCCTATAACAAGCCAGGCATTGGCGGCATGCCCATCGAAGCGATTTACGTGGACGAAGCCGGAGGTGCTACCAAGCAGGTGCAAGAACTGCGGAATTTGTATGAGCGTGACAAAGTGGATGTGGTCGTGGGCTATGTGGGCTCGGGCGACTGTTTGGCGGTCGCCCCCGTGGCTGAAGAGCTGAAAAAGTTTTTGATTTTGTATGACTGCGGTACGCCACGCATTTTTGAAGACAACACCTTCCGTTATGTGTTTCGCACGGCAGCACACGCCACCATGGACAACGTGTCTATGGCGCGCTATTTGAAGGCGCGCAATATTCCCATTAAAACCTACAACATGATTAACCAAGACTACGCTTGGGGACAAGACTCACGCAAAGACTTTATGTTGTCGATGGCGAATTTATACCCCGAGGCCAAAGCAGGCGTGGACCAGTTGCCCAAGTTTGGCGCAGGTCAGTACGGCACCGAAATCTCTGCCTTGATGTCGCAACCCGCCGATTTGGTTCACACCAGTTTGTGGGGCGGCGATTTGCAAGCATTTATTTTGCAAGCGGGTCCGCGTGGCTTGTTCAAAAAATCGCAAGTGGTGATGACCGCAGGCGACCATGTGTTGCCAGGGCTTGGCGAAAAAATGCCTGACGGCACCATCTTGGGTGCGCGTGGAGCGTATGGCTTGATGGCGCCACCCTCTCCCCTGAACACCTGGTTCTGGGATGTGTACAGCAAGGCCAACAATGTCTACCCCGTGCAAGCGCCTTACCGCATGGCTCAAGCGTTGATGGGCTTGAAATTGGCGGTGGAAAAAGCCATGGCAGCCAACGGCGGCAAAAAACCCTCCACCGAAGTGCTGGCTGCATCCTTGCGTGGCAGCGAGTGGATGTCGCCTGGTGGCAAGATCCGCATGGCGCTCTCTAACGGACAGCAAGCCATTCAAGACTCGGCCATTGGTCGCACACAGTGGGATGGCGCCAAAAAAATGGTGGTACTCAACGACATTCAACGCTTTGACGCTGAGTGCGTGAACCCGCCCCTGAATGTCAAATCGGAAGACTGGCTGAAATCGGGTTTTGCCGGCGCCAAGTGCGACGGCAAGCCTGCTGCACAAGAGGCCAAAGCGACCGATAAAAAACCCGCTAAAAAATAAGCCACTGTGAATTTAGCGCTCACCATCGCGATAGACGGCCTGACCTATGCGTCATGGCTGTTCATCGTTGCCTTGGGCTTAACGCTGGTTTTTGGCGTACTGAAAATTCTCAATATCGCCCATGGCAGTTTCTATGCGTTGGGCGCATACGTCACCGCCACGTTGGTGTCTTTGGCAGCATCTTGGGCCTTGCCGCCCTCGCTGTCCTTGGTGGCCATGTTATTGGCCGCCGTGTTGGTGGCTGTTTTGGTCGCACCCTTGACCGAGCGAGGCTTGTTGCGGTTTTTTTATGGTCGCGATGAGGTCTTGTTGGTGCTGGTCACCTACGCCATGTTTTTGATGATGGAAGACATCACCAAATTGATTTGGGGTGCCAATCCCTTTTATGTGTCCGAGCCTTATGGCATGTTTGGCAACATCGATATCGGCAGCCAAACCTATGTGGGTTACGACTTCATGTTGGTGGCCTTGGCCGTGCTGGTCGGTGGGGCTGTGTGGTGGGGCTTGAACCGCACCCGCTTTGGCAAGATCGTGACCGCTGTGATTCATAGCGCCGAGGTCGCCGCCAGCATGGGCATACAGGTTTCAAGGGTCTATGGTGTGGCCTTTAGCGTGGGAATTTTCTTGGCTGCATTGGGTGGCGCATTCACGGCACCCATGTTGTCGGTGCAACCCGGCTTGTCCGTGGGCGTCATCATCATTTCGTTCGCTGTGGTCATCATTGGCGGCTTGGGCAGCATCGAAGGTGCAGCCATAGGCGCATTGATTGTGGGCTTGGCCCGCGCCTTGGCGGTACATGTGTGGCCTGTGGCAGAACTGTTCTCGGTGTATGCCGTCATGGCGTTGGTGTTGATGTTCAGACCCCAAGGTTTGTTTCAGCGCATACAGGCGCGGAAAATTTAAACCATGTCACTCAGCGCTTTGCTATTGCGTGCTTTGATCGCCTTGTTGGTGCTGGCGGCTGCGGGTTATGCCCTGCCCTCGTGGATGCAATTCATGCTCACCATGGCCATGGCCAATGGCTTGGTGTCTTTGGGCATTGTGTTGCTCATGCGTGGCGGCGTGGTGGCTTTTGGCCAAGGCCTGATGTCAGCCATCGGTGGTTATGCGGCAGCTTTGGTTTTTTTGAATGGGGGTGTCACCGATGCGGTTTTGCTTGCCTTGCTTGGCGGCGTAAGCGCCATGCTCATCACCGCGCCGTTTGCGCCCTTACTGGCGCGGTACCGCGGCATATTTTTTTCCATGCTTTCTTTGGCCTTGTCCATGGTGGGTTACGGCTTGCTGGTGAAAACCGAGTCCTTGGGCGGCTCGGACGGCTTCAACATGGGGCGGGTCACTGTGTTTGGGCACAGCTTGGCCGATGCGGATGTGCGCTTTGATTTGTACGCCATCACCTTGGTATTGACGGTGTTGTGTTCGGTGGCGGCTCGGGTGTATTTTGTGTCCACCCGAGGTTTGGTGACCCGTGCGGTGCGTGATAACGAGCTGCGTGTGGAATATTTGGGTGGTTCGGTCAGTCAGACCATGAGCTTGAACTTTGTACTGGGCGCGTTTCTGGGAGGCATGGGCGGCGCTTTGGCCGTGATGGCCTTGGGCCATATTGACCCCAACTTCAGCTACTGGACCACCTCGGGCGAATTTGTGTTTGTGGCCATCTTGGCGGGCAGCCAAAGCGTGGTGGCGGTGATGTTGTCGTCCTTGGTGTTGGAGGTGGTGCGGTCGTTTTCAAGCGCTTACTTTCCCAACACTTGGCAATTGGCGCTGGGCATATTTCTGCTGCTGGTGATTCGCTTCATGCCGCTGGGCTTGGGCTCGCTGTGGAGCAAGTCAGCGCCGCCATCGGAGCCGCGTCCATGAGCGAAGCGTTATTGCTCCATGCCCAAGGGCTGAACAAACAGTTTGGCGCCGTGGTGGCCGCGCAAGACGTGAATGTACGTGTCAAGGTGGGCGAGCGCATCAGTTTGATTGGCAGCAATGGCGCGGGCAAAACCACGTTTGTCAACATGATTACCGGCTATGTGCGACCCGACAGTGGCAGCATCGCTTTGGGCGACATCGACATCAGTCGCATGACGCCGCGCCAAATCACCCGCATGGGCGTGGCCAGGTCGTTTCAAATCCCACAGCTCTACCCCAGCATGACGGTGTTGGAAAACATGTTGGTCGCCTTGGCCTGCCACGAGAACCGGTTGTCCACTTGGTTGCCTGCGGCTTCGAGCCAGCGGGTCAAGCGAGCCGACGAAGTGCTCTCCCGCTTTAATCTGCTGGCCCACCGCGATCGCTTGGTGTCCGAGTTGCCAGGGGGCTTGCGCAAACTCATCGACATCGCCTTGGCCATGACGGGGTCACCTCGCTTGTTGCTGTTGGACGAACCCACCAGTGGTGTCGCCGCCGAAGAAAAATTTCCCATGATGGACACCATCATGCAGGCCTTGGAAGGCCAAGCTTTGACCGTGCTGTTTGTCGAGCACGATATGGACATCGTCAAACGCTATTGCGATAGGGTGGTGGCTTTTTACAGCGGTCGCATCATCGCCGACGATGTGCCCGCCCTGGCCTTGGCGCAAACCGATGTGCGCCGCTACGTCACCGGCGAGCGACTGCCAGAGGATGCGCCCCATGCTTGAGTTGCGAGATGTGCATGTAGAGATTGCATCGGCGCAAGTGCTGCGCGGCTTGAGCTTGCAAGTGGCCCAAGGACAGATGGTGGGTTTGGTGGGTCGCAATGGCGCGGGCAAAACCAGCACCTTGCGCAGCATCATGGGGCATTTGACGCCACGCAGGGGACAGATCCTTTTTGAGGGTCAAGACTTGGTGCGCCTGCCCGCCCATGTGCGAGCAGGCTTAGGCATAGGCTATATGCCCGAAGACCGTGGTTTGGTACCTGAACTCACCGTGGAAGAAAACATTGTTTTGCCGCTGTGGGTCAGCGCCACGCTGTCCTTGGATGAACGCTTGGCTTGGGTCTACAGCGTCTTGCCTGAACTCAAAACCATGTCTGATAGGCGAGCTTTGTTGCTATCGGGCGGCCAACAAAAACTGGTGGCGCTGGCCCGTGCCTTGGCTGTCGGCACCCGGCTGTTGTTGCTGGATGAACCTTTTGAAGGCGTGGCGCCGGCCCTGTCCATGCGTTTGTCGGAAGTGATTGGCCAGCTGAAGTCCACCGACTTGTCGGTGTTGATTGCCCAATCGGACACCAACCACGCCAACAACTTGTTGGACGCGCAAGTGGTGATTGAGCGTGGCGCTAACGCCGCTTGATCTCCCGTCATGGCGTCTTGTTGTCATTGCGAGCGAAGCGAAGCAAACCCCCTCCTCTAAACGCGTCAGAGCCAAGGGCTGCTCGCTCCGGGCTTGTACCATGTCGCTACGCAGCCCTTGACTCTGCCACGCTTTACCACCGTGTATGTGAACCGCCGTAACGCCATCTCTGGCTTGCGGCGCAGGGTCGGCCGCAGCCGACGTTGTGTAAGCATGGAGGCGAGGCCGAACCTGCGGTGCGAGTCAGAAGGGTTCAGCAGTTTGCTTCGGCCTGTGGCCTCGCAATGACGAGGCTCAGTACAAAAACACCTTGCCCGGGTTCATGATGTTTTTCGGGTCCAGCGCATGTTTGATGGTGCGCATCATGGCGACCGCACCCACACCCGCTTCGGTGACCAAGAAATCCATTTTGTGCAGGCCAATGCCGTGCTCACCGGTGCATGTGCCTTCTAAAGACAGCGCGCGGGCGACAAGCTTGTTATTGAGCTCCTCGGCGGTGGCGCGTTCCTCGGCGCTGTTGGGGTCGATCAGGTAACCAAAGTGGAAATTGCCGTCGCCCACATGGCCGACCAAGAAATACGGGATACCTGAAGCCTCCACCTCGGCAACCGAGTCGAGCAAGCAATCGGCCAAGCGAGAAATAGGCACACAGGTGTCGGTGCTGATAGCGCGGCAACCTGGGCGACTTTGAATGCCTGCAAAGTAAGTGTTGTGACGCGCTGTCCACAAGCGTGTGCGCTCCTCGGGTGTGGTGGCCCATTCAAAGGCGTGGCCTTCAAACTCAGACGCAATGTCTTGCACGGTTTCGGCTTGCTCTTTCACGCTGGCGGGTGAGCCGTGGAACTCCATCAACAACATAGGTTGTTCAGGCAAGCTGAGCTTGGAGTGGGCGTTGACCATGCGCACCGCGTTTTTATCGATCAACTCCACCCGCGCGATGGGGATGCCCATTTGGATGATTTGAATCGTGGTTCGCACCGCCGCTTCAATGCTGGGAAACGAGCAGGTGGCGGCCGACACCGCTTCGGGCAAGGGGTAGAGCTTGACGGTGATTTCGGTGATGACGCCCAAGGTACCTTCGCTGCCCACCATCAAGCGGGTGAGGTCGTAGCCGGCAGACGACTTACGCGCACGGGTTCCCGTGCGTATGACTTCACCGCTGGCGGTGACCACTTCTAGACCTAAGACGTTTTCGCGCATGGTGCCATAGCGAACCGCGTTGGTGCCGCTGGCTCGGGTGGCGCTCATGCCGCCGAGGGTGGCGTCGGCTCCCGGGTCGATGGGGAAAAACAAGCCCGTGCTTTTGATTTCTTCATTCAGTTGCTTGCGTGTCACGCCAGCTTGTACCGTGACGGTCAGGTCTTCGGCGTTGATGGACAGCACTTTGTTCATGCGGCCCAAGTCGATGCTGATGCCACCTTGTACCGCCAGCAAATGGCCCTCCAACGAGGTGCCCACACCAAACGGGATGATGGGTACATCGTGCGCTGCAGCCATGCGAACTGCTTGGGCGACGTCATCGGTGGACTCGGCAAAGATGACAGCAGCAGGCGGCGGCACGGTGGTGTAAGCCGACTCATCGCGCCCGTGCTGCTCACGCACCACCAGCGCGGTGCTGCAACGGTCTCCAAAGTGGCTCTTGAGCGCATCAATCAGGGCTTGCGCGACGGGCCGTTGATTGACTTCGGGGATCAGGTGTTGAACGGTGGTGGGTGCATTCATGTTGGGTGTCTCCAAGCGTTTTGCATTCTAAGTAGTAGGCGTCTTACTGGCTATCACCTAGGTGAAAGGCCGGTTCAAGCTTTGCGGGGCAACTCAATGCCTGGGAAGATTTTGATGACCGCGCTGTCGTCTTCTTTGGCAAAACCGGCTGTGCTGGCTTGCATGAACATTTGGTGCGCGGTGCTGGAAAGCGGCAGCGGAAATTTGCTGGCGCGTGCCATGTCCAGCACCAAACCTAAGTCTTTGACAAAAATATCCACCGCCGACAGCGGCGTGTAGTCAGCGGCCAGCACATGGGCCATGCGGTTCTCGAACATCCAGCTGTTGCCTGCGCTGTGGGTGATGACCTCGTACAGCGCTGCGGGATCCACGCCTTCACGCAAGCCCAGCGCCATGGCTTCAGCGGCCGCAGCAATGTGCACACCAGCGAGCAACTGGTTGATGATTTTCACTTTGCTGCCCGCACCGGCGCTGTCGCCCAATTTGTATACCGATGCGGCCATGGCATTCAACAAGGGCTCGGCCAGCGCATAAGCAGCAGGCTTGGCCGCCGTCATCATGGTCATTTGACCGGAGGCTGCCTTGGCCGCACCGCCCGAAATGGGTGCGTCCACATACAGCAAGCCCATGGCTTCAAGGCGTGTTTCCAGTGCCACCGACCAGTTGGGGTCGACGGTGGAGCACATCACAAACACGCTGCCTTGGGCCATGCAAGCCGCCGCGCCTTGCGGGCCAAAGAGCACCTCTTCGGTTTGCGCCGCATTCACCACCACGCTGACCAGCACTTGGCAGGACTTGGCCACCTCAGCGGGCGAGGCGCAAGCCACGCCGCCATCGGCAGCAAACGCTTGGGCCACGCCCTCACGCGCATCACACACATGCACCTCGTAGCCCGCGCGGCGCAAACTGCCTGCCATCCCTTGGCCCATGGCCCCCAGACCGATGACACCTACTTGTTTGACGCTGGCCATGTGCAACTCCTCAAGAAAACCTCGAGCGTATCCGACTTAAGGAAGTAGCTCGAGGGTGGCGCGCATGCCCACGCTCACCATGGTTTTTCCTGCCTCATTGGGAATGCTGATGGCTGGGGTGTCTGCGTTGACGCTGCGCCCCATCAGCGCCATGGGCTGGAGAAAGCCGCGCTCGGGAGCGGGTGAAAAATCCAGGGCCTTGATGTTGAAGCTGCCAAATCCAAAGGCCTTGCTGATGCTGCTGGCTTTGTCTTTGAAATTGAGCGCCATGTCTTGGATCAGAGCTTTTTCAGTGGCCAAACGTTTTTCCTTGGAGAGTCGAAATTGCGTGCTGTTCAGCCGCATCCCTGTGGTCAGGTCGGAAGCTAATTGGGCCAGTGCTTGGGTGTTTTTGGACACCAATATCAATTCGGCTTGGGCGCTCCAGTTATGGGTTTTGCCTTTGTTGGTCCAAATCGGCGAAGTGCTGACTTGACCCACTTGAAGCTGCACGCCGTTGACTTTGCGAGCTTGGGTGCTGGCTGCTTGCAGCTGCCCCAGCACCGCTTGGGTGATTTCATGGGTATTCGGCCCGTCACGGCTGACGACGAGGCTGATCCACAACTCGTCGTTGTCCACCTCCTCACTGGCTTGGGCATCAAGCTGGGTGGTGGCTGGTGTAGTTTGGGACAAGGCCCAAGGGGCGGCACATAACAGGCAAAGGCTGAGAAACAGTGTTTTCATGGTCAAGACAAAAGTTAAGCAGGGCTTGACTTAACGTTTCAACCCCGCGGCGCAGAGGACATTCGATAAGACTGAGACAATGCCAACACCAAAAGGAATAAGCACATGGGCAACCGACTCACACAAATCGCCACCCGCACCGGCGACGACGGCACCACCGGCTTGGGCGACAACCGTCGCGTGAGCAAAAACAGCTTGCGCGTGCATGCCATGGGCGAGGTCGACGAACTCAACAGCCACATCGGTGTCTTGCTGTGCGAAGACATGCCCGACAGCTTGCGTGGGTTGTTGGTGGAGGTGCAGCATCAGCTGTTTAACTTAGGGGGTGAACTCAGCATCCCCGGCTTTGAGTTGCTCAAGGCCGATGCGGTGCTGGCCTTGGACCAAGCGCTGGCGCATCACAACGAGGCCTTGCCCAAGTTGCAAGAATTCATTTTGCCGGCCGGTAGTCGCGCAGCGTCTTTGGCCCATGTGTGCCGAACCGTGGCACGCCGTGCCGAGCGGGCCGTGGTCGCGTTGGGCGCGGAAGAAGCTTTGAATGACACACCGCGCCAATACCTCAACCGCTTGTCCGATTTGATGTTTGTGTTGGCGCGGGTCCTCAACCGCATGAACGGTGGCGATGATGTGTATTGGAAAAGCCAGCGCTTGAACAGCAAACAGGAATGACGTTGTGGCGATGCATGGGCTGGGCGGCGTTGTGTTGCAGCCTGTCAGCCCCCAGCTTGGCGGACACGCATCACTTCACATGCGAGGTGGCGTACTTGCCCACCCGCAGCACCTGGGAGCGCGAGGTCGCCATCGAGGTCCTGCAAGACAACCCCGTGCGTGTGGTGATCGATGGCGTGCAAGCACACAGTTTTGCCGTGGACGGCGCGCAACTCTTGACAGCTATTGACAATGAGCGCATCGTTTTGGACTTGGACGCGTTGTCGTGGCAAAGTGATTTTCGTGGCATGGCCTCGGGGCAAGGTCGCTGCAACATGTCTAACCCCTAGCCCTTGGAGCACACAGCGTGTTGACAGAACTGAGTTTGTTATTGGCCATGGCCAATCCCGCTTCCGCCGCATGCACCCAAGCCGGTGGCAAGTTGGAGATGGTTCGCACCGACCGTGGTGAAGAAGGGTGGTGTACCTTGCCCTCAGGGCTGCGGTGCGAGGAGTGGGCGTATTTCAGGGGTGAGTGCGGCAAACCTGGGCTTCAAGCGGATCAGCCTCCACGCAAACCGGCACTGCCGGTGCATCGCCGCGACTGAAGCGGCGTTGCAAGGCGCTTATCGGGGCGCTAATACAGACAGCGTTAAGCGCGACACACACGAGGTGCGGCCCTGGTCATCGCTCATATCAATTTGCCACACCTGCGTGCTGCGCCCTATATGAACAGGCCGTGCAATGCCATTCACCCAGCCCTCGCCCACGCCCCGAATATGGTTGGCGTTGATGTCCAAGCCGACGATGCGGTGACCGATGGGCGTGGAATAGTCCGCGCCGCAGGAGCCCAGCGTTTCGGCCAGCATGACGCTGGAACCACCGTGGATCACCCCATAGGGTTGTTTGGTGCGCTCGTCCACCGGAATGCGCCCCCGAATGAAGTCGGGACCAATTTCGAGGAACTCGATGCCCAGCCGCTCGGCGGCCGTGGCAATGTGGGTGGTGGTCAGTATCTCGGTGCTGATGGGCTTGGTCCAAATTGCCATGACAATGCGGTTCTCATTCAAAACAAAGCCACATCTTAGTAGCCATGAACACCACTGCCAGCGCCTCGCCACCCTTTGTGCCGCAAATTCGCCTTTACCAACAATGGTTGGCCGAGCATCGCCAGCTGCAGTTTGACGATTACCAAGCCCTGTGGCAGTGGTCGGTCACCCACCTCGAGGATTTTTGGCAATCGGCTTGGGATTATTTGGAACTTCAATCGCCTACGCCGCACAGCTGTGTGTTGGAGCGCAATGTCATGCCGGGTGCGCGGTGGTTTGTCGGTGCGCAGGTGAACTATGCCCAACAGGTGCTGCGCCATGTGGATGCCGCCCACGCCGCGGGCATGCCTGCCATCATCAGCAACAACGAACGCGGTGAGCGGCGTGAAATGTCATGGCCCGAGTTGAAGCGCCAAGTCGCGGCCTTGGCTTTGCATTTGCAGGCGCAAGGCGTGCAGCCAGGCGACCGCGTGGCGGCGTATTTGCCCAATATTGCCGAAACCATGGTGGCGTTTTTGGCGGTCACCAGCATTGGCGGCATTTGGAGCGTGTGTGCGCCCGACATGGGCACCAACGCCGTGCTTGACCGCTTCAAGCAAATCAGCCCCAAGGTGTTGATCGCCATCGATGGCGTCACCTACGGCGGCAAAGACTTGGAGCGCCATGCCGTGGTGAGTGAGTTACGCGCCGCCCTGCCCAGCGTGTCGCATGTGGTGATTTACCGCAACTTGGGCGGCGTAGCCGTGCCAGACAACAGCAGCGACTGGGGCCAGATCATGCAGCGCAATGACGCAGCTACGCAAACCTTTGAACCCCTGTGGATGCCGTTCAACCACCCGCTGTGGATTGTCTATTCCAGCGGCACCACCGGCTTGCCCAAGCCCTTGGTGCATGACCACGGCGGCACCATGCTCAACGGCATGGCGCATAAAAACCTGCACTACGACGTGTCGTGCAGCTACGAGCCCAATTCCTGGGGTGAGAAGTTTCTTTGGTACTCCTCCACCGGTTGGGTGATGTGGAATGCCCAACTCAGCGGCTTGCTAAGTGGCACCACGTGCGTGATTTACGACGGCAACCCAGGTGGCTCCAAAGAGCGACCCGATTGGGGTGTGTTGTGGCGCTACGCCGCCAAAGAGGGCGTGACGTTTTTTGGCGGCGGCGCGGCGTTTTTTGCCAACTGCATGAAGACCGGCCTAGACCTCTCAACCATTGAGGGTTTGCACACGGTGCGGGCTTTGGGTACCACTGGTTCGCCTTTGAGCGCCGAGGTACAGCTTTGGGGCACCACGCAGTTTCAAAACGTGTACGCCAAAGCAGGGGTGAGCAAGCCAGACATTTGGTGGTGCAATATTTCCGGTGGCACTGACGCCGGTGCGTATGTGGGCGGCCACCGTGAGCTGCCTATGGTGGCGGGTGAAATGCAGTGCCGCTTGTTGGGCGTGTCGGTGCATGCCTTCAACGAACAAGGTCAGCCGGTGATCGACGAGGTGGGCGAGTTGGTGGTGACCCAACCCCTGCCCTGTATGCCACCCTTCTTTTGGGGCGACAGCGAGAACCAGCGTTATTTGGGCAGCTACTTTGACACCTATCCGCCAGGCTTGGGTCGTCACCCCGCAGGCGGCGACTTGCCTGCTGAGGCGGGCGCGGTGTGGCGGCATGGCGACTGGCTCAAGATCACGCCCGAGGGTCGCGCGATCATTTATGGCCGCAGCGACGCCACCATCAACCGCCACGGTTTGCGCATGGGCACCAGCGAGCTGTACAGCGCTGTAGAAGCGCTGCCCGAGGTGATGGACAGCATGGTGGTGGACTTGGAGTACTTAGGCAAAGACAGCTACATGCCGCTGTTCGTGGTGCTGCGTGAGGGCCTGACCTTGGACGACGCTTTGCGCAAGCGTTTGAGCGACGCGATCCGCACGGCACTCAGCCCCCGCTTTGTGCCGGACGAGATGTTTCAAGTGGCTGAAATTCCTCGAACGCTGTCGGGCAAAAAACAAGAGCTGCCTATTAAGAAACTGATGCTGGGTCAGCCTTTGGAAAAAGTGCTGAACAAAGATGCCATGGCCAACCCTGGTTGCTTGGATTGGTATGTGGAAATGGCGAAGCGGCATTTGGCAAGGGCTTGACTACGCTTATCAGCCACGGTGGTGCGGCCCTGAGCCGACGAAGACGCCATCCCTAAAAGC
>CANGPV010000005.1 GCA_947455935.1 Comamonadaceae bacterium
AGCGAAGCTGTTGTTACTACTGCAAGCTCAAAAACCAAAAACACATCCAGCACAATCACCTATGATTTGGGTATGGCGAAAGTTGGCTATGGTGTTACAAAAACATCGCTCACTGACTCCTCCAAAAAAGGTGGAATGACCTCCATCACTGTACCTGTTGGCGCAATTACTGCTTGGTACTCTACTGGCGACGTCAAAATAGCAACCTCAGCTACATCCGGCGAAACCAAAACCAAAGGCTCACAGTACGGTCTTAACTACACTCTGAGCAAATCTACCTACGCTTATTTGCAAACTGGCAAAACATCGACCAGCGCAACATCTAGCACAAGCGGTTACGCTGTTGGTTTGATCAAGTCCTTCTAATCCCCACGCTGGCTTCATGCCAGTTGCAGGATAAAGAAACTTCAAAACCCGCTGCTCACAAGGCAGCGGGTTTTTTCATGGGCGTGGCTGTACGACAATCTCACCATGACATTCAGCACACTTACCCTCACCCAACCCGACGATTGGCATGTGCATCTGCGTGATGGCGATGTATTGCCCCATGTGTTGGCCCATACCGCATCACAATTTGCCCGTGCGGTGGTCATGCCCAACCTCAAGCCGCCCGTCACCACCACCGCACTTGCACTGGCCTACCGTGAACGCATCATCCAAGCTTTGCCGGCTGGAACAGCCTTTCAGCCCTTGATGACGCTCTACCTCACCGACAACACCCCTGCGAGTGAAATTGAAGCGGCCCATGCCGCTGGCGTGGTGGCAGTGAAGTTGTACCCCGCGGGTGCTACGACCAACAGTGATTCTGGCGTGACAGCACTCGCTCATACCTACAAAGCCTTAGAAGCCATGCAACGCCTAGGCATGCCCTTGCTGGTGCATGGTGAAGTCACGGATGCCAACATCGACCTCTTCGACCGCGAAGCGGTCTTCATTGATCAGCACCTCATCCCATTGCGTCACGATTTTCCTGAATTGAAAATTGTGTTCGAACACATCACCACGCGAGAAGCCGCGCAGTACGTGGCGCAAGCAGGGCGCTTCACCGCGGCCACCGTCACTGCCCACCATTTGCTTTACAACCGCAATGCGCTGTTCATGGGGGGTGTGCGGCCCCATTACTACTGTTTGCCGGTGCTCAAGCGCGAAGTGCACAGACAAGCTTTGATGGACGCGGTGACATCGGGCAGCGACAGGTTTTTCTTGGGTACCGACAGCGCACCCCATGCCACGCATTTGAAAGAACATGCCAGCGGTTGTGCGGGCTGCTACACCGCTTTAACCGCGCTGGAGTTGTATGCCGAAGCTTTTGACAGTGTGGGTGCATTGGACAATCTAGAAGGCTTTGCCAGCTTCCATGGCCCCGATTTTTATGGTCTACCGCGCAATACCCGCCAAATTACTTTGCAACGCGAAAGCTGGACCCTGCCCGAAAGTTTGCCCTTTGGCGAGACCACGCTCAAGCCCTTGCGGGGTGGGGAAACAGTGGGGTGGCGGTTAGTGTGATTTTTTCAGAATTCAGATAAAATTTCTGAAAACTGAAAGGTTGATACATGGAAACCGTTCGAATGCGTGAGAGAAGGCAGTTGACATTGCCTGCTGAGGTCGTAGAGCAAGTTCAAATAAAAACCAATGATGCTTTACAGGTGTCGGTGGTGAATGGGGTGATCCAACTCACGCCCATACACAGTGCAATGGTTAGAAAAGTTTCTTTGCGTCCCTTATTGGGTGTGGCGAAAGGTGTTTACCAAACAGGTGAACAGGTAAAGCTTGGGCAATATATTGAAAATCTTAGGAATGAATGGGAATGAGCAAGGAGATCTCCCCAGACTGGGGATTCCAACTCCATGGCAAACGTGTCTATTTCGATGCCAATATCTTTATCTATCTTTTAGAGCATCACCCCGATTTTGGTGAAGTTTGCTTATCTATCGTTCAAAGTGCTGTCGACAAAGAATTAGATGGTTACTCAGGCGATTTGGTTTTTGCAGAGCTGCTGGTTAAACCATTGAAAGAGAACAACGCCAGAGCAGTTAAAGCTGTGAAGGATATGTTTTCAGAAGAAACACAGATTGAATTGCTGCCTCATAAACGTTCAACCTTCGAAATGGCTGCACACTTACGAGCCACCCACAAAATCAAACTGCCAGATGCTTTGCACATGGCGACTGCGATAGAAAACCATCTGGATATATTTCTCACCAACGACAGAGATATTCCCACTATGCGTGAAATAACCGTAGTGCAATTACCCGCAGCCTTGAGCCATGCTGTCTGAAGATATATGGGCTTGCCCATGGTTCAGCCCATGGCAAGCCATAGGCAAAGATATTCTTCAAGCATGGCAACAGCAACCCAATGCACTACATGCTTGTTTAGCAAAAAAACAAACCGAATTTAAAGCGGTAGCTCAAGAAGAACTCCCTTCTGATGAAGCTTACGAGGCCTTCATAGCCCGCACTCAAACTGTGCCCACACGCAACAATGCACACGATTTTTTCAATGGTTTGTGCTGGCTACGCTTTCCACAAACCAAGCAACAACTCAATCGCTTGCAAGCACAAGCAATTGCGCAGCAAGGTGTGCAAGACACGCGGGGTGCCTTACGCGATGCACTGACTTTGTTCGACGAAAACGCAGCCTTGCTATATGCCCCTGAAGTGCTGTGGCAAGCATTGCAAGCGCAAGACTGGCAACGCTTGTTTGTGACACTTCGCGATGAGTGGAAAGCAGCACAGCTCACGCTGTTTGGTCACGCACTGTTAGAGAAGTTACTCCATCCCTACAAAGCCATCACTGCCCATGTGCTGTGCTTGTCCGTACCCAATGAAGTCCATATCGCTGGTGACCAAGCTTTGGACACATGGTTGTCACACCAACTTGACGCAGACGCTATGCAACGCAAACCCTTTTTACCCATACCCGTCTTAGGGATTCCAGGGTGGTGGAAGCCCAATGAAAATTCAAGTTTTTACGATGACACCCACGTGTTTCGCCCACAAAAGAAACAAGGGTATTGAAAAAAACAAAATTGCCCTTACCATTTTCGTCCTCAGGTCAACGTCTTGGCCAGTTCAAAGGAATCCATGAAACGTGTCATTCTTCTCATCGTCACCAACTTGGCAGTCATGCTGGTTTTGGGCATCGTGGCCAGTTTGCTGGGGGTCAATCACTATCTGACTGCCAACGGACTCAACCTCAGCGCCTTGCTGGGCTTTGCCATGGTGATGGGTTTTGGAGGTGCTTTCATATCGCTGCTGATCAGCAAGCCCATGGCCAAGTGGTCTACGGGTGCGCAGGTCATCGACCAACCACAAAACGCTGATGAGGCATGGTTGTTGGACACCGTACGTCAACTTTCTCAACGTGCAGGCCTAGAGATGCCTGAGGTGGCCATTTACGAAGGTGAACCCAATGCCTTTGCCACGGGCGCATTCCGAAATTCAGCCTTGGTGGCGGTATCCACCGGTTTGCTGGCGGGTATGACGCGTGAAGAAGTTGAAGCCGTGTTGGCCCACGAAGTGGCCCATATTCAA
This sequence comes from Comamonadaceae bacterium, assembly GCA_947455935.1. Classification (GTDB taxonomy): domain Bacteria; phylum Pseudomonadota; class Gammaproteobacteria; order Burkholderiales; family Burkholderiaceae_C; genus Limnohabitans. The sequence continues at coordinate 3,537 of CANGPV010000005.1, forward strand.
AACGGCGATATGGTGACGCTGACCTTGGTGCAAGGCGTGCTCAATACCTTTGTGGTGTTCCTCAGTCGTGTCATTGGTTATGCCGTTGACAGTGCCTTGCGCAAAAACGACGACGAGAACACGGGCCCAGGTATTGGCTACTACGTCACCAGCATCGTGTTGGATATTGTGTTGGGCATTGCCGCCAGTGTGGTGGTTGCATGGTTCAGCCGTCAGCGTGAATTCCGCGCCGATGCAGGTGCCGCCGAGTTGATGGGCCGTAAACAACCCATGATCAACGCCTTGGCCCGTTTGCAAAACATGCAGTCCGAGGGTTTGCCTGCCAGTTTGCAAGCCATGGGCATCAGCGGCGGTTTAGGCAAGATGTTCTCTTCACATCCGCCCTTGGAAGAGCGTATCGCTGCACTTCAAGCCAATTAATTCAAGACACCATCAATGCGATTCGCCCAGTGCTTGGGCGATCGCATTTTTTTTCACCTTGGGTTTGGGGCATTGGCCTTTGGGCAAATCAAACCAGCCTCGCACATCGTCTTCTAAGCCGATACCGTGCATATAGTTATAAATAGCTTTTTTCAGTCCCTTGCCCAGCAGATCATGGTTGGTGCCTGTAGGGTCTATAAAACCAATGTCGTTGCGTGAAAAATTACCCTCAGCTAAGGGGATTAAGGCCACACCATAGTCTTGCGGCTTCATGCCCACGGGCGAATGCACCGTACAAGCAAAGCGGTGGAAAAAACCACTTTGAATACAACCGTGAACAAACAGCTGGCGCACATATTCCAGTGCATCCACCGTGTCTTGCACAGTTTGTGTGGGAAAGCCGTACATCAAATACGCATGGACCAAAATGCCTGCATGAGAAAAGCCTTGTGTGACTCTGGCTACCTGATCAACCGTCACACCTTTTTGCATCAGTGCCAATAAACGGTCACTGGCCACTTCCAAGCCACCTGACATGGCGATGCAACCACTGTCTGCCAGCAGTTGCGCCAGTGTGGGTGTAAAGGTTTTCTCAAAGCGGATATTGCCCCACCACGATATGTTGAGACGTCTACGCAAAAGCTCCTCAGCCATGGCTTTGAGCGCTTTAGGCGGTGCAGCCTCATCGACAAAATGAAAACCGGTTTGACCTGTTTCAGCCACGATACGCTCTATGCGATCCACCAAGGTAGAGGCAGAGGCTGCGTCGTAGCGTGATATGTAGTCAAGTGACACGTCGCAAAAACTGCACTTCTTCCAATAGCAACCATGGGCAACGGTCAGCTTGTTCCAGCGACCATCGCTCCACAAGCGGTGCATGGGATTGAGCATGTCCAGCAAAGATAAATACTGCTGCATGGGTAAGCCATCCCACGTGGGTGTGCCCACCTCGTCAAACGCAATATCGGGTTCTGCAAAGTTGATGTACTTCACTGCAGTGTTGTCACGTGTAAAGGTACGTACCAAGCGCTGCGCTGAGCGTTTGCCTTGCAGGTGTTCGAGTAAAGCCAGCAGCGGACGCTCTCCCGCATCCAAGGTGACATAGTCCACAAAGTCAAACAGCCTTGGCTCTTGCAATGACCGCAGCTCGGTGTTGACATAACCACCACCTAAAACAATTTTGACCTGCGGGTGATGCAGCTTGATGCTTTGCGCCATTCGCAATGCCGCATACACCGTGCCAGGAAATGGCACTGACAGCAACACCATCTGCGGCTGATGATCAGCCAATGTTTGCAGGGTAAGTTCGTTCAGCAGCTCGTCGATGTAGGTGGGTGGCGCAGCCAAGGCCTTGGCCAATGGGTCAAAGCTTGCTTGGCTTGATGCCAAAGATTCTGCATAACGCACAAACTCAAACCTATCGTCAACCGCATCCCGCACCACATCGGCCACATCATTGAGAAAAAGCGTAGCCAAGTGCCTTGCGCGGTCTTGCACACCCAAAGCCCCAAACGCCCAAAGCAGCACATCATCATCGGGGTTGTCCAAGGCCACAAAGCGTGGACCTTCGGGTAAGAATCCCCGCGCAGCTAGTCGGTGCGCCAAGGTGGGATCGCTGCCTTGTAAGAAAGCGATGGTCGCATCGATACAGTCCAGATAGCGCTGCGCGTGATCTAAAAAGTAATTCACACTGGCGCTGCGTTTTTCTACTGCCTGCGTTTGTGCCATGCGCTGAACTTGCGCCAAGCCCTCGCAGTTGAACAAACGCAACACCAATTTCAGTGCCAGATCATCTTGCCTTGCATCCACACCTCTGGAACGCAAAAAACCCGTCAAGTACGCACTTGACGGGTAGGGTGTGTTGAGTTGCGTCATGGGCGCAATAAGCGCCAACACGCGAAAGTCACTCACGCGGGGAGATAACCTTCCACCGACAAATAACGTTCACCGGTATCGTAGTTAAAGCCCAGCACTTTGGCACCAGCGGCAAGTTCAGGCAGTTTGTGTGCAATGGCTGCCAAAGTCGCACCTGAAGAGATACCCACCAACATACCTTCTTCACGCGCAGCACGACGACCATATTCCCGCGCATCTTCAGCATCCACTTGAATCACGCCGGTGAGCAGATCGGTATGCAAATTCTTTGGAATGAAACCAGCGCCAATGCCTTGGATAGGGTGAGGCGAGGGGGCGCCACCTGAAATAACAGGTGAAGCTTTGGGTTCCACCGCAAACACTTGCAACTGCGGCCATTTGGCTTTCAAGACTTGCGCACAACCGGTGATATGACCGCCCGTGCCCACGCCGGTGATGAGAGCATCTAAGCCCTCTGGAAAATCAGCCATGATTTCTTGTGCGGTGGTCCGCACATGCACTGCGATATTGGCGGCGTTTTCAAACTGCTGCGGCATCCACGCACCTGGGGTGGCATCCACCAATTCTTGCGCACGGGCAATGGCACCCTTCATGCCTTTCTCACGAGGCGTTAAATCAAACGTCGCACCATAGGCCAACATCAAGCGTCGTCGCTCAATGGACATGCTGTCAGGCATCACCAACACCAGTTTGTAGCCCTTGACAGCGGCCACCATGGCCAAGCCCACACCGGTGTTGCCTGAGGTGGGCTCAATGATGGTGCCACCAGGCTTTAAGACACCACTTTTTTCTGCGTCTTCAACCATGCTCAGGGCAATGCGATCTTTGATAGAGCCCCCTGGGTTGCTTCGCTCTGATTTGATCCATACCTGCGCTTGTGGACCAAACAAACGGTTCATGCGGATATGGGGTGTGTGACCAATGGTCTCTAGGATGTTATGGGCTTTCATTCGAAACTCCTTAAAGCGATGGGTGATTTTGCAACAATTTCATGGCCAAGGCTTCACCGAGTTTGATGCCATCCACCGCCGCCGACAAAATCCCCCCCGCATACCCTGCGCCTTCACCGCCAGGGTACAAACCTCGCAGCGTGGGGCTTTGTAAATGCTCATCGCGATCTATTCGCAAGGGGGAAGAAGTTCGTGTCTCAACACCCGTCAACACAGCGTCATGCAAATCAAAATCTTTGATTTTTTGACCAAATACCGGCAAGGCTTCACGCATGGCGTCTATCGCAAAGCTGGGTAACACATGGCCCATATGGGTCATGTGCACACCGGGTTTGTAAGAAGGCTCCACAGAGCCCAATTGGGTTGAGGCTTGGTCTTTCAGCAAGTCGCCCACCAATTGTGCGGGTGCATGGTAGTTGCTGCCACCCGCCACGTAGGCGGATGATTCCAATTGCCTTTGCAACACCATGCCAGCTAAAGGGTGAAAACCGTCAGCAGTGTCGTGTGTATCTAAGCGCAGCGCATTGCCTAACTCTTGGCCCAAGGCCGCATCCAACACCGCTGCATCGTTGGGATAGTCGCTGGGATCAATGCCCACCACCATGCCCGCATTGGCATTGCGTTCATTGCGTGAGTATTGACTCATGCCATTGGTCACGACACGACCGGCCTCGCTGGTGGCTGCCACCACGGTGCCGCCTGGGCACATACAAAAACTATAAACCGCACGGCCATTGCTGGCGTGGTGGACCAATTTGTAATCAGCTGCTCCCAGCATGGGGTGACCTGCATGTTTGCCCCAACGAGCACGGTCAATCAAGCTCTGGGGATGCTCAATCCGCACACCAATAGAGAACGCCTTGGCTTGCATGGCCACTTGGTGTCGATGAAGCATGGTGAACGTGTCTCTGGCGCTATGACCCAAGGCCATCACCACATGATGGGCGGGGAGTTCATAGCGCTCGCTTGTGTCTTGTTGGAGGATGTGTAGCGCTTGAAGTTGCCGTTCGTTGTCATACGACATATCCACCACACGCTGAGTGAACCTGACCTCGCCGCCTAAGCGAATGATTTCTTCCCGCAAGCCTTCCACCACCTTCACCAATTTGAAAGTACCAATGTGTGGGTGTGCCGCCCACAGAATTTCTTCGGGAGCGCCAAAGCGTACAAACTCTTGCATGACTTTGCGACCCAAATGTCTGGGGTCTTTGATTTGGCTGTACAGCTTGCCATCTGAAAAGGTACCAGCACCGCCTTCACCAAATTGCACATTGCTCTCAGGCTTTAAGACCGACTTACGCCATAAGCCCCAAGTGTCCTGTGTACGTTGTCTTACCGCTTGACCACGTTCAATGACGATAGGCTTCAAACCCATTTGCGCCAACACCAATGCGGCAAATATGCCGCAGGGACCAAAACCTACCACCACAGGGCGTGGCGTGCCTTGTGCAGGCCAGTCGACAGGTGCTTGCACAGGAGGGCGCCACTGCATGTCGGGTGTGGCTTGTACGTGCGGGTGCTTGGCGTGTTGCTGCAAAAGCCGTTGTGCTTGCTCGGCGCTGTGCAATTGCACATCAACGATGTAGACCACTTGCAGTTTGTGACGTGCATCAAAACTGCGTTTGAACACCTGCCAGTGTGCAAGTGCTGTTTCATCGACGCCCAAGGTACGACAGATGAGAGGCAGTAGAGTAGGCGGAAAAAGCGGGGGTGTGCCAATGTTGTCCGGCACATCAAACGCAGCATCCAGCGGCAATTTAAGTTCGGACAGTCGAATCATTTGTTCATGGCGTTGATCAGGGGCAGCATGTCTTTGGCCATCAACATGCCCGCATGGTCTGAAATATGGTCACCGTAGCTGTATAAAAACTTACCCTCTTTGGCAATGGTGCAGGTGTCTGCGGGTATGTCGCAGAGCAAGGGCAAAGGGTCATACACCAGCAACTCGGGGTTGTCATGCTTGAGTTTGGTGATGAACGCTTGGTAGGCAGCTGTGCCTTTTAAGTGATCGGTGAAACGCAAATGGCACTGTGGGTTTTGTTGACGTTGCAGCACGGTGTTGAGAAATTCAAAGCGGGTGAGTCCGCCGCTGATGCAACTGTTGGGGTCAGGCAATGTAGGGTTGTCAATCACAAACACCACATGTTTGCCGCTGGTTTGCCAGTGCTGGATCATGCGCGAATAGGTTTCTACATGCTTATCGATGTCTTCCAAGGTACTGTGTTGGGCAATCAAGCCTGTCTGCGGGTCTAAGCGGAACATACCGCGCAATGCATTGCTCAGAACAATGACTTTCATATCGGGGTTGTTGTCAATCGCTTTGTAAACCGTTTGGTTAACTGGGTTGTTCTCACCAGAAAGCAAGTTGATGGGGCCCATCATGGCCCAGCTGTGCTCGGGCGGCGAGGAGCGAATGAGGCTGTAGACAAGCGCTTCGCCTTTGCTGTCACCCAGCATCACATGGTTGGGCAAGGAAAGTTTGCCATCTTGAAAACACCACATCAAAACATGTTGCTGATCAGGTGGCAAGGTGCAGGTGTTATTCAGTGTGCCTCGCTCAGCGCCCACGATCAACGTGGAAGGATCTGCGTTGAGCATGCCATGGTGGCGAAACTTCAACCCATCCAGACGGTTAACCGCATGTGACATCAGCAGCACGGCCACCAGCCACAAGCTCAGCCACAACACGGCACGTGGGTAACGTTGGCTGAACCTGATGGGTTGCTCCACCCACCGGTAGGTGAGATAGGCCAATAGAAAACTCATACAGATCAAAACCCATCTCACTTCGATGGACGGGGTTTGTGAAGCCAGGATGCGAGCGAAAGACAGCAAGGGCCAATGCCATAAATACAACGGGTAGCTGATTAAACCGATGGCAACCATGGGTCGTGCAGCCAGCCACACCGTGTTGGCGCTGCTGTTCATGCCAGCCAGCAACACCAGTGCGGCACCCAGAGCAGGCAGCATCGCCCAATAACCTGGAAAGGCCATACTTTTATCAAAGAAATATGCAGACAAAAGAATCAGTCCCAAGCCCCACCAACCCGCAGGGTTGCGCCACGCTCTGGCCAAGCGTGGGTTGTTCATCAATGCGATCGCTAAGGAAGCGCCCAGTAACAACTCCCAACTGCGGCTCATGGGCGAATAAAAATCCCGAGCAAGATCGCCAGTGAACACCAGCCATAAGCTGTAACCCACTGAGGACAGCATCAAACACAACAAGATGGGAAGCGACCAGCGCGGAATGCGCTTAAAGAGCAACAACAACAGTGGCCAAGCCATATAAAACTGCTCTTCAATAGCAAGCGACCACAGGTGCAACATCGGCTTGGTGTCGGCTGCATTGTCAAAATAGCCAGCTTCACGCAACAACATAAAGTTAGTCAAAAAAATGGCGCTGCTGCCGGTGTGTTTGGTGAGCTGCTTGTATTCGATGAAGTTCAAACATACCCAGCCTGCAAACAAACCAAAACCCAAGACCAAGGACAGTGCTGGAAATATTCGGCGAATGCGTCGTGCATAAAAATGGCGAAGACTGAAACGCTCCTCGCGTAAGTCGCGCAAGATCAGTCCAGTGATCAGATAGCCTGAAATCACAAAAAAAACATCCACGCCCACAAACCCCCCGCTGAGCGTTTCGGGAAAGGCATGGAATAAAACGACGATCAATACAGCGACTGCTCGCAAGCCATCGACATCGGGTCTGTAATCAGGGGTGTGTGTCGAAATAACTGGACCTCATTGCTGGTTTGAGCCCGAATCATAGACCGATGGATAATCCCTAGGTGAAGCACGCTAGGCCGTCGCTGGTGCAAGGACAGAAATGTCGCACTGGAGGAACGTCCGGACTGCAAAGGACAGCGTAGGAGGTAACACCTCTCCACCGTGAGGTGAGGATCAGAGCAACAGAGACGAGCCGATTAAGTTCGGGTGAAACGGGCAATCTCTACGCGCAGCAATACCAAGTAGGCCAACGTTGAGGCGGTTCGCTGAGTTGGCGGGTAGGTAGCACCGAGCCGGGTGGGCGACCCCCGGCCCAGAGGAATGACGGTCACGTATTGGGTAACCAATATGCACAGAATCCGGCGTATCGGCGGGCTTCACACTTTAAACTGTATTCAATGCAAACTCATCTTTCTTTTTGGCAACAGCGCTGGCAAAGCTTTGCCCTGTTTGCAGTTTCCTTTCTGGCCGTATCGGTCAGTCTGGGCGTGGCCGTGGTGTCCATTGCCAAGCTTTTGCTCTTGATCGCAGTGATTGGCCAATTGATACTGGATGCCAAGCACCACACTTTCCCTTCTCTGCAGCGTTGGCCGTCTGTAATGTGGTGGACAGTATTGGCCATGGTTTGGATGAGCCTGAGTGGGTTATGGACCGAGGCCAACACAGTGAATGCCTTAGCGGGTTGGGGTCGACACAGTCGAATGCTTTGGCTGCTGGCGGTGTTTTATGTGTTGCGAAGTCCAGCCCATTCCTTGTTCACCTTGAAATGGTTTGTGGCCGGTATGGTGGTGATGCTGTTGTCGTCGTGGGCCTTGGTTGCGGGCTTACCCGTGCCTTGGGCAACCGCTACGCAATTTTCTGCGCCGCTGGGTATCGTGCATGGCAGCACCTTGGAGCAACCGGTTCTGCTGACCTTGCTGGCAACAGTTCTTTGGTTCATGCGTGAGCATTGGCCTAAGGACCGTTGGCGTTGGGTTCCCCCGCTGATTCTGTGTTTAACAGTCGTGAATGTGTTTTTCGTCATGACGGGGCGCACGGGTTTTATGGTCATGCTGCTTTTCATCACTTTGGCTGTGTGGTGGGAAATCCCCAAAAGGTGGCGATGGCTTGTTGTAGCCCTTCCTTTTGCCTTGTCTGCTTTGATGATGGTTGTTTCACCACGATTCCAAGTTCGTACAAATGAAGTTGCTCGTGATGTACTAACCTATCAGAAGGGAAGCACTGAGGGTTCGCAAGCACAGCGTTTGGATTTTTGGTATCGCTCGTGGTTAGCGATCCAGGAAAAACCACTTGCAGGTCATGGCGTTGGAAGCTGGCGCATGAACTACGACCGCTTAGGCGGTTTGGAAGCAAATGCCCCTTCTAACCCGCATCAGCAGTATTTGCTGTGGGCTGTAGAGTCTGGCGTTATGGGTATGGCGCTCTTTTTAGCTATGTTGTTGTACCAATTCAAGGCAGCCCAGACCTTGCCAAAAAATGCACGACAAACCTTGTTGACGGTAACTTTGATTTCTGCAGTCATGGGATTGATGAATTGCCCTTATTTCGGCGCGGGCATGGGTGAGTGCTTGGTGTACTTGGCTGCTTGCTTGCTTGCATTGCATCCGAATCCGTCGCATTAAAATTTCAAGATGAAAAATTCGTTTGTTCGCCTTGAAAATCCTTGGCATCGAAGAAGAAAAAGTCTTCAATACAGCTTGTTCAAGAAATTAACTCGACATGCCATGCCTGTATTTGTCAGAGGTGGCGACTTGATCAGTATTCAACCCATGGCTTGGGGTGAATATGAGCCCGAAGTTGTTGCATTGATTAAGCACTGGGCAGATTCAGGCCATTCGGATTTTTTTCTTGATATAGGTGCAAATATTGGTTTGATATCTTGTCAAGTAGGTCATTTATTTAAGCAAATCCATGTCTTTGAGCCTAATCCAGATTGTTTAAGCTTGCTCAAAATCAATTTGAAATCCATGTTGCGGCAAAAGGAATTTCATCTCCATCCTTATGCACTTGGAAGTCAAAAAGAACGGTTAACTTTAATGGTTCCTTTTGACAATTGGGGAGGGGCCTTTATTGCATCTGCCGACAATGAATATTCCCCTGAGGTACTGGCGCATAAAGATGGCTTTACACATTTTGATCCCAGCCAATACCAATCGCATGAAGTTGAAGTTGAACCTGTTCACGCAGTGTTATCTCAATTATTTTCCTCTTTTAACTCCTTCGGTTTACGAAAAGGCGTCATCAAAATCGATGTGGAAGGATTTGAATCTTTGGTGCTCAAAGCCATCGCATCGACACTCCCCTCAGATTTTGAGGTGTTGGTAGTTTTTGAAAATTGGAATACACAAGCTTGCTTACCAACGCTAACGCCTGGCTTAAATTTAAAAGCTGATTTCTTTCACCTTGCCAGCGATGTTCGTCCTTGGCCGTTGTTGCCACGCGCCATTAACTCACTCTATAACTTCATGCGCGGCGGGCATTCATTGTTTCTCTCGCCTTTGAAGCAAACACTTCAAGCAGGAACCTGCGTGTTGCATATAGGACCTGAGAACACTTAGCTTTGCTGCAAATGCACGACATGCGCCTCCAAAGACCGCATGGCTACCGGCCACAGCGCTTGCGGCACATCGTCATACGCCATAGGCAACCAGTCTTGTAACGTGCCCTGCGGTAAGGTTTGCATGGCAAGCTGTACTTTGGCTTCACGCTTCAATCGATGTGCCTTCAAGCGTTGAATACAGTCCACCGCGCTGTAAGGCTCACCCCACAAATTACCCAATACATAACCGTGCGCTGGCAAGATAAATTGAATCTGCCATTGCTCACACGTTGCCACCAACTTATCTAAGGAAGCGAGGTAGTCACCCATATGCCCATCGGGAGGGTCAATGACAGTGGTGCTGCCATTAAGCACATGGTCGCCACTGATGAGTAGACCATCTTCTTGCAATACCAAACAAAGGTGGTTGGCAGCATGACCAGGGGTGTGAACCACTTGCAAGGTGTGACGTTCATTCTCTCCAATGAGGCAAATCGTTTCGCCGTCATGCAGTACCCGATCCGGTACAAATTCGCTGTGCGCTCGTGCAGTAACTGCTGAGGCCATGCCCATGACCTGAACAGCCACACCATGCTGGTGACACAGGTTCTTCAGCAACCAAGCGCCTGGTGCGTGGTCGGGGTGTGAGTGGGTGCAAATGATGGCGCGAATATCGCCATGGCAGGTTTGCCATAAGCGCTGGACATGGTCTGCGTCAGGTGGTCCGGGGTCAATCACGACAAAACCGGTGGCTGTATCGCCAATCACATAACTGTTGGTGCCCGGCCCCGTCATCATGCTGGGGTTGGGTGCGGTTAAACGTAAAACATGCTTGAGTAACGCAACAGGTTTGCCTGACTGCCAGTCAAGGTGGTGAACAATGTGACCGTCTGGGCATGTCAGTGCCAGTTCCCCAAAGGGTGGTTCATGTTCCATGTACCGTGCGTCAACGCCGTTGAGCAAACCTGCTCGCGGGCAACTGTGAAACCAAGGTTGCTCATTTGCACAAGCCGCAAGCACGTCTTCTACCGAGTTGAAAGCTTGCAACTTTTCCAAGGTGCGTATGGTGGGAAAAATAATGAAAAAATTACCCTCACCATGGCGTGACAACGCCACCGAGGGACGTACCCACACAGGTTCAAACTGCTCTTTCTCGTCCGCCACAGGTTCTTGGCCTTGGGGCATACGTGCCACCAAAAATGGCACATCGAAGCGTTTAGGTAAATCTCTGTCAGTGACCCAATGAGCCAACACGAACACCTCGTCAGCGCATAAACGCAGCTCATGTGCTTGGCATTGCTCGGCAAATCTTTCTTGTCGAGAAAGCTGCGCTTGGGTTGTCGCGTCGACGGGGCGGCCATCGCTATGTTTAGCCAATAAAACACCAAGTTCTTCAAAACTTTCACGAATGGCGGCAATGGCTTGTGTCAAGCGTTGATCGCTTTGGGTGAGACGACGGTGTGCAATGGCGTGGCTTGTCGCATCAGCCGGATCAATACCACCTCCTGGAAACACATAGGCACCTGGCGCAAAACTGGCTTGCAATGAGCGACGGGTCATCAAGACTTCCAAGCCTTCAGCACTGTCACGCAACAACAAGACCGTTGCAGCCGGCAAGGGCTTGGAAGGAATGCGGGGGGGATGAAGTTGTAAATGGGCGCGTACCATGGTTGCATTATGACAAGGCGATAATCGCGCCATGCACATACGATTTACCAAAATGCAAGGCGCAGGCAACGACTTTGTGGTGCTGGATGAAACCCAAGGTTTGCTGGGCTTAACGCCTGCACACTACCGTTTGCTTGCGGATCGCCATTTCGGCGTGGGTGCAGACCAAATTCTTTCTGTTCGACAAGCCAACTCTCCCAACGTGGATTTTGCTTATGTCATCCACAACAGCGATGGTGGCGAGGTGGAGCATTGCGGCAATGGCGCCCGCTGTTTCGTGCGGTTTGTGCGTGCCATGGGCTTGACTGACAAAACCACCATCAAGGTGCAAGTGCATGGCGGTGTCATCTCCTTGAGCGAACGCCCCGATGGTTCTGTGCAGGTTGACATGGGCCCGCCTGTGTTCGATATGGCGCGTGTGCCCTTTGATGCCTCACAAGCCCAAGCTGTTGATGGCAAAGCAGATTTGCTGTGGCAACTGAAATTGACCGCCAAAGACCGTGTGAATGTCGCCGTGCTCTCTATGGGCAACCCCCATGCGGTGATGCGCGTGGATGATGTAAGTACGGCACCCGTGGCCGATTGGGGGCCTTTGATTGAACACCATGCTGCTTTCCCCAACCGAGTCAATGCGGGGTTCTTACAAGTAGTCTCTCGATCTGAGGTGAAGTTACGCGTGTTTGAGCGCGGTGCTGGCGAAACCTTGGCCTGTGGCACAGGCGCATGTGCTGCCGTGGTAGCAGGTATCCGACAAGGCTGGTTAGATGCGCAAGTGCAGGTGCACACCCTGGGTGGTGTGCTGACGATTGAATGGCAAGGCGCTGACGCATCGGTGATGATGAGCGGTCCGGCCACCACCGTATTCACTGGAGAGATGGAGATTCCCGAATGAGCAACCCTATCACCCCCATTACTGAGGATGACATCGCCAACTTTTTGGTGAACACCCCCGATTTTTTTGAGCGACACGCACAACTGCTCTCCAATGTGCGCTTTGTCAGCCCCCATGGTCAACGCGCTGTCAGCTTGCAAGAGCGCCAAGCTGATATGTTGCGGGAAAAAATTCGGGCGCTGGAACAACGCATGATGGAGATGATTCGAAACGGCAGCGATAACGCCGTGCTGTCCGATAGGCTGCATCGCTGGTCACAAAGTCTGCTGATGACCCAACACCCTGCTGACATCCCTGGCATCATCGTGGATGAAATTCAACACCACTTCATGGTCCCACAAGTGGCCATTCGTGTGTGGCATGTGGGCGAAGCGTTTCAGATAGAACACTTTGCGCAAGGTGTCAGCGATGATGTCAAGGCCTTTGTGAACGGACTGCGCACCCCTTATTGCGGCGTCAATGCTGAATTTGAAGCGGTGCAGTGGTTGGCCCACCCGCATGAAGCGCAGTCAGTGGCTTTGTTGCCTTTGCGCAGCACGGTGTCGCCTTGGGAAGTCAAAGAAGATAACCCATCGAAAGTTGCTGAGCATGACGCCACTTTGGGTTTGCTGGTATTGGCGTCTCCTGATCCACAGCGTTTTCATTCCTCTATGGGAACCGATTTGCTCAGTCGAATTGCCGAGTTGGCCAGCGCTGCACTTAGTCGCTTGCGCTGATGCCTCTTGTTGGCATGACGCATAACCATGATTTGATCCAACGCTATGTATCGCATTTGCGGTTTGAAAAAAGGTTGTCTGACAGAACCTTGGCGTTGTATAGCGAGGACTTGCGTAAATTAAATCAATGGGCTCACGAGGCAGGTTTGGCCGATCTGACGCTCATCAATGCCAGCCAGCTTCGGCGTTGGATGGCACAGATGCACGCCGATGGGAGAAGTCCACGGGGCATCGCTCTCATCTTGTCTGGTTGGCGTGGTTTTTTCCATTGGTTAGGTAAAGAAGGTTTAATCCAAGCCAATCCGTTGTCAGGACTGCGTGCCCCCAAAGCGGCCAAGCCTTTGCCTAAAGCCCTCAATGTGGATGATGCTGTGCAACTGGCCCAGCACCGACCCGAGCACACCGATCCTTGGCTTCAAGCCAGAGATACCGCGATGGTGGAGTTGTTGTACAGCAGTGGACTGCGCGTAGGTGAGTTGATTGGCTTAGACGTGCAGGCCAGTTCACATGCCAAGGGATGGATAGATTTTCACGCCGGTGAAGCCCACGTATTGGGTAAAGGGTCTAAGCGAAGAACGGTGCCTGTAGGTCAACAAGCTTTATTGGCTTTGAGCAATTGGCTGGCAATACGATCAAGTGGGTTACCAGCAAATGTCACTGCACCAACAGCCTTGTTTGTGGGTCAACGCGCCACGCGCTTGACGGCACAAGCCGTGTGGCAACGGTTGCGATTACGCGGCTTGCAAGCCGGTATTGCTGCGCCAGTTCACCCGCATATGCTGCGCCATTCATTTGCCAGCCATGTGTTGCAGTCCAGTGGTGATTTGCGCGGCGTTCAAGAATTACTGGGACACGCCAACATCAGCACCACGCAGGTTTACACACGCTTGGACTACCAACATTTGGCTAAAACCTACGATGCTGCGCACCCGCGTGCACGTAAAAAATAGTTTATGAAAACCATCAAACTCAAAGCAGGCAAAGAGCGTTCAGCGTTACGCGGTCACCCATGGGTGTTTGACTCAGCCATTGCAAAAGGTGGTGCCGATGCTGGTGAAACTGTCAAAGTAGAGAGTGACACGGGCCAATTCTTAGGCTGGGCTGCCTTCAGTCCCACCTCCAAAATCAGGGCGCGGATTTGGTCCTTCCAAGAAGATGAGCGCATCGATGCCGAATTTTTTGAGCGTCAAGTTGCCACCGCCGTGGCCATGCGATCGCGCTTACAAGTGCCCTCCAATGGCGTGCGACTCATTCATGGTGAGGCAGATGGGCTGCCAGGCTTGATTGTGGATAGCTACGACGGCACATTGGTGGCCCAGTTTTTATCTGCAGGAACCGAGCGATTCAAAAGTGACATCGTCAAGGCCCTGGTTCTACACACCGGTGCGCAGCGTGTGTTTGAACGCTCTGACTCGGGTGTGCGTGGGCTCGAAGGTTTGCCACCTGTCACGGGTTGGTTATTTTTGGCATCCGGTGCAAGCGACAGCACTGCCATGGTGATTCAGGAGCACCACTGGCATTTGGAATTAGATATTTTGGAAGGCCATAAGACGGGTTTTTATCTTGACCAACGTGACAGCCGATTCAAGTTCGCTGAATATGCGCAACGTTTGGGTTTGCAGCAGGTGCTCAACTGCTATGGCTACACCGGTGGCTTCAGTGTGGCGGCATTGAGCGGCATGCGCGCGGCTGGCGTGTTGGGTAGTGGGGCGATGGTTACTACCGTGGATTCTTCAGGTCCAGCCATTGCCAAAGCACAAGCCAACGTCAAACGCAACGGGTTTGACGAGCGCAATGCTACTTTTTTAGATGCAGATGTGAACGCAACATTGCGCCGTTTGCACAAAGAGGGACGTCAGTTCGATGGCATTGTGCTGGACCCGCCTAAGTTTGCGCCAAGCGCTGCCCACGCCGAACGCGCTGCGCGTGCTTACAAAGATATCAACCGTTGGGCGTTCAAACTGCTGTCAAAGGGTGGGGTGCTGTTCACCTACAGTTGTTCGGGAGGCATTGCACCTGAGTTATTCCACAAAATTGTGGCTTCTGCGGGTACCGATGCAGGTGTGGATGCTTATTTCTTGGACCGGGTTCATGCGGCACCCGATCATCCCATGACGGTTTGTTTCCCTGAAGGTGAGTACCTCAAGGGTTTGGTGTTGATGAAGAAGTGAAGCCAATGCTGGCTAAACTTGCAGTCTGTTACTAACGAATTTCAATAAGGTTGAATGGATATGTTGATTCCCGCTACGGTATTAACTGGTTTTTTGGGTTCAGGTAAGACCACGTTGCTCAAGCGCATCTTGTCTGAGTCGCACGGATTGAAGATTGCCGTCATCGAAAACGAATTTGGTGAAGAAAATATCGACAACGAAATTTTGGTGGCAGATACCAAAGAGCATATTGTTCAAATGAGTAACGGTTGTGTGTGCTGCACCATACGCGAAGACCTGCGTACCACCTTGCAAGACTTGGCTGAAAAAAAACGCAAGGGCGAACTGGACTTTGAGCGGGTGGTGATTGAAACCACCGGTTTGGCCGACCCGGGGCCCGTAGCCCAAACTTTTTTCATGGACGATGAAATTGCTGAAAGCTTTTTACTTGATGCGGTACTGACTTTGGTGGACGCCAAGCATGCGGCGCAAACCTTGAATGACCGTCAAGAAGCGCGCCGACAGGTAGGCTTTGCTGATCAAATCTTTATCAGCAAGAGCGAACTGGTGTCGCCAAACGAGTTGGAAGCTTTGCAGCACCGCTTAAAGCATATGAACCCGCGCGCACCTCAGCACATCGTGCACTTTGGAGAAGTGGCGATAGACAAGGTGTTTGATCTGCGAGGGTTTAATCTCAACACTACCTTGGAAATCGATCCCGATTTTCTAAGCGATGGCCATCATCACCATGCGCATGACGAACATTGCGATCATCCCTCGCATCATCACGACCATGCGCACCACGGTGATGACCACGACCATGGTCATGGACACCACCACCATCATGACGACGATGTGAAAAGCTTTGTCTTCAAGGCTGATCGCGCTTTAGACCCCGCCAAATTGGAAGATTTTTTAGGCGCCATTGTTAATATTTATGGCCCTCGCATGTTGCGCTACAAAGGTGTCCTACACATGAAAGGCACCGAGCGCAAGGTTATTTTCCAGGGGGTACATCAGTTGATGGGAAGTGATTTAGGTCAAGCTTGGGCACCTGGCGAGAAGCGAACGAGCAAAATGGTATTCATTGGCATCGATTTACCTAAAGATATCTTCCAGCAAGGTCTGGAACAGTGCATAAGCTGAGTACAATCCGCGCGCCATTGGCCTGCGGTGTTGTTTTGCTACAAGCCCATGACACTGGTCACGAATGAAGTTTTAGACAACAACCAGAAGCAGTATGGGGCTTGGTGCTAATGCACTCGACGCCACCCTGTAAGGAGATGTGCATTGAAATCCGCAAAGCATTCAAGAGACAGCAAAGCCAAGAGTCAAACCAAGGCCAAGGTTGTGAAAGCGCCTGCTAAAAAAGCAGTTGCTGTAAAGAAAACGGTGGCAGCCAAGAAGCTTGTAGCCAAGAAAAAAGCTGTAATTGCTAAAAAAGCTGTGCCTGCCAAAAAAGCTGTTGTGAGCAAAAAAATAACACCTGCAAAGAAAGCAATGCCTGTAAAGAAAGCAACACCTGCAAAGAAAGCAATGCCTGCAAAGAAAGCAACACCTGCAAAGAAAGCAACGCCCACTGCTAAGAAAGTGCTGACTAAAAAAGCCGTGGCTGCCAAGAAAAAACCAGTGGTCAAAAAACCGCTGCCTGTTAAAAAACCCATTCCTGTGAAACCTGCCTCCAAAACTGTGACAACTGCTGCCAAATCTGCTTCTACCAAGGCCAAAGCGACTTCGCCTTCCGCGAAATCTGTCGCTCCTGCTACTTCTGCCCGCGTGGAGAACACGCCTGATACCGCAAAAAAATCTCCCCGTGCTGCCAAAGCCATGTCCATGATGCCGCCACCCCCTGGGTTGAGTGTGGCTTCCACCATGGCCAAGGCCAGTTACGGACCCATCTCTGTCCCAACCCTTCCTGCGGTTGTTCCCATGATTCCTGTTAAAAATCCCAAACTGGCCAACAATTGGAAAAATAAAACAGCTGCAACCGTGTCTGACGAAGAGGTGCTCGCCATGCCCGATGACGAGTACATGAACGCATTGCAAATGGCTTTTTTCCGTTTGAAGTTGGTCCAATTGAAAACCGACATCCTCGCTAACGCTGGTGAGACCACAGAGCATTTGCGCGAAGACACCGTGATCGTGCCAGATCCCGCGGACCGCGCCACCATCGAAGAAGAACACGCCCTCGAATTGCGTACCCGCGATCGTGAACGCAAATTGCTCAAGAAAATCGAGCAATCCATTACGCGTATCGACAGTGGTGACTATGGTTATTGCGATGAAACCGGTGAGCCCATCGGTGTGGGCCGCTTGCTGGCCCGACCTACTGCCACCTTATCGCTGGAGGCCCAACAGCGCCGTGAATTGAAGCAAAAAATGTTTGGTGATTGATCCTTCATCGCATTCACGTGAAAAGCAGGCCACACCAAGCCTGCTTTTTTTACGTCCATAAAAGCTGATATTTCACATTCGATGTTTCTTCTAAGTGCTTAATTCATAATGAAATTTTTAGTCGATTGATAATGCGAAACATCGGCTAAGTTGTTGATTTTGCTGATAAAAGCTCAATTTCAGGTTTGCATCCGTCTAAATTCCTGTTAAAGTGCATAGAAGTGGTATTAAGTGGAAAAATGTGAGATTCTTCACTTTTCCGCCCACATTTGTGTAACCAGGGGTTTGTAGCCGTGTTTCAAGGTGCGTCATCGCTGAGTTTGGATGCCAAGGGTCGCTTGTCGGTTCCCACGCGGCATCGTGATGTCTTGAGCGCGACCGCTGCTGGGCAGCTCACCATCACAAGGCATCCCCATGGATGTTTGATGTTGTTCCCTCGACCTGAGTGGGAGAAATTCCGAGAGCGTGTTGCCGCATTGCCCATGACGGCGCAATGGTGGAAGCGCATCTTGTTGGGTAATGCCATGGATGTCGATATGGACGGTACAGGCCGCGTGTTGGTTTCGCCTGAATTGCGTCAGGCTGCGCACATCAGCAAGGATGTGATGTTGCTTGGCATGGGAACCCATTTCGAGCTGTGGGACAAGTCGACATACGACACCCAAGAGGCAGAGGCCATGCAGGGCGAGATGCCCGATGTCTTTCGCGACTTTTCCTTTTAACGTGGAATGGCAACGACTGAATGGGCACACACCACCGTCATGTTGAAGGAGGCGGTCGAGGCGCTGGACGTTCGGGCCGAAGCCACTTATGTCGACACAACCTTTGGCCGCGGCGGGCATGCAAAGCGCATCTTGGAAAAACTCTCCCCCCAAGGCAAATTGATCGTCTTCGACAAAGACCCGCAAGCGATTGCAGCGGCACAGGCCATGCACGATCCACGGATAGAGATACGTCATCAGGGCTTCGCAGCACTGAGTCAACTCCCACAGAGCAGCGTCGCCGGTGTGCTGATGGATCTGGGAGTGAGCTCCCCACAAATCGACAACCCAGAGCGAGGATTTTCATTCCGTCAGGACGGCCCGTTGGACATGCGAATGGACACAAGCCAGGGCCCAAGCGTGTTCGATTGGCTGGGCGTGGCAAGCAGCGACCAGATAGCTCAGGTGATACGTGAATATGGTGAAGAACGGTTTGCCAAAGGCATTGCCAAAGCCATCGTTGCTCAGCGTGAAGCAGGACAACTTCCGGCGACCACATTGGCCATGGCCGAGTTGGTTGCATCGATTGTCAAAACACGGGAGCAAGGACACAACCCAGCAACCCGAACTTTTCAAGCTTTTCGAATCTTCATCAACCGTGAACTTGAAGAGCTGGAACAAGCGCTTGACGCTAGTTTGCGGGTTTTACAGCCTGGAGGCCGTCTGGTGGTGATCAGCTTTCATTCATTGGAAGACCGCATTGTCAAGCAATTCATTGCTAAACATGCGCGTGAGGTGTATGACCGCAGAGCACCTTTCGCTATGCCTGTTGATTTAGCGCTGCGCGCCTTGGGACGTCAACGACCCACCGATCAAGAGGTAAGCGCAAACCCTCGCAGCAGAAGTGCCATCATGCGTATCGCTCAGCGCCTACCGTTGGGAGAGCTTGCATGACCCGAGTCAGTGCTTTGTTGCTGATGTTTGTGGTGTTGAGCGCCTTGTATTTGGTTCGCACCCAATATGAATCACGTCGTCTTTATACCGAGTTAGACCGAGCCAAAGCACTGGCTCAACGTCTAGATACTGAGCATGACCGATTAGATGTAGAGCGCGGCGCACAAGCCACGCCATTGCGTGTAGAAAAAATGGCGCGAGAGCAAATGCATATGCACACCATATCGCCTGCCATTACCCAGTATGTATCGCCATCAACTGCAGGCAGCGATAACGTCTCATCTAGCAGTACACCCAAGGCTCAGCCATGAGCAGCCGCAGCGTTCAGTACTCCACCAATCCTTTGCTGGCAAGCAAAACGCCGATATGGCGCAGCCAATTCATCGTTGCAGGTATTGCATTGGGGTTCATTGGCTTGGTGGTACGCGCTACCTATGTACAAGTGTTAGATAACAATTTTTTCAAGAAGCAAGGGCAAGTCAGGTTTGAGCGAACGCTTGAGATTCCTGCTAACCGGGGTCGCGTCCTGGATCGTAATGGACTGATATTGGCCTCCAGCGTACCCATGCCCAGCATCTGGGCCAGCCCAGAAGAAATTGATGCTGCCAACCCCAAGCTCAAAGAATTGGCTCAACTCTTAGATATACCTCTATCTGAAGTTCAAGACAAAATCAAGGACGAGAAACGTAAACATGTTTGGCTCAAGCGGCAAGCCGATATGGCCATAGGCAAAAAAATTGCAGAGTTAGGCATACATGGCGTCTACACCACCATGGAGTACAAGCGCATGTACCCTGAAGGGGAGGCTGCGGCCCATGTGGTGGGATTCACCAATATTGAAAACATAGGCCAAGAAGGTGTTGAATTGGCTTTTAACAAACACTTGGCGGGTAAGAGCGGATCACGTCGTGTGATTAACAACGGCCACAAGCAGGTGGTCGAAGGCATAGGCGATGAAATTCCACCTGAGGATGGCCGGGATTTACAACTTAGCATTGACAGTAAGGTGCAGTACTTTGCGTATCAACGTTTACGTGAAGCGGTGATTGATAACAAGGCCGCGGCAGGTAGCGTGGTGGTGCTCGATGCGCAGTCAGGCGATGTGCTGGCATTGGCCAATTACCCCAGTTACTCGCCTGACAAGCGCAGCAACTTCAACGGTGTGCAAATGCGTAACCGCGCATTGACCGACACCTTTGAGCCAGGGTCCACCATGAAGCCATTTGTGATTGCCTTGGCCATGGAAAAGGGCTTGGTCAAGCCTGAGACACAAATTGATACCTCGCCTGGAAAACTCAATATGTATGGCATGACCATCACCGATGCCCATCCGCATGGGGTGTTGAGTGTGTCTGAAGTGATTCAAAAATCCAGCAATATCGGCACGGTAAAAATTGCCATGCGCATGCCCCCCAAAGATATGTGGGAGATGTATACCCAAGTGGGGTTTGGTCAAAAACCCCAAGTACCTTTCCCGGGTGCTGTTGCCGGACGTTTGCGACCCTACAAATCTTGGCGGCCTATGGAGCAAGCCACCATGAGCTATGGCTACGGCTTGTCGACCAGTTTGTTTCAGTTAGCTCAGGCCTACACCGTGTTTGCACGTGACGGTGAAGTGGTTCCTGTCAGTTTGCTCAAACGAGAAGACAAAGTGGTAGGTGTACGTGCCATCAGCGCGCAAAACGCCATCGCTGTGCGAACCATGTTGAATTTGGTGACTGGCCCGGGGGGCACAGCACCTAAGGCCCAAACCATGGGTTACTCCGTCGGCGGAAAAACAGGCACTGCACACAAGCAAGAAGGCAAAGGCTACGCAGATAAAAAATACCGAGGCTTTTTTGTTGGCATGGCCCCGATCGAAAAACCGCGCATTGTGGTGGCAGTGATGATTGATGAGCCCAGCAACGGGCGATATTTTGGTGGCGACGTAGCGGCTCCCGTGTTCAGTGAGACCGTGCAACAAACCTTACGGATGCTGGGTGTGCAACCCGATCGCGCTGTAAAACCTCAGGTGATTGCCAAAGCTGAGGCGGAGTCCTTCTGATGCAATCACTGCATTCACCGACACAAGCTGCGCAATGGCTGCGCGCCTCGGTCCAAGGCCATCTGCACAGCGACAGTCGCAAGGTTCAGCAAGGCGATGGCTTTCTTGCGTGGCCTGGTTTGGCACATGATGCACGGCACTATGTTGCGCAAGCCTTGGCGCAAGGCGCAAGTGCTTGCCTGGTGGAGGCTCAAGGGGTGGAGTCATTTGCGTGGGCAGATAGCGCGGGAAAAATTGCAGCGTTCAATGGGCTCAAACAAGCGTGTGGTCCTATTGCTGATGCCTACTTTGATTCTCCAAGTCACCAGTTGCAGATGCTGGCTGTCACTGGTACCAACGGTAAAACAACCACAGCATGGTGGTTGTCTTATGCTTTGACACAAGCAGGTCAGCGCTGCAAGTTGGTGGGCACCTTGGGCATGGGAGATGCTCAATATATACACAACACGGGCATGACCACACCCGACCCCGTTAGCTTGCATGCGCAATTGCGTCAGTGGGTGGATGAAGGGGTCAAGGCCTGTGCGATTGAGGCCTCATCGATTGGCTTGCAAGAGCATCGCCTAGATGGCACCTATTTGCGTATAGCCATTTTTACCAATTTCACCCAAGACCACCTTGACTACCACGCCACCATGGCCGCGTATTGGCAAGCTAAAGCAAGTTTGTTTGCGTGGACCGGTCTGCAAGCTGCTGTGATCAATATTGATGACCCACAGGGTCACACCTTGGCGAAGCAGTTGCAATCACAGCAAGAACAGAGTCATCTGGACATTTGGACAGTCTCTTTGCGCCAAGCTGCAAGATTGCAAGCCAAGTCGTTGCGCAACATGGTGAATGGTCTGCAATTTGATGTGGTCGAAGGACACGACATTCATTCCGTGCATACGCAAGGATTGGGTGAATTCAATGTGCTGAATTTGTTGGGTGTGATTGCTGCCATGCGCTCACTCGGCTACCCACTTGCTGCGGCAGTCAAAGCTTGCCACGATTTACCCGCTGTACCTGGGCGTATGCAAAGCTTGGGTAATGCGCACACGCCTTTGGTTGTGATTGACTATGCGCATACACCCGACGCATTGATACAAGTGTTGAAAGCACTTCGACCGGTGGCACAGGAACGCCAAGGTCAGCTGCACTGTGTGGTTGGGTGTGGCGGAAATCGCGATACCAGCAAACGCGCATCCATGGCCAGTGCGGCTGAAGCAGGCGCAGATCATTTGGTGTTCACCAGCGATAACCCTCGGAATGAAGACCCGCAACGCATCATCGAACACATGCTAGCCGGACTTCAAGCAACAACTCAAGCGGAAATTTATATTGACAGAGCCCAAGCCATTACCCGCACCATTGCAAATGCCAATACGCAAGACATTGTGCTGATTGCGGGAAAAGGTCATGAAACTTACCAAGAAATAGGCGCTACCAAGTTGGCGTTCTCTGATCAGCAGCATGCCTTGGCCGCTTTGAAGATGCGAGGCTTGGAATGACGCACAGTCTGCCTATCTCTGTTGCACAGCTTTACGCTTGGTTACCCCAAAGCAAATTGGTGGGTCTGGCTGATCATCAGGTGTCACGTTTGCATACCGACACGCGCAGTCTTAGGCCTGGAGATATGTTTGTGGCGCTAAAAGGTGAGCACTTTGATGGCCATGACTTCCTTTCGTCATTGGTAGGGCAAGGCGTACATGCAGCGATTACAACTCATGGGTTGCAAGCCGCTGGTTTGACGGGTTTGGAAGTCAGTGATACCCGTGAAGCATTGGGTCGCATTGCGCAAGCGTGGCGCAAGCAGTTTTCATTGCCTTTGATTGCAGTGACTGGCAGCAATGGCAAAACCACAGTGACCCAGATGATTGCCAGCATCTTGAAAACATGGCATGGCGAAGATGCACTTGCAACACAAGGCAATTTCAATAATGACATTGGCGTACCCCTGACCCTGCTCAGATTGCAATCGCATCATCGCAGTGCCGTCGTTGAGTTGGGAATGAACCATCCAGGCGAAATTGCAGAACTTGCTGCAATGGCAGCACCCAACATTGCATTAGTGAATAACGCTCAACGTGAACACCAAGAATTCATGCACAGTGTGCAAGCTGTTGCTGTTGAAAATGGTCAAGTCATTGCTGCCTTGCCAGCCGATGGTGTGGCCGTGTTTCCCACAGACGATGCACATGCAGACGTATGGCGTCAGTTGTCCCAAGCTAAGCGGGTCATAGGTTTTGGCCATTCCCGCTCGGCAGATGTGCATGCCCGCAGCAGTGTTTGGACGCAAAAGCATTGGCAATTGCAAGTAGATACCCCGGTGGGCGAGTTAAATGCCCAGTTATTTGTGGCAGGTGAACACAATGTACACAATGCCTTGGCGGCGATTGCGTGTTGTATCGCTGCAGGCATTCCCTTAGCGACGATTGAAAAGGGGTTGAGCGAATTTGAGCCCGTTGCAGGGCGCTCGCGATCCCTCACTGTGGGCTTGGGGGAGCGACAACTGTTGTTGATCGATGACACCTACAACGCCAATCCAGACTCTGTCAGAGCTGCCATCAATGTGCTGGCGCAGTCACCCTCGCCAAGGTTGCTGGTGCTGGGTGACATGGGTGAAGTGGGCACGCAAGGCGCTGAGTTTCATGCTGAAGTGGGGCGCTACGCTCAAGCCAGTGGTGTCGAACATCTCATCACCTTGGGTGAGTTAAGCCGTGATGCTGCCAAGGTGTTTGTCAATGCCAAGCATTGTCAATCTATCGATGAGGTTTACGCGCAGGTGCAAGCACGCTTGCCCGGTATCTCGACGGTGCTGGTCAAAGGTTCGCGCTTCATGCGCATGGAGCGCGTTGTTCACGCCATACAGTCTTGGGCAGACCAAGCTACATCTCACCCCAAGGAGGCTTCATGCTCTTGAGTTTGGCGCAATGGTTACAAGCCATGTCACCTGATTACGGTTATCTGCGGGTGTTTCAGTACCTGACATTCAGAGCCGTGATGGCAGCCATGACAGCGCTACTCATTGGTTTGGTCGCAGGCCCCAGTGTGATTCGCAAACTCACAGAACTCAAAATCGGACAACCTATCCGAGGCTATGGCGTGCAAGCGCATTTAGCGAAATCAGGGACACCCACCATGGGCGGTGTATTGATATTGCTAGCTATTGCAGTGTCCACTTTATTGTGGGTTGATTTGTCCAACCGGTTTGTGTGGATTGTGTTGATGGTTACTTTGGGTTTTGGAGCCATCGGGTGGGTCGATGACTGGCGCAAAGTCGTGAGCAAGGATCCTGAGGGCATGCCCTCGGGTGAGAAATACCTATGGCAATCTCTGATTGGTTTGTTGGCTGCTTTGTACTTGGTATTCAGCATTTCGGAGGTCAGCAACCTGAAGGTCATGGAGTTGTTTTACAGCTGGGTAAGTTCTGGCTTTGATGTGAGTTTGCCACCCAAGGCAGGATTGTTGTTACCTTTCTTCAAAGAAATTAGCTACCCCTTGGGTATATTGGGGTTTGTGGGTTTGACCTATGTGGTCATTGTTGGTTCTAGCAATGCAGTGAATTTGACTGATGGTTTAGATGGCTTAGCCATCATGCCTGTGGTGATGGTGGGTTCGGCTTTGGGTGTATTTGCTTACGTCACGGGTTCTGCGGTGTATTCGCGGTATTTGTTCTTTCCGCATATTCCTGGTTCGGGTGAGCTGTTGATATTTTGCTCAGCCATGGCCGGTGCAGGTTTGGCATTTTTATGGTTCAACACCCACCCAGCGCAAGTCTTCATGGGGGACGTGGGGGCATTGGGATTAGGCGCAGCTTTGGGCACCATCGCTGTCATTGTTCGGCAAGAAATTGTGCTGGCCATCATGGGGGGTATCTTCGTTGCCGAAGCCTTGTCGGTCATGTTGCAGGTCACCTATTTCAAATACACCAAACGAAAATTTGGCGAGGGAAGACGTATTTTAAAAATGGCACCCCTGCACCATCATTTTGAAAAAACCGGATGGAAAGAAACACAAGTGGTGGTGCGCTTTTGGATCATCACCATGCTGCTGTGCTTGGTGGGTTTGTCAACATTGAAGTTACGCTAAAAATGAAACTGCTGGCTGACCTTCATGTCTTGGTATTGGGTTTAGGTGACTCAGGCTTGGCCATGGTGCGTTGGTGTGTGATGCAAGGGGCAGATGTCACGGTGGTCGATAACCGAGCGCAACCGCCAGGGCTGGCCAGTGTGCAGGCCGAAGACTTCAAAGTCACTTTCATCCATGGAAATTTTGAAGCTTCATTGCTAGACGATCCAACGATCAAAGCGGTATTCAAAAGTCCTGGACTCACACCTGTGCAGGTTGCGCCTGTGTGGTCAGCAGCCCAACAAAAAGGACTGTGGGTAGGAACTGAGCTAAGTCTTTTCTCCCATGCGCTGTCTCATTTGGCCACTGACCAAGGCTACCGACCTCACGTCGTCGCCATCACGGGCACCAATGGCAAAACCACAGTCACATCGCTGACAACGCTGTTGTTACAAAGCGCCGGCAGGGATGTAGCCATGGCTGGCAATATTGGCCCTACCTTGTTGGACACATTGCGCGACAAGCTCGACCACTTGCCACAAGTGTGGGTATTGGAGTTATCGAGCTTCCAACTTGATGCAGAGCATGGATTTGAGCCTACAGCAGCATGCATTCTTAATTTGACCGAGGATCATTTGGATTGGCACGCCGATATGCAAAGCTACGGCAAAGCCAAATCGCATATTTATGGCAAACAAGCAACCGCAATCATGCCGCGCCATGATGCAGTGGTAGCAGAACTGTTACCTAAAGAACAAGCTAAGAAGAAAACAGAGCAGAGACACACGGTCAGCTTTGGTGCTGACTCACCGCAAGTGGCGGGTGACTATGGTTTAGAACATATCAATGGCATGACATGGCTAGTGCGTGCTGCTATACCTGAGACAGAGGGCAAGCGGCAGGTAGATGATGAGTTACTGATCCAGCGCTTGATGCCAGCAGATGCTTTGCGATTGCGCGGGCAACACAATGCCCTCAACGCATTGGCAGCCTTGGCGCTGGCCAGCAGTTGTGGCGCAGGTCTGGCCACCATGTTGCATGCTCTGCGCCAATATCCAGGTGAGCCACACCGTATGCAATCGGTGGGTATTGTCAATGACATTGAATATATGGATGACAGCAAGGGTACCAATGTGGGGGCCACTTTGGCAGCTATCCAAAGTTTGGGGCAGGATAAAAAACTGGTGTTGATTTTGGGTGGCGATGGCAAGGGGCAAGACTTTACACCCCTGCGTCATGCAATGCAGCACTGTGTTCGCGCCGTGGTGTTGATGGGTAAGGATGCGTCTCTTATAGAGCAAGCCATCACAGGTCTTGAAATCCCGGTGTTGCATGCATCCGATATGTCAAGTGCTGTCGCGTTGGCCGGTGCGCAGGCGCAAACCGCTGATATTGTCTTGCTCTCACCTGCTTGTTCGAGTTTGGATATGTTCAAAAACTATGCAGAGCGTGGAACTCAGTTTGTCGATTGCGTGAACGCATGGGTTTTTGAGAAGGGGCATGCATGAGTGATGGCGTGCTTTTAAGTTGGAGCGACCGGCTAGGGCGTTGGTTTGGCAATGCACCCAAAGAAGGGCCGGATGCCTTGCCTGTGCGTGTACATGGTCGTGAATATGGGCGTACCCGTGCAGCTCCTGCTGGCATCAAAGCATTTGATAAAGCCTTGGTTTGGTCGATCGCCAGTTTGCTGTTATGGGGATTGGTGATGGTGTATTCCGCATCTATCTCCCTCAACGACGGTCCTCAATCGAATGGGTTCACCCAAATTCAGTATTTGGTTCGACATTTGGCTGCGTTGGGTATTGGCTTTATCGCCGCCTTGTTGGTATTTCAAATTCCCATGGATACATGGGAAAAAGCAGCGCCTTGGGTCTTTATTGCGTCTATTGTGTTGCTGATTGTGGTGTTGTTGCCATTCATGGGAAAAAACATCAACGGCGCAAGACGCTGGATCAGTCTTGGCATCATGAATTTTCAACCCTCCGAATTAGCCAAGTTCGGAACGCTCTTGTATGCAGCCAATTACATGGTTCGCAAGATGGATGTAAAAGAAAAATTCTTTGCTGCCGTTACGCCTATGGGCGTTGCTATAGCAATTGTGGGCTCATTGCTGCTGGCCGAGCCTGATATGGGTGCATTTTTGGTGATCGCTGTGATCGCCATGGGCATTTTGTTTTTGGGTGGTGTTAACGCCCGCATGTTCTTGTTGATTGCCTTGGTGTTGCTGATTGCGTTTAGCTTGATCATTGGTTTGTCGGAATGGCGACGTGAGCGGATTTTTGCTTACCTTGATCCTTGGAGTGCCAAGTACGCCTTAGGCAAAGGGTATCAACTCTCGCATTCCTTGATTGCCTTTGGGCGAGGTGAAATTTTTGGTGTTGGACTGGGTGGCAGTGTTGAGAAATTACATTGGTTACCAGAGGCACATACCGACTTTTTGTTGGCCGTCATCGGTGAGGAGTTTGGTTTGGTGGGTGTGGTGACTTTGATCGGTGTGTTCATGTGGATGACACGACGCATCATGTTCATTGGTCGTCAAGCCATTGCCATGGACCGTGTATTTGCTGGGTTGGTGGCGCAAGGTGTGGGCATTTGGATTGGCTTTCAAGCTTTTATCAACATGGGCGTTAACTTGGGCGCACTGCCGACCAAAGGATTGACCTTGCCCTTGATGAGTTATGGCGGTTCAGCTATTTTGTTGAACTTGATCGCCTTGGCTGTTGTTTTGCGGGTCGATTATGAAAACAGACTGATGATGCATGGGGGTCGTGTATGAGCACACCCACCGCATTGGTAATGGCTGGTGGCACAGGTGGTCATATCTTTCCGGGTCTGGCTATTGCCGAGGTCTTGCGCAACCAAGGCTGGAATGTGCATTGGTTGGGTGCACCTTCGCCCAGCATGGAGTCGCAACTCGTTCCAAGCAGAGGTTTTGCATTTGAAGCAGTGCAATTTGGTGGCGTGCGAGGCAAGGGCCTGCGTACATGGTTATCACTGCCATGGCGACTGCTGCAAGCCTTGGCGCAAAGTTTGAAGGTGATACGTCGCTTGCGACCCGATGTGCTGGTGGGTTTGGGCGGCTACATCACTTTCCCTGCTGGGCTCATGGGTGTCATTTGCGGCAAACCCTTGATACTGCATGAACAAAACTCTGTGGCTGGCGCAGCAAATAAATATTTATCCAAAATTGCGCGCCAAGTATTTAGCAGTTTTCCCAGTGCGTTGCCCCAAGCGCATTGGGTGGGCAATCCTTTGCGTGCAGAGTTTCTTCAGCAAGAGCCACCTGCACATCGATTTGCCAACCGCCAAGGGCCGCTGCGTGTGGTGGTCATGGGTGGAAGCTTGGGTGCTCAGGCGCTCAACTCGGTGGTACCTGAGGCATTGGCCTTGATTCCCCCAGCACAGCGTCCCATGGTGGTGCATCAGGGGGGCGAAAAGCATCTCGACAATTTAAAAGCTGCTTATGCACAAGCGGATGTTGACGCAGAATTATTGGCATTTATTTCTCAACCTGCAGCCTTGATGGCACAAGCCGATGTGGTGATTTGTCGCGCTGGTGCAAGCACAGTTAGCGAACTTGCCGCCATTGGTGTGGCAGCCCTGTTGGTGCCGTTCCCTTATGCCGTCGATGATCACCAAACCATGAATGCCAAGTTTTTAACGGATCATGGCGCTGGTTGGTTATTGCCGCAACACACATTGACGCCCGTTGTGTTGGCACAGCAGTTGCAAGCCTTGAGCCGTGAGATTTTGTTGCAAGCGGCTAGCCAAGCCTATGCCTTGCGTCAAACCCAAGCTGCTGAACATGTCGCCAAAGCATGTCAGGAGGTTTTGCAATGAAGCATGCCATCAGTCATGTTCATTTTGTCGGTATCGGTGGCGCGGGCATGAGCGGTATCGCTGAAATTTTGCATAACCTCGGCTACAGCGTGTCGGGCTCAGATTTATCAGATGGTCCTGTGCTGCAGCGCTTATCAGCCTTGGGTATACACACGCAGGTAGGACATGACGCCGCACATATGCAAGGCGCAGACGCTGTGGTGATTTCAACCGCAGTGCAGCACGACAATCCCGAGGTTGTCGCCGCACATCAGAAACTCATTCCTGTGGTTCCCAGGGCCGTCATGTTGGCAGAGCTGATGCGCTTAAAGCAAGGTATTGCCATTGCTGGCACACATGGCAAAACCACCACCACCAGTTTGGTAGCCAGCATACTGGCCCAAGCTGGTTTAGATCCCACATTTGTGATCGGTGGAAGACTCATCAGCGCAGGCGCAAATGCCAAGCTGGGTTCAGGTGACTACATCGTGGTCGAGGCAGATGAATCTGATGCCTCTTTCTTGAACCTTAATCCCATTATGTCGGTGGTGACCAATATTGATGCAGATCACATGGAAACCTATGGACACGACTTCAACAAGCTGAAGTCTGCGTTCATCGAATTTTTACACCGAATGCCCTTCTATGGTGCAGCGGTGCTGTGCATTGATGATCCCGTGGTGGCCAGCATCTTGCCTGAGGTTTCTCGACCCATCACAAGCTATGGTTTGTCAGAGAAAGCGCAAGTGCGTGCTACTGAAATTCAAGCTCAGGGCGCGCATATGCACTTTACTGTCACGCGCAGCAATGGGGTGACCTTGCCCTCGTTACGCATCGATTTGAATTTACCTGGCATACACAATGTACGTAATGCCTTAGCTGCTATCGCTATCGCTGTAGAACTCAACGTGCCCGATGAAGCTGTGATCACAGCCTTGGCAAATTTCAGTGGTGTGGGGCGACGCTTTCAGCGACATGGCGAAATTGCTGCAAAGACAGGTGGCCACTTCACCTTGATCGAAGACTATGGTCACCACCCAGTTGAACTGGCTGCAACGATTGAAGCCGCACGGGGTGCGTTTCCAGGACGACGGTTGGTACTGGCATTTCAGCCGCATCGTTACAGCAGAACACGTGATTGCTTTGAAGACTTTGTGCGCGTTTTACAAGATGTCGATGTGGTGTGTTTGACAGAAATCTATGCCGCAGGAGAGGCGGCCATTGCAGGTGCTGATGGACGCGCGCTTGCCCATGCAGTGAGGGTGGCGGGACAGCAGCAACTCATATTTGCCAAAGACTTGCAGCAATTGGAAGACTTGTTGGTGGACAACGCACGGGAAGGCGATGTGGTGATGTGCATGGGGGCAGGATCAATCGGTTCAGTACCCGCAAAGCTGGCACAGCGGCAGATACAGCAAACACCTCTGAAAGTGGTGGGCGCATGAGCAATTTTGATATAGGTACCAGCAAAGTCGCCGTCCTCATGGGGGGACGCTCGGCAGAGCGCGAAATTTCTTTGCTCTCGGGCCAAGGCGTTGTAAATGCTTTGAAGTCTGTTGGTGTGAATGCAATTGCTTTTGACCCAGCTTCGCAGCCTTTGGCGCAATTAAAGATATTGAATTTCACACATGTTTTTATTGCTTTGCATGGCCGGCATGGAGAAGATGGCACCGTTCAAGGCGCATTGGAGTTGATGGGTATTCCTTACACGGGGTCTGGTGTGATGGCATCTGCCATTGCAATGGACAAGCAAATGACCAAGCGCATTTGGCGCGCTGAACAATTGTCAACACCCCCGTCAGTTTGGCTGTCCGCTCACAAACAAAGCAAAGCAGATATTGACACCATCATCAGTCGACTTGGCTTGCCTGTGATTGTCAAGCCCCCGCATGAGGGTTCATCCATAGGTGTGAGCAAAGTCAGCCAAGAGGCTCAACTGGAACAGGCCATTCAATTGGCCAAACGTTATGACCCAGATATCTTGTGCGAAATGTTCATCGAAGGTGAGGAAGTGACCTGTCCTGTGCTGGGGCACGCAGATTCAGCACACGCATTACCTGTGGTCAAAATCGAGGCGCCTCAAGGTGCTTATGACTATCAAAATAAATACTTCACAGATGAGGTGCGCTACCACTGCCCCAGTGGCTTGCCGGTTGAGGAAGAAAAAGCAATCCAAGCCTTGAGTGTGGCAGCCTACCAAGCTCTGGGATGTCGTGGTTGGGGGCGAGCCGACGTCATGATTCGCGCCAGTGACCGTCAACCTTTTTTGCTTGAAATGAACACCAGTCCGGGCATGACCAGCCATTCTTTGGTACCTATGTCGGCCTTGGCTGCGGGCATCTCCTATCCACAGTTGTGTTTACAAATTTTGGTCAACGCGAGTTTGGATACACAAACCGGAGTCAGTGCATCATGAAAGCACGCGACGCCATGTACTTGACCAAAGCGCCCCCTTTGGCCTTGGATATACGTTTGATGAACATCACCAGTTTGTTGTTGGTGCTGGTTCTCAGTGGCATGTTGGTGGCTGTCATGGTCTGGTGGATGTTGCGCCACCCTGTGTTTGCGCTGTCAGCCATATCTGTCCAAGGCGATGTACGACACAACAATGCTGTCACCTTGAGGGCCAATGTGGTACCAAGGTTGCAAGGCAGTTTTTTCACGGTGGATTTGATGCAAGCCCGTTCGGCATTTGAAAACGTACCTTGGGTGCGACAAGCCATGGTCAGACGTGAATTCCCCAACCGATTGAGTGTGGATTTGGAAGAGCATCAGCCTGCCGCTTATTGGGGTAACGAATCTGACTCACGCTTGTTAAACAAACAAGGGGAGGTGTTCAGTGCAAATTTCGGCGAACTCGATGATGAAAATTTACCCCACCTGAGTGGCCCTGACAACGAGTCCGCACAGGTATTGCGCATGTATGAAACCTTAAAACCAGAGCTCAACAAAGTTCAGCTGCATCTCAAAGGACTGGAACTGACAGCCCGAGGAAGTTGGCACGCTGAGCTCAAAGGTGGGGGTCATATTGAATTGGGACGTGGCTCCAGTGAAGAAGTCATGGCACGGGTGCAAAGATTGACGATGACGCTGGCGCAGGTCAGCCAACGCTTTGGACGACAAACCCAAGCGTTGGAAGCTGCGGATTTGCGCCACGTGAACGGTTATGCCTTGCGCTTGCGCGGGGTGAGTACGTTGACATCAACAACAACAAGGTAAACACACAGAGGTTTCCATGGCAAAAGAGTACAAAGATTTGGTCGTAGGTTTGGACATCGGTACCAGCAAGGTGATGGTGGTGGTGGCCGAGGTATTGCCTGGGGCAGAGTTGAAATTAGCGGGCTTCGGTATTGCACCCAGTAATGGCTTGAAGCGAGGCGTGGTGGTCAACATTGATGCAACGGTGCAAAGCATTCAACAAGCTTTGAAAGAAGCTGAATTGATGGCCGACTGCAAAATTACCCGCGTCTACACCGGTATCACGGGAAGCCATATACGGGGCATGAATTCACACGGCATGGTCGCTGTCAAAGACCACGAGGTCACAGCTGCAGATGTGGCCCGCGTGGTGGAGACAGCCAAAGCCATCAACATCTCCACAGACCAGCGCCTGTTACTGGTCGAGCCGCAAGAGTTCGTGATTGATGGACATGACGTCAAAGAGCCTATTGGTATGAGCGGCATCCGCTTAGAAGCCAAGGTGCATATCGTGACTGGAGCCCAAAGTGCAGCAGAAAACATCATCAAATGTGTACGTCGCTGCGGACTTGATGTAGAGCAGCTCATGCTCAACCCCTTGGCGTCAAGCCATTCGGTGTTAACCGCTGACGAGCGGGAATTGGGTGTGGCCTTGGTGGACATCGGTGCTGGGACCACCGATGTAGCTATTTTCACCAACGGTGCGATTCGCCACACCGCTGTCATTCCCATCGCAGGTGATTTGATCACCAGCGATATTGCTATGGCGTTGCGTACCCCCACCAAAGACGCAGAAGACATCAAAGTGGAGTCAGGGTTTGCCAAGCAGTTGTTGGCCGACCCCAATGTACAAGTGGAGGTGCCAGGTCTGGGTGACCGTGGCCCACGCATGTTGAGCCGACAAAATTTGGCCGGTGTGATTGAACCTCGCATAGAAGAAATTTTCTCCTTGGTGCAACAGGTGTTGCGAGACTCCGGTTACGAGGAAGTCTTGTCCTCTGGCATTGTGCTGACCGGCGGTAGCGCCATGATGCCCGGCATGATTGAGTTGGGCGAAGACATATTTTTAA
Organism: Comamonadaceae bacterium; assembly: GCA_947455935.1. Taxonomy (GTDB): domain Bacteria; phylum Pseudomonadota; class Gammaproteobacteria; order Burkholderiales; family Burkholderiaceae_C; genus Limnohabitans. The sequence continues at coordinate 36,703 of CANGPV010000005.1, forward strand.
AAGCCGTACGCCGCGGCGTTCCTCGCTACAGCAGTGCCTTGTCAGACATGGTGTCGCACCCACGCGCTGCAACTGTCATGGGCCTGCTGGAAGAGGCTCGATTGGCCCGCCTGCGAGGCTTTAGGGTGTCACAAAAACATGGCTCTGTGAAAACAGCCATGGGTCGTGTCAAAGATTGGTTTGTAGGGAACTTCTGACTATGAAATCCATCGTGCTTTACCGTCGCCAAAGAGATCCCTGTCGCTTGGAAAGCCATTGGCGATGGCGACCGTGTGCAGGAGGCGCCCCGCCCACCAGTTAAGACTGCGCTTTGATCCACTTTGGCAACAGACAACAGAAACAACAGATATCGGAGAAAAATATGAACATCGAAATGATTGAAAAAAGTGAATTCAGCTCTGACACCCAAATCCGCGTGATTGGTGTGGGCGGTGGTGGCGGTAATGCGGTTGAGCACATGATCAAAAGCGGCGTGCGTGGCGTGGAGTTCATTTGCGCCAATACAGATGCACAAGCTTTGCGTGCAAGTTCGGCGCACCGCGTCATTCAATTGGGTGACAACGGCTTGGGCGCAGGAAGTAAACCAGAGCGCGGTCAAGCTGCTGCAGAAGCGGCCACCGAAACCATTCGAGACATGCTCGAAGGTGCCAATATGGTGTTTATTACCGCGGGCATGGGGGGCGGTACAGGCACAGGTGCAGCACCCGTGGTCGCACGTGTTGCGCGCGAAATGGGCATACTCACCGTAGGTGTGGTGACCAAGCCCTTTGACTGGGAGGGTGGTCGTCGCATGACCAATGCAGAAGCGGGTTTGGCCGAATTGGAAGCCAATGTGGATTCGCTCATTGTTGTACTCAATGAAAAGTTACTGGATGTGCTGGGTGACGACGTGACCCAAGATCAAGCCTTTGCATATGCCAATGATGTGTTGCGCAATTCTGTGGGTGGCATTGCTGAGATCATCAATGTGGAAGCTTTGGTGAACGTCGACTTTGAAGATGTACGCACGGTGATGAGCGAGCAAGGCAAGGCCATGATGGGCACGGCAACTGCCAACGGCCCCGACCGCGCTCGCATTGCTGCAGAGCAAGCAGTGGCCTGCCCTTTGCTAGAAGGCGTGGACATGACCGGTGCCAAAGGTGTCTTGGTTTTGATCACTGCAGCCAAAGGCGCGTTGAAACTGGCCGAATCACGCGAAGCCATGAACACCATTCGCGCTTTTGCTTCGCAAGAAGCGCATGTGATTTATGGAACGGCGTATGACGAAAGTTTGGGTGACCAGATTCGAGTCACTGTGGTGGCTACTGGTTTAGCCCATGCCGGAAAACGAGTGGCACCACCGCTTACCGTTATTCAGCGCACAGGAACAGACAATGTGGGCTATGCGCCCCAAGCCATCATGCCCACAACTGCCATGGTGGACAGCAGTGCTTTAACCAGCACTTCCCCCAGCGTTGCCACACCCGCCGACTACGGTAATGTGAACGTCCCCAGTGTGTGGCGTACGCGAGACCGTACGCAGGCGGCCGCTAAAGTGGATGCCATGTCCTCTGGTGGCATGGACAACTATGAGATACCTGCGTTCTTGCGCAAGCAAGCCGATTAAAATCTTCGGCGTGCTTAAACAAAGAACTCTACAAACTCTCACTCGCGCGGTAGGCGTTGGTCTGCACAGCGGCCAACGCGTTGAGTTATGTCTGCGCCCAGCACCACCTGACACAGGTGTGGTGTTCAGGCGTATAGATTTGGCGCATCCGATCGATATACCCGTGACTGCCACTGCAGTGACAGACACACGGTTGGCCTCCACCATATCTGCACAAGGTGTGAAAGTTCACACCGTTGAGCACTTGATGTCTGCCTGTTCAGGCTTGGGGATCGACAATTTATATGTGGACATCACCGCAGAAGAAGTGCCGATTTTGGACGGTTCCTCGTCTTCGTTTGTGTTTCTTTTGCAAAGTGCAGGCATTGTTTTGCAAGATGCACCTAAGCGCTTTATTCGCTTGCTAAGTGAAGTCTGCGTCTCAGAAGGTGAGGGTGAGCAACGCAAATGGGCCAAGTTATCGCCCTACCATGGCTACAAATTAAGTTTTGAAATTGACTTCCAACATCCTGCAGTGGATGCAACAGGTCAACGAGTCGAGTTCGATACTGAAACTGACAGCTATGTCAAAGATATAGCCAGGGCACGCACCTTTGGTTTTTCCAAAGACATAGAGCATATGCGCGCCAACGGATTGGCTTTGGGTGGTGGCTTAGACAATGCCATCGTCATGGATGACTACAAGGTACTCAACAGCGATGGTCTTCGCTACGACGATGAGTTTGTCAAGCACAAAATATTGGATGCTATGGGCGACTTGTATTTGTTGGGGCGCCCCTTGCTAGCGGCTTATAGCGCCTTTCGTTCAGGGCACGCCTTGAATAATCGTTTATTACGCGAACTGCTCAGCCAACCCCAAGCCTATGACATCGTCAGTTTTGACGATGAACGCCGCGCGCCGCGCGGCTTGGCGCAACTCGCGCCAGCTTGGTAACTTGTGCGCTCATTGCCCGCACATGCGCACTGTGACGTGCATGTGCGTGTGTGATGGCCAGACCCAAAGCATCCGCCGCATCCGAGCCTGGCAAGCCGGGCAGCTTTAACAAGCGCTTCACCATTTCTTGCACCTGCGCCTTGGCTGCCTTGCCATGTCCCGCAATGGCTTTTTTCATTTGCAACGCGGTGTACTCGGCCACCGGCAATTGATGGTGGACCAATGACGTTAAACAAGCACCGCGAGCTTGACCCAGCAGCAGACTTGCTTGCGGATTCATATTGACAAAAACAATTTCTACCACTGCCTCTTGAGGGGAATAGCGTTCAACCACTTCACCAATGCCTTTAAAAATAACCGCTAAGCGTGCTGGTAAATCATCGCGAGGCAAATGGGTGGTGGTGATGGTGCCGCTGGCCACATAGTGCAAGGTGCTGGCAGTGCTGTCGATCACACCAAAGCCCACACATTGCAGCCCTGGGTCTATGCCCAAGATGCGAACTGTAGAGCTCATGGCAGTGTCACCATGGGCATACGCGTCAAAATGATATTGGCGCGTTCGTTCAAATAAGGCGAGCGAGATAGCTTCTCGTAATACTTAGGACGGGGCAACATGACAGCCAAACGAGCAGACTCCCAAGCGCTTAATTGTGCAACAGGGTGACCAAAATAATGCCGTGCGGCAGCATCTGCACCAAACACACCTTCACCCCATTCCACGCTATTGAGATAGATTTCCAAAATTCGTTGCTTGCCTAAACATTGTTCAAGCGCCAGCGTTAAAAGCAGTTCCTGTGCTTTACGAAACAGAGTTCGCTCACCACTCAAAAAAAGATTTTTGGCCAACTGCTGGGTGATGGTGGACCCGCCCACCATTTTGGCTGGTTGGTTGATCGCCTGAGCCCTGGCTTGGGCGCGGGCGTTTTTACTCCACGCTCGCTCCAATGCCGCCCACTGCACGCCGGTGTGGTTGGCAAACACATCATCCTCAGAGGCGATAACAGCACGCCGAATTTGTGGAGGCAATTTATCCTCTGCTACCCAACGCTGTGACCAGCGCAAGTCGTGTTGCTGATGGCTGATACGCCACAACTCCGAGCGCTGAAAAGCCGTGGATGATGGGTCCACATAACGCATCGTCACAATGCGGCCCACAAAAAATAATTGCAAGCCTAGTGCGCACCACATCAGCAGCATCAACCAACGCAAAACACCACGTAAAACAGGATGACGAGAGCGCTGCACGGTCATTCGCCTTGCAAAGTGGTTTGCAAAGTATTGTTATGGTCAAAACTAAAGCGCGTCACCAGTGCCAGTTGATCCATCTCGCGGCGCATGGCTTCATTAAACGGCCCATAGGGGCCCGCATCACGTGCAATTTGCTTGGCATGAAAGTCCAGCAATGGATTGCCCGAGCTTTGTGAAATATCTGTAGAAACCACCTTGCCGCTGGTGTCCAAGGTGATGACCATGATCAACACACCGTACAACTTGTGGCCTTGCGATTGGGGAAAATATTGCGTTCCACGCTCTTCAATTTTGCGTCGCATCAAATCGTAATAGCGTGCATAAGTCGCCTCTAAGGTACTGGGGCTGACATACCGTTTTCTTGGCCGTGCATTCTCTTCTTGAATGCGTTTTTCAATTTGAGCCAGCAAATTGATCAGTTGCTGTCGCTGGCGTTCAACCGCAGGGTCTTTATTGTCGCTATGGGAGGCATTGAGCTTGGCTAGCGATTGTTTGGTGCGCGTCAATAACTCGGCTTGTTCACGTTCTTTTTCAGCGATTTTTTGTTGTACTTGGTTATCGGCTTGGCCTGATCGGGTGGTGGGTGAGTTGATTAACGGCGAGGTCGATCGGTCGTTGGTGGTTTCACCACCGCCAGCCAAATTGGTTTGTGCAATCGCCTTGGGCTTGGTCGGTGCTTTTTCATCTGACTCAGTATTGACCAATATCACTTCCAAGCCAGCATCGCGGACCAAACGGTCGATTGCCTCAGGAGGGCTGAGCCGAACCGCCAGCACCGCAGCGTGCACCAATAAAGAAATGCCCAAGGCCCAGGGCAGCAATTTATCCGCATTGAATCGGGCTTCAGGCATCCGCATCGTCGAGGTTCACCGCAATTGTCAAGGGGCCGGCAGACATTTCTTCATCTTCTTCGCTGGGCGCAGGTGTTTGCTCAACCGGTGAAAGAGATTCTAAGAATTGTGCGTGAATATCCAAAGCAATCAAGTCCATTTCTCCTAAACGTACACGGACTCGGCTACCCCGTTCCAGGGCTGGCGCACCCATGAGGGGGAAAACCAACGGTAAATGGTCGGCACGTGCAAGAGGCGTTTCGCCAGGAAAAGACTTGATCAGCGTGGCGTCAAGTTCGGTGATGGCATTTTGTTGCAAGTGTTGCAAGGTCCAAAAACGCTCCATGCTGGCTTGCTGGGTGTTATAGACACTGTAGGCAGATTCAAAGGCCGTGATGATGGCGAACAGTTCGGCATCCTTAGGCTTGAAAGGGGCTGCCAAAGCAGCGGTTGCTCCATGTCGCACACAGGCAATCAGCTGCCACTGGTTCACCAAATCGGTGTAGCGACGCAGCGGAGAGGTGCTCCAGGCGTAACTGGGCACACCAATACCTGCGTGGGGCAAGGCTTTGGTGCCCATGCGCACTTTGATGCCAGGCGCCAAGGACGCTTGGCTGCGGTAGATGGCGGGTACGCCAAAGCTTGCCAGCCATTGGCCCCACGTGCTGTTGGCCAAGATCATGGCCTCGGCAACGATCAGGTCCAGTGGCGCACCACGCTGGCGTACGCTGATAAGCACCTGCTCATCACCTTGTGGGCCGTTGTCGCTAACACCTCGGAGGCGGAAGTTGTAGTCAGGGCGGTTAAACGTTTCAGGCTTTCCTCGTACCACCTCACGTGCAGCTTTCAAATGTTTGGCTAAGCGAAACAAAAAAGCCAACTCATTGTGCGGCATGGCGACTTCAGGGCTGTCCTTGCTGCTCGCACTGCACAACCAGCTTTCAGAGACCACTGCGTCTAGCTGATCGTGGCGCATATTCGCGACGATAGGCACTTGCTCCAAGCGTGTATGGGATGTCACCACTTCAAGCGTCTGCGCATCGAAGCTGACATACAAAGACAACGCTGGGCAGGCGCGACCTTCTTGTAAGGTATAGGTTTGCACCACGCTGTCGGGCAGCATGGTGATTTTGTGGCCGGGCATGTAGACCGTGGAGAGGCGTGATCGGCCGCAAGCGTCAATGGCATCACCAGGCTGTAACGCCAAAGCCGGGGCCGCAATATGGATACCCACGGTCACACAGTTGCTGCCCAAGCCTTGCACTGACAAGGCATCGTCAATCTCGGTGGTTTGCGAATCATCTATCGAATAAGCCCTGACAGCTGCGAGCGGTAAATTGCTTTCAATAGGCGGTGCTTGCAAAGTCGGGAATGCCGTTCCTTTGGGGAAATATTCAAACAAAAACCGCTGCCAGTGAAAGTCATAAGGCGAGCGAATGGCGCCTGCTTGTTGCAACAACACCAAAGGCGCAGTTTGACTTGCACGCGAAGCTTCCACCACCGCTTTGTATTCAGCTGCGTTCTTGTCGGGCTTAAACAGAATTTTGAACAGTTGCGCCTGAACCTGGGCTGGACAATGACCTGAGATGAGTTGCTGCGCCCATTCGCTGATTTGCTGCTGAAGTTGCTTTTTCTTTTCGATGGCAACCAGTGCCTGTTGAACGATATCAGCCGAAGCTTTACGAAAGCGCCCTTTGCCTGCACGGCGGAAGTAGTGAGGCGCTTCGAAAAGGCATAGCAATGTGCCGAGTTGCTCGCTGGCACTGGCGTCCTTGGAGAAGTAGTCTTTTGCCAAATCGACAAAACCAAATTCTTCCTCGGGGGCAAACTCCCAAGCCATGTCCACTTCCATGGCATTGGCAACAGTTTGACCGGCCAGCATGAATTCGGCAGGGGAGGGTTTGTCAAACTTCATCAGCAGCTGTGCAGTTTTCACCTTGACACGCTTGCCACTCTCTAGTTCAAGTTGCAAAGATGCCTCGGCCTCAGACATAACCCGTCCGGTAAGGAATTTCCCGCCTTCTTCATAAAGTGCATACATGGGGGCGGATTCTCCCATGGCGCTCCTTTAAACTTTGCCCATGGCAACCCAAATTGGTAAATACAGCGTGTTCCAGCGCATCACCCCGCTGGTCAAAGGTTTTGACAGTGTGATTGGCTTTGCTGTGTTGCTGTTGGCCGCAGTGGGTTTACTCACGATTTTTTCCTCTGGCTATGCAGAGGGTCAGCGCTTTATAGACCACGGTCGCAATATGCTGATTGCTTGCGCCATCATGTTTGCGGTCGCGCAAATTCCACCGCAGCGCATGATGGCTTTGGCTGTGCCCATCTACACCGTGGGCTTGGCTTTGTTGGTGGCTGTGGCTTTGTTTGGCTTGACTAAAAAGGGCGCTCAGCGTTGGTTGAATATTGGTATCGTCATACAGCCCAGCGAAATCATGAAAATTGGCATGCCGCTCATGCTTTCTTGGTGGTTTCAAAAACGCGAAGGCCAGTTGCGTACCTTGGACTTTTTTGTCGGCGGCTTGATTTTGCTCATTCCCGTCGGTTTAATCGTCAAGCAACCTGATTTGGGGACCGCTATTTTGGTCATGGCCGCAGGCCTGTATGTGATCTTTTTTGCAGGCTTGAGTTGGTGGCTGATCATTCCGCCCTTGGTGCTGGGCTTGGTCGCCGTGGCCTTGCTGGTGGTGTTTGAACCTACCTTATGTGCCCAAGGCTTCAGTTGGCCGCTGCTCAGGGAATACCAACAGCAGCGCATTTGCACCTTGCTAGACCCTGGTCGAGACCCCTTAGGTAAGGGCTTTCACACCATCCAAGGCATGATTGCGATCGGTTCAGGTGGGTTTTGGGGCAAAGGTTTGATGCAAGGCACCCAAGCACAACTCGATTTCATCCCCGAGCGCACAACTGACTTTGTATTTGCCGCTTATGCCGAGGAATTTGGCTTGCTTGGCAATATGTTGCTGATAGGCGGGTTTTTGGTGCTGGTTTTCAGGGGCTTGGCCATTGCGCTGGAGGGGCCTACTTTGTTTGCACGATTGTTGGCCGGCAGCGTGACACTCATCTTCTTCACCTATGCTTTTGTCAATATGGGCATGGTCAGTGGCATCTTGCCCGTCGTGGGTGTGCCCTTGCCCTTTATCAGCTATGGCGGTACGGCCATGGTGACGCTGGGTTTTGGTATTGGCATTTTGTTGTCGATTGCCAAGGCCAAGCAATTGGTGCAGTCCTAGCACCGACTCAACCCGTCGCATACAAGGTTGTTGGTCGACTCCTACAATGTCACCATGATTTCACGCGAACCTACCCTCGAGCGATTGACCATCGCACAAAGCCTGCTCCTCACTCCTTACGGTTTGGACGAATCCCATCTCACGCAGGCCTTGTCTGCCATTCGTGCTCACCAGGTGGATGATGCCGATTTGTACTTTCAGTACACCCGTGCTGAAGGCTGGAGCTTGGAAGAGGGCATTGTCAAAACCGGCTCATTCAGCATTGACCAAGGCGTGGGTGTGCGGGCGGTGAGTGGCGAAAAAACCGCGTTTGCATATTCCGACGATATTTCCATGGCCTCCCTGATGGACGCTGCACATACGGTGCGCAGCATTTCAGCAGCGGGGTTGAATGCCAGCACCCAAGTTCCTGCAAGAGTGATTGCACCCAGCCGATCCCTCTACCAAGGCGTGGACCCTATCGGCAGCTTGGACAGCACCGCCAAAGTTCAGTTGCTCGAGCGCTTGGAAAAGCAAGCCCGCGCTAAAGATCCTCGCGTGGTGCAAGTCATGGCGGGTTTGGCCAGTGAATACGACGTGGTCTTGGTGGCACGGGCTGACGGCACTTTGGCCGCCGACGTCCGACCCTTGGTGCGCTTGTCCTTGTCGGTCATCGTCGAGCAAAACGGTCGTCGTGAAAGTGGCTCAGCCGGCGGCGGCGGTCGCTTTGGTTTGGCGCATTTTGATGCAGCTTGTTTGACCCGTTATGTGAACGAAGCTGTAGGCTCGGCCCTCACCAATTTGGAAGCGCAGCCTGCGCCCGCTGGCGAAATGACCGTGGTGCTGGGCTCGGGTTGGCCAGGCATTTTGTTGCACGAGGCGATTGGCCATGGCTTGGAGGGCGACTTCAACCGTAAAGGCTCTAGCGCCTTTAGCGGCAAGATTGGCCAACGCGTAGCCGCCAAAGGCGTGACGGTACTTGACGACGGCACCATCGCCGATCGCCGTGGCTCGCTCAACGTGGACGATGAAGGCCACGCCAGTCAAAAAAATATACTGATTGAAGACGGTATCTTGGTAGGCTACATACAAGACAGCATGAACGCGCGTTTGATGGGCGTGGCCCCCACCGGCAATGGACGGCGCGAAAGTTATGCGCATGTACCCATGCCACGTATGACCAATACTTATATGTTGGCGGGGAATAAAGACCCCGAAGAAATCGTCGCCAGCATGAAAAAAGGCCTGTACGCCACCAATTTCGGTGGAGGCCAAGTCGATATTACCTCTGGCAAGTTTGTGTTCTCTGCCAGCCAAGCGTTTTGGGTGGAAAACGGCAAAATTCAATACCCCGTCAAGGGCGCCACCTTGGTCGGTAACGGCCCCGATGCACTCACCCGTGTCAGCATGATCGGCAATGACATGGCGCTCGATCCAGGTGTGGGCACCTGCGGCAAAGAAGGCCAAAGCGTGCCCGTGGGCGTGGGTCAGCCCACCTTGCGCATTGACGGCTTGACTGTGGGCGGTACTGCCTGAAAGGCGCATGAGGCCTTGAAAAGGCCTGTGCTACATTAATGCCCATGGCTTCTTTGCACTTTTACTTTGCTTATTTTTTCTTCTCACGCTTCACCGGCGGTCGAGAGGTCTGAACGCAAACAGCGCACTGAACCCCCGAACCAACCGCCGAAACAACGGCGGTTTTTTTTTGCCCCACCTTTTTTGCAACGATCTGAAACGCCTCCAAGGAGCTTCGATGAAAACCCCCAAGCATGATGCTTATGCACCGATCAATGACCAGACCAGCCAAACCGACAATCAACGCATCAAGGACATCACCGTGTTGCCGCCCCCTGAACATTTGATCCGCTTCTTTCCCATCGCAGGCACGGCCGTTGAGAGTTTGATCGCCAAGACCCGCCAGCGCGTGCACAAAATCATGGCCGGCAAAGACGATCGCTTGCTGGTGGTCATGGGCCCTTGCTCCATCCACGACCCGGCGGCTGCCTTGGACTATGCCCGCCGCTTGAAGGTCGAGCGCGAAAAATACGCCGATACGCTGGAAATCGTGATGCGGGTGTACTTTGAAAAACCCCGCACCACGGTGGGGTGGAAGGGCTTGATCAACGACCCCTACCTCGATGAGAGCTTTCGCATCGACGAGGGTTTGCGCATTGCGCGCCAGTTGCTGATCGAGATCAACCGCGCCGGTGTGCCCGCCGGCAGCGAGTTTTTGGATGTGATTTCACCCCAATACATTGGCGACCTGATCAGCTGGGGCGCGATTGGTGCCCGCACCACCGAAAGCCAAGTTCACCGCGAGTTGGCTTCCGGCCTGTCGGCGCCGATTGGTTTCAAAAACGGGACCGATGGCAACATCAAAATCGCCACAGACGCCATCCAAGCGGCTGCGCGCGGCCACCACTTTTTGTCGGTGCACAAAAACGGCCAAGTGGCGATTGTGCAAACCCAGGGCAACCCCGATTGCCACGTGATTTTGCGCGGCGGCAAAACCCCCAATTACGACGCTGCGAGCGTCGCTGCCGCCTGCAAAGAGTTGGAAGCCGCCAAATTACCCGCCAGCCTGATGGTGGATTGCAGCCATGCCAACAGCAGCAAGCAGCATGAACGCCAATTGGTGGTGGCCCAAGACATCGCCGATCAAATGGCCAGCGGTTCGCACAGCGTGTTTGGCGTGATGATCGAAAGCCACCTCAAAGCGGGTGCGCAAAAGTTCACCCCCGGCAAAGACAAGGTGCAAGACTTGGCTTACGGCCAAAGCATCACCGATGCTTGCTTGGCTTGGGACGATTCCTTGCAAGCGCTGGAAGTGCTGTCCAAAGGTGTTAAAGCGCGGCGCGGTAAAAAATAACTGGCCCAGCAGATCGCGTCGCTGCGATCGCGATGGACGATCTATTTCAATGCCTGCAGCAATTTGGCGTGAACCCCGCCAAAGCCACCATTGCTCATGCACAGCACATGATCGCCGGGGCGGGCTGCGGCCTTGACCTGCGCCACCAAGCTGTCGATGTCGCCAGCGATGTGAGCACGGGCTCCCATGGGGGCCAAGGCCTCGGCGGCGTCCCAGTCCAAACCGGCGGTGTGACAAAACGCCAAGTCGGCTTGTTCCAAGCTCCACGGCAGTTGCGACTTCATTGCACCCAGTTTCATGGTGTTGCTGCGCGGCTCGAACACCGCCAAGATGCGGGCCGTGCCCACTTGGCGACGCAAGCCATCAACGGTGGTGCGAATGGCGGTGGGGTGGTGGGCGAAGTCGTCATA
>CANGPV010000006.1 GCA_947455935.1 Comamonadaceae bacterium
ATTCTGGGCACGTCGTCGATTGTCATAATTTTTGCACTTGGCACTTCTTCTTGAACAGTTTGTTCATAGGTGCCAGTAAAATGGTATCCATCGATGACAATCCAGCTTGCTGAAATGCTTCGAGCAATGTGTGCCAGGGAAGCGGCATCAGAGCCTTCCGAAAATGGAGCACTCAAGAAATGTACCAAAAATTTTTCGGCTACAAGACGATTGATCATCTCGGCATTGTGAGCGATGGTTGCAAAGTGCACTACGCAATCTGCGTCTTGCAACATTTGCCCCAGCGCGAGAGTGCGCATTAGGTGGCCCGCTCCCATTTCGAACGAAGCATCGGCACGAATCAGAAACACTCTCTTCACTTTGTGGCTTTCAACTATATGGCAAGTTTGTGGTAAAAAATGTCGATGCGACTCAAGTCAGCCGCTTGTTTTAGTGGGTTCTAAAGCTAAGTGTTCCACCCTTCGCTCGAGCCGACAAGTTCTTCATGATGAGCTGTGAACCATAAACACCTGTTGCAAAATAAGATCACAAAAATGCCCCAGGAGCTCACGGCAACCAAAGTTAATCTCCTCCCGCTGGTTCCAGAAGTACATTGGAAAGAATGACGCAGCGGATAACGCGCCCCTGACAGATCAGTTTTGAGCCATAGGTGCGAACAAAGACTTTCATGAATAAGTCGGACGTAATCAGTTAAGCCGCTTGAATCCCGCGTGGCACACTGGGCCCTTGAGCAGGCTATCGACTGGGCGACCGTCTTCGCACTCGCGGATCAGGGAAAAGACCGGTCTCAGCGCATCAAAGTAGGCGTCCACGACCGCCTCGTTATGGTCAGTGCATGCGTAAAAGATGTTGCTAGCGAGATAGCCCTTCGCCAGCATTTCCTGAGTGATAAGCGTCTTGTAGGCCAGTGCGTTTTCGCTCTTGATCGTGAACCCGGCTAGTGCCGGCAGACCCCAAAGATCGATCTCGATACCGGACGCCTGCGCGAGTTCGGCCCAGCGCCGTTTGACATCCAAACCGGTCGCCGTAATCATTTCCCAAGATCGGGTCCGTTCCATGACTTCCAGAGTCTTGAGTGCAGCCGAGGGGCCAATGCGTTCCGTCCAGAAGGTGCTGCTGATGAATGTGGTTTGAGCAGCTTCCATCACCGCACGTTTGCCTATGACGCTTGTGATTGCATAGCCATTGCCTAGGGTCTTGCCGAACATAGCCATGTCCGGTTCAACGCCATAAATCTTGTGAAGTCCGCCAAAAGACTGACGAAAACCAGAAGAACACTCGTCAAAAATTAACACGATTCCTTTTGCAGTTGCCAGATCACGCACTTTGGTTAGGAAATTGTCTTTGGGCCCTTCATTGCGGCACACTTCCATCTTGATGACACCGATGTCGTGCTCATTGACCAGTGCTTGAAGTTCATCAAAGCGGTTGTAATTGAACGGAAGTACGGTCCCGTGCAAGCCTTGGGGAACACCGTTGGGCTCTAGGCCAGGTAAGAGATGACCCGCGAGGCCGCCTTCATCAGCTAAGTTGGCAGCAAGATACCAGTCATGCCAGCCGTGATAGCCGCAAACGGCGACTTTGCTCTTGCCCGTTGCGGCGCGGGCTATGCGGATGGCAATGGCATTGGCTTCACCGCCTGATCGCGCAAACCTCACCATATCTGCCCAAGGGTGTATTTCGATCAGTTTTTCAGCGAGGTAAACCTCCTCAGGGCAGTTGAAGGTGGACATGTTTCCAGCATTAACAGTAGCGCGCACAGCCTCATCCACTTCGGGGTGACCATAGCCCAGTGTATTGGTGCCTATGCCCATGATGCACATGTCTATGTACTCCTTGCCATCAAGGTCCCATACCTTGCAGCCTTTGGCCTTGCTGAAGTAAGCAGGCCACTGGTCCGGCAGGAACATTTCTGCTCGCTTAGAGAGGAGCATGTTTCCGCCAGGAATCACCTGCTTGGCTCGTTTCCAGAGTTTCTGGCCGGCACCGAGTTCGGATCCCTCGTTTCGTTGGATATGTTCATTGGCTTTAAACAAGTTGTCTTCCTTTTGACGTAATTCCAGAATTTCTGTCCATGAAAAATCAGTGCGTGGATGGAAGTAATTGAATACCGCTTCAACCACTTCAAAATCCGCCGGCTCGTCGACGGTCCAACGCTCAGCTGAGCAATCGAACGTGTGCGCGAAGTTGCCTCGTTTAAAAAGCGAGGAACTCCGGATCAGCGGAGTCACGTGCTCGCGTTCATTCGGTTTGGTGGCCGTTTGGGCGGTTCTTTCAAGCGCATCGAACGAAAAAATCTCAACGTCAAGTCCGTCAGGGAAAGTGGGAGGCAATGTGTTGGACACATAGTCAACGCCGCCTTTCTGGTACTCCGCAATCACCTCATCAACAAGGTGCGGATCGATTAGCGGACAGTCGCCGGTGACACGGATGACCGCATCTGCCTTGTAGTGGCGAGCCGCCTGATAGAAACGATCCAGCACATCAGTTTCGCTACCGCTAAACACTTCATAGCCAAGGCTACGAACATGCTCGTCCAGAGGTAGATTTTTAGGGTCATCGGAGGTTGCAAGAACGATCTCGTCGATTAGCTTGGCTTTACTCAACCGCCCAAGCATCAACTCGATCATGGGAATTCCCCCCATCTTCCGCATGACTTTGTTCGGGAGGCGAACCGAGCCCATACGGGCTTGCAATAGCGCAACTACTTTCATGCTTCTTTGACATTCCACCATTTAGCCAAAGAGTCCTCGCGCCTCGCCAAGATGGCCGAGTTGAACCGCGAGTACCTTGTTCCATTTTTTTTCGCCGTTTTCAAGGTTGAGCCGCAGGATGATGCAGATCCGGCGCAGCGTCTCAGCAACAGCCAGGTCGCCCAGATGCGGGGCCAACTCGCGCGCACCAGGACAGGCGCGCAACAAACGTTCAATATAGAGAGCCCCGGCCGAACGTGGGTCACCCCGCAATTGCCTTAGCGCAATGGCCTGTCTGCACTGTTTGAGAGCAGCAAAGCCCAACGCGAAACCGACCGGCATCACTTTGCAGGCTTCGAAATCCAGAACGGCGGCCACTTTGCCACCGCTTACAAGTAGGTTGTGGGGGTGCAGGTCAAAATGCGTCGCCTGGGTCCGGCCGCTGATCGGCTTGGCCGCGCACAGCTTGTCCCACTCTAACATTAACACCGGCCATAACGATGCAAGAAGTTCGGCATGCTCCGTTCCAAGTAATGCGTCCCAGGTGCGGGAAACATCTTTCATGCGTCGCAAAAGCGCTCCGTCACCTGACGTCATGTGCGCAGGCCCCTCGGTGGGCATGCACGCCGCAGGCAGTAGCGCCAAAGTTTCCATGAGGCGGCCGCAAACCTCAGCCGCGGCTGGCAATTCATCACCCGCACCGGAAAAGTAAGCCCCTTCCACATATGGAAACATGCTCCATGTGCCGGATCTTGTTACAAGAGTGAAGCAGTCCGGCCGAAGTTCCAACGGTGCCGGCACCGGCAGTTGTCGCGCTGCCAACCAGGCCATGATGGCCAGGGTGTTCTGGATATCCCGGGGGGCTGTATGTTCGGACCACCGCTTGAGCACGAAGATGCCCTTGGCAGTGTTTAAGCGAAAATTTTTTGAATTGATGCCCAGTGCATCGGACTGTTCTAGGTCGCCCTGCAAAGGAAGAAGATCTTTCGGAAGCCTTAACAAAACCTCATCCAGCGTGGATTCCGTGACAGGGTCCAACTTGACCCACCCGGGCCGCGACATGGAGAACAAATCCGGCTGGAACAGCACCTTAGGAGTACGCTTTCGTAAGTGCACCGTCGACGGAAAGGCTCACGCCGTTGATGTATCCGCCTCTATCGGAGGCCAGGAAAAGTATCACGTCTGCAATTTCCTCTGGCTCTGCAAACCGCTTGGCGGGGATGGATGCCAGACTCTCCTGCAGAAGTTCCTGGTATTCTCTTTTCTCCCGCTCTGCCCTTGCTTTAAGCAGGCCCACAAGGCGGTCCGTCAGAACGCCGCCTGGGCATATCACGTTCACGGAGATGTTGAACTGGGCAAGTTCGATTGCCAACGTCTTGGAAAATGCGGAGACGCCCGCTCTGGTGGTTGCGGACAAAACCATCGCGGGTGACGGCTCCTTGGCTACGGTGGACGTAATGGAAATGATGCGCCCCCACTTATTTGCCTTCATGTCGGGCGCAACCGCTTTACAAAAGCGCACCACGCTCAAGAGATTTGCCTGAATAGATGCATCCCACGCATTGCTGTCATGCTCTAAGAACGATCCCATGGGCGGACCACCGGCGTTATTAATAAGGATGTCGACTGGACCCCACAATGCATTGCATCGATCAACGGCAACCTCTGCGAGTTCTGGATTAGATACATCGCCCGAATAGGCCTCGACTACGCCGCCTACGGAAGCAATGGTCAAGGCGGCATCTTCCAGCGCGGATGGGTCACGTGCGATCATAAGAACCTTCGCACCATCAAGTGCCAGAGCTTTAGCGCTGGCAAAGCCCATACCCTTGCTGGCACCACAGACGATGGCAACGCGGCCATCTAGACCCAGATTCATGTTTTATCTTTCAGATTAAGGGTGGTCGGCCATTGAATAAATCCGGTTGTACGGCAGTCCTGGACCAGATTGCGCAAATAGGCAGTCAACGAGGGCAACGACACCTCACTCATGGGGAGAACAAAATTCTCTATCTCCGCGAGGTATTTTTCCCTCACGGATAAGTCAGGGTTGAGGCCCAGCACAAAAAGGTTGTCCAGCTTGTCCACAATTTTCACGACGCGCGCGTAGAGTGGACCCTCCATCAGCTTGCCGTAGTAGCCCGCTTTATAGGCTTTGTCCCATTGAAAGTCCCGATCAACGGTCAGCGCCACAATCTGATTCGATATGCCGCTGCCGAAAGCCTCTGCCAGCATATCCACCGACACATCGGACACCTCCAGAACATTGTGTAAAACCGCGAGCATGCCGATCCCGGCCTCCTGTGAGCCCGAAATGAGGGTTGCAATGGCAGCGACCCTCAGTGGGTGTGAGAAATAAATTTCGCTCGTCAAGCCCACGTGATGGTACTTGATCCCTTTGGCAAACCTGAAGGCATGGTCAAGCCGGCCCCGCTCCACATCGTCCGGCAAGGCAGCCATGGCGCGGCTCCATAAAAAGAGTGCGTGCGGATCCGGCTCCAGCAAACCAATAAGACGCCGCCACCGCTCAATCCTTATGTCATCCAGTATGTCTGCGACGTTCATGGAAGATGCAGCCAGGCAAGCGGATTGAGAAGTTCTTCATCGTCGGTGGCCAGGGCTGTCGACCAACTTGGTGCAGGGTTCGTTTCTGCCTGCAATATTTCCTTAATATGGTTCAGTCCGTTCACACCTACAACCACCTGTTGGACCTGTGGAATAGCTGACACATAACCAAGACAGGCCTCCAGCTGCGACAAGCCGCTGACCGCGACCCAATCGTGGTAACGACCCCATAAGCCGGACCAACGATCAAACTTTTGTGGCCTTTGATCAGCCGACATGAGTAGAAGTCCTTGCAGAAAAACTGAACGAGCGTGCACCTCCACACCTCGGTCTGCTAACTTAGCCAACCAGCCCGAAGTAATGAGGCGCCTATCCAATACGCTGAGAGGAGATTGAACTAAGTCAAATTCGCCAACGGCGAAAATGCTCTCAAGCTCAGACGGACCGTATATCGAAACACCCGTTTTTTGCACAAGCCCATCGGTCTTAAGGCACTGCAAGGCAGCATGAATTTCTGGACCTTTATCGCCTAGCAATTGGGTAGGGCGGTGAAGCAGGAGGCCATACAAAGACTCTACTTTCAATTTTTCGAGCGATGACTTAACCGCGTTAACTATCCAGGTCGCGATGTTTTCCACCTCCGGGACTTCAGGTAGTTTGGAAATAACCTTCCAATCATCGATGCCAATTTCGCCGAGTCGGGCTTCACTATTCCCGTATCCCATCGCGGTATCCAATACGTTCATACCTTGACTAGCAGAGTAATCGATGATGGATTTTGACTCCCAATATGTGATCTGGGGCTGCGGGCTAGCAATGCCATACGGTAGACCAAACTGGGCGGTGCCGAGTGCCAGTTTCATCCAAGCATTTCCAGCAGCAAGGCAATGACTGATTCATGTTGCGCATCGGTCAAATCTACGTACAGCGGCAAGCTCAACGCCTGGGCGTAGTAGGCATTGGCCTGCGGGTAATCGGCATTGACGAAACCCATCTGCTGGTAAAAGGGCTGCAAGGTGACCGGAATGTAGTGGACCTGGGTGATCACACCGCGCCGGCGCAGATCAGCCATAAAGACCGCTCGGGTGGTGCCCGCCGCGGCAAAGTCGATACGCACAGGGTAGAGGTGATGCGCGCTGTGGTTGCGACCGGCAATCTGTGCTGGTCTGATCAGCTTTGACCCGGCAAGGGCCGCGTCGTAGCGTTTGGCCAAAGCGCACCGGCGCGAAACAAATGCGTCAAGCTTGTTCATTTGAGACACGCCAAGCGCGCACTGAATGTCGGTGATGCGGTAATGAAAGCCCAGTTCCTGCATCTCGTAGTACCAACTATTGGGAACGCCATTGGTCTGCGCGTTCTTCGGTAGCTGATAGGTGTCCGCTTCCTTATTAATACCGTGACTTCGCAAGCGCAACAGCTTGCGGTAGGTTGCCTCGTCATTGGTGGTGATCATCCCGCCTTCACCAGTGGTGATGGACTTGACAGGATGAAATGAGAAGACAGTCATCAGCGAGTATTTGCAGTTGCCAACCAATGAACCATCTGCGTAACGTGATCCCAAAGCATGGGCGGCATCTTCAACAATTACAGCACCTGCGTTATCAGCTAATTGCTTAATAGCCACCATGTTGCAAGGCAGTCCCGAAAAATGCACCGGGCTGATCACTTTGATTTCGGGGTGCTTTGCCAACATCCGCTCTATTTCGGCTGGTGAGATGTTCACCGTTTCTGCATCTACATCGGCAAATAGGGGCGTTCCACCTGCGTATAACGCTGCATTTGAGGTTGCTACAAAGGTAATAGGAGACGTCAAGATTGCATTTCCAAGTTTTACACCCGCAGCAATGGCGGCCAGATGGAGTGCAGCGGTTCCACTGGATACGGCTACCGCGAATCGTGCACCAACATAGCCGGCTACAGATTGCTCAAACTTAGCGACCATTGGGCCCTGTGTGAGAGCGCTGCTTCGCAGGCAGTCCACCACCGCCTGAATATCATCTTCGTCAATATGCTGACGTCCGTAGGAAATCATTCTCAATCCGTTCTTAGTTTGGAGCGACTGAACTGAACAGTTCGGCGCTACGGCCATACGCCTCTTGCTGAAACAGCAACGCCAGAAAGTGCGACGCATCGCCAAGGCCTCGCCCCAAGGCTTCACGCGCCTTGCTGTTATCCATTGACATGTCCGTCGGGCGAAGGGCCTTCAACTCCGCGCCATTGAAACTGTGAGGCAACAGCAGGTAATCAGGCAAAGAGAAATGTTCAACCAGAATACGTGCGAACTGATATTTTGATAACCGCTGGTCGCCGACGATGTTAAATATTCCGGTTGCGCCTTTTTCCACCAGTTCATGTGCGGCCAAGGCAAGAGCATCCACCAGAATCGGAGTAAAAAATACGTTATCGAAAAGAGACAACTCTTTGTTTGCCCTGAGGTTACAAATAAGCCAGTCCGTAAAAGACTGCCGCCTAGCATGGCCCCATCCAAAGAAATTGGTTCTCAGCACCAAAGCTGACGGGTTGGCATTGATGACGGCCATTTCGCCGATTGCCTTTGTATTTGCGTAATGATTCATTGGGGCATATGGTTCGCCTTCTGCGATCATGCTTTTTCGTCCTGAGAACAAATGATCCGTCGAAATATGAATCATTGCTGCACCTTGTTTTGCAACAGCCAGGGCCACATTACGAGCAATTTCGACATTGGCTTGGTATGCGAGGTCGGGAAATTGTTCGCACATATCAACGATGGTCATACCAGCTGCATGCACAACTAGGTCAGGCGACAACAACTCAATTTGTTCATGCAAGCAAATTGGATCATCTAAATCTAGACGATGTGAACCGACACCGGCAAGACTAACTGAATGATGGTGCGTACCTAAAGTTACGTCCCAATTTTCCCGCATCGCACACGCCCAGTTGAGGGCGAGCAGTCCAGTACCACCGGTAATCAGAAGTCGCTTCCTCATTAGATGCTAGCTTTATCAATGCCCCTTAACCACTGACGCAGCCATCTGTCGAAAACTCGAACTGCACCAATAATTCCTCTCAAGTCCCCTGCGCAACTATGCGCCCGCTCTTTATTTCGAAGATCTTGTCATACTCCTGAATAGTGTTGAGCAGATGCGCAATCAAAATAATTGTTAAATGCGATACCAATACTTGTATGCCTTGCATCACAGTGGCATTCCCCCAATTTCTAGACACATCTCATAGCGCAGTTTAACAAGTTGTCATACAGGACGATTAATGCCCCGTTTGCATCAGCACGATAGTTGCATGGCTAAAAATATGGCTGGTTCCACCCGTGAGAAGCAAATTCACTGTGGTTATCTTTTTTTTAAAGAGCTCCGGGGCAAGAAGATAGCTGTTTGCAGTGTACGTTCTGCACTTGTTTTTTTACTTTTGTTGCGACAGAAATGTCAGCATAAAAAATAAGGAGTAGTAAAGGTGTCAAAGATGCTACCGCCATGCCGTGGTAACCAGCATGCACAGAACCAACGATTCGAGCATGGAAAAAACTGGTGGCCTGGGGCGGAATCGAACCACCGACACAAGGATTTTCAATCCTCTGCTCTACCGACTGAGCTACCGGGCCAAGGGGTAAAAGTATATCACCCAGCATTCAAGGCACAATGCAAGCTTGACTGCGCACCTTATCCCTATGTCCGAGCCTCAATTACGCTGCTCACACCTCAACAAACGTTTTGGCAACACCACGGTGGTCGACGATTTGTCGTTCGAGTTGCAAGCCGGTGAATGCTTGGGCGTGATTGGCCCCAATGGCGCAGGAAAAACCACCACCTTTCGCATGTGCTTGGGCCTGAGCGCTGCCGACAGCGGCAGCATCAGTGTGTTTGGCCTGCCCATGCCCGAAGAGATGTTGGCCATCAAATCCCGTCTTGGGGTGGTCAGTCAATTCGACTCGCTGGACCCCGACTTCACGTGCAGCGAAAACCTCATGGTCTATGGCCGCTACTTTGGCATGGCCAGTGCGGACATAAGCGAACGCATTCCTGCGCTGTTGTCTTTTGCTGCGCTCACCCATAAAGCGGACGCCAAACCTGGCGAGCTGTCGGGTGGCATGAAGCGCCGACTGAGCTTGGCACGCGCCTTGATCAACGACCCGCAACTGCTCTTGCTAGACGAGCCCACCACAGGCCTGGACCCACAAGCCCGTCATTTGATGTGGGAACGCTTGCAGCAACTCCTGCAACAAGGCAAATCGATTTTGCTGACCACGCATTTCATGGACGAGGCCGAGCGCTTGTGTGACCGCTTGCTGGTGCTAGACCATGGACGAAAAATTGCCGAAGGCAAGCCACGGGACCTGATTCAAGCGCATTTGGAACCTGATGTGGTGGAAGTGTTTGGTGGAGACCCGCAACACATTGCAAGCAGTTCTGCACGCACCTATGCCAAACGTGTCGAGGTGTCAGGCGACACGGTATTTTTTTACACCGATACCGCCGCCCCTTTGCTGCAAGCCTTGGGCAACACAGCAGGTTTACGTACCCTGCATCGCCCTGCGAATTTAGAGGACCTGTTCCTCAAACTCACCGGCCGTCAAATTCGAGAGGACGGATGATGCGACTGCGTTTTTGGCCCGTTTTTTTGCGCAATTTTTTAGTCTGGCGCAAACTCTTTATTCCCAGCTTGATCGCCAACATCGCCGAACCACTGATGTGGTTGGTAGCGTTTGGCTACGGCCTGGGCGCCTTGGTGGGAGGCGTACAACAAGGCGATGTGAAGGTGCCTTACATCTTGTTTTTGGCCAGCGGATCGGTATGCATGAGCGCCATGAATGCAGCCACCTTTGAAGCGCTGTATTCGGCTTTCTCTCGCATGCATGTACAAAAAACTTGGGACGGCATCATGAACGCCCCTGTGCGCTTGGACGATGTATTGCTGGCCGAAATGTTATGGGCTGCTTTCAAAGCCATCTTTACGGTGACGGCCATTTTGATGGTGATGCTGGCCTTGGGCATCAGCCACTCGTGGAAGTTGTTGGTGGCCTGGCCGGTGTTGCTGGGTGTGGGCATCACCTTCAGTTGCTTGGCACTTATCTTTAACGCCTTAGCCAAGGGCTATGACTTTTTCACTTATTACTTCACGTTGTTTTTAACACCCATGATGTTTTTAAGCGGCGTATTTTTCCCTTTAGACACCTTGCCAGAAATGGTGAAGTGGCTGGCTTGGTGTTTGCCGCTCACCCATGCCGTTGCGTTGGTACGGCCCTTGTTCATGGATGCTTGGCCCGATCAAGCATGGTTGCACGTGGGTGTATTGGTGCTTTATGCAAGCGTAGCTTGGTGGATTGCACTCACCTTAACGCGCAAACGCTTTAAGCAATAAGCCTTAGGCTCAATCTGCGTAAACACCTGCCGCTTTGATGATGGGTGTCCATTTGGCAATTTCTGCAGTCACGAATTTTTTGTGCTCCACAGGGTCGGTGCGTTTATCAATGATCATCACTGCACCCAAAGCCTCTTGCTTTTGAATAAACCCAGGATCTGAGAACACGCTGCGCAATGCAGCATACAACTTGGTTTTGGTTTCAGACGACAAGCCTTTGGGTGCATAAACGCCGTGCCACACACTCACTTGAAAACCCTTTAAACCCGCTTCTTGTAATGTGGGCAAGTCTTTCAAAGCAGTTTGGGACAAACGTTTGTTGCTGGTGACGGCATAGGCTTTGATTTTTTGACTTTCAATGTAGGTCAAGGTATTGGTGGTTTGATCACACAGCACATCAATTTGCCCACCCAGCAAATCGGTCATGGCCATGGACACGCCTTTGTACTGAATAGTTGTCATTTCGGTGCGAGTTGCGGCTTGCCACAACAGACCACACAAATGCGAAGCAGAACCAACGCCTGCATTACCCAAATTGACTTTGTCTTTTTGGCTAGTCACCCACGCACTGAGTTGCTTGTAATCGTTGGCGGGTAATGATGAACGTCCCACTATCGTCATAGGCACTTCATGGATCATGCCCAAATAATCAAAGTCTGTCAGCACATCAAACATTGGTTTTCGCATCAAAGCGGGCATGGTCGCCATGCCGATGTGGTGTATCAACAGGGTATGGCCGTCAGGTGCAGCACGCGCAACTTTTTGGGTGGCAATCGCGCCTCCTGCACCCAAGGCGTTTTCAACCACGACAGTTGCACCACCCAAAGGCTTGCGCAGGGCTTCAGCCATGTCACGCGCCAAGCGATCAGTAGGCCCCCCTGCAGTGAAAGGCACGACCAAGGTAATTGGTTTGTCTTTGATGGGAAAGCTTTGCGCCAAAGCCGAGCCCAAGCACAGGCCCCAACACAACAAACTATTGGTAACTGCGTGCATCTTCGATCACCTTACCGTCGTTGGCCAAACTGCCAGGCAGCACCATCACGACGTCAGCACGCAATTTGGTGATATCGCGCACTGCCTGCGCCAATGCAGCTTGCAGTACCTCCGAAGCTTGCGCAGTTTCCACATGCAAATGCAGTTGGTCATTGGCCATCTCACCGCTGACCACCAAGCGTGCCTTGGCCACTTCGGGGAAACGCTTAACCACTTGATCGACTTGACCCGGGTGCACAAACATGCCACGTACCTTGGTGGTTTGGTCGGCACGACCCATCCAACCCTTGATGCGTTGGTTGGTGCGGCCTGTGGGGCAGTGGCCTGGCAATACCGCGGTTAAATCGCCTGTGCCAAAACGAATCAAGGGATAGTCGGGGTTCAAACTGGTCACCACCAACTCGCCCACTTCGCCCTCAGCCACGGGGTCGCCTGTTCCAGGACGAACAATTTCAACGATCACACCTTCATCGAGCACCAAGCCCTCACGCGCAGATGTTTCGTAGGCGATCAAGCCAATGTCGGCAGTGGCGTAACACTGATAGGCCGCCACACCACGCGCTGTCATCCAATCGCGCAAAGAGGGGGGAAAGGCTTCCCCACTGACCAAGGCTTTGCGCAAAAATGGCAAAGATGTTTGGCTCTCTGTAGCTTTTTCCATCAGAATTTTTAAAAAACTGGGTGTGCCGCTGTAGCCGCTGGGACGCAGTTCCAACATGGCTTGCAATTGCTGTTCAGTTTGACCCGTACCACCAGGAAACACGGTGCAACCCAAGGCATGTGCACCACTCTCCATCATGGAGCCAGCAGGTGTGAAGTGGTAGCTGAAACAGTTGTGCACCAATTCACCCGAACGAAAACCTGCAGCAAACAAGGCACGCGCCATGCGCCAGTAATCTTTGCCTACGCCTTCAGGTTCATAAATAGGACCAGGACTGGCAAACACACGCGGCATGGATGCACCCACACCAATGGCAGCAAAGCCACCGAATACATTGTTGGCGCGTTCGGTTTGTTGCCGTGCCAACAGTTCGTGTTTGCGTGTCACGGGCAAACGCGCCAAGGCGGCACGGCTGTTCACGTCAGCGGCCTTCACGCCATGCAAAATTGTTGTCCAAGCACTTGCATGGGTTTGCGCATGGGCGATTTGCGCAGGTAAAGCCCGCATCAAAGCCGCTTCACGCTGGGCAGGATCACGGTGTTCTAGGGCGTCGTAAAAATCAGTCATGGGTTGTTATCGCGTTGTTAAGCCAACCAACGCTTGCGGCGTTTGTAACTTTTCACATCCTTGAAGCTTTTGCGCTCACCGCCACCCATGCCCAAGTAAAACTCTTTCACGTCTTCGTTGTTGGCTAAATCGTTGGCTGCGCCATCCATGACGATGCGACCCGACTCCATGATGTAACCAAAGTCTGCATAGCGCAAAGCCATGTGGGTGTTTTGTTCAGCCAGCAAAAAAGTGACGTGCTCTTTTTGGTTCAAATCTTTAACGATGTTGAACACCTCTTCCACGATTTGCGGCGCCAAGCCCATGGAGGGTTCATCCAACAACACCATGCTGGGGTTGGCCATCAAAGCACGACCAATCGCGCACATTTGCTGCTCCCCTCCCGAGGTGTAAGCGGCTTGCGAACCACGCCGCGTTTTGAGTCGCGGAAAGTAGGTGTAGACCTTCTCAAGATTGGCGGCGATCTCGCCTTTGTCGCTGCGTGTATAGCTACCCGTCAGCAGGTTTTCTTCGATGGTGAGGTGAGCAAAGCAATGCCGCCCCTCCATCACCTGCACCACGCCACGCTTGACCAAGTCCGCCGGGGTGAGGTTTTCAATGCGTTCACCACGCAACTCGATACTGCCCTTGGTCACCTCGCCACGCTCGCCTTGCAGCAAGTTGGAGATAGCGCGCAGCGTGGTGGTTTTGCCAGCGCCATTACCCCCCAAGAGCGCAACAATGCCGCGCTCTGGCACTTGCAATGACACGCCTTTGAGCACCAGAATGACGTGGTTGTAAATCACCTCAATACCGTTGACGCTCAAGACGACTGGTGGCGAACTCATGACAGCTTCCAAAAAGGATTTACAACATCAAGACTGACAGTCTTGACCGGTGCGACGGACAAGCTTTTTGTCGGTCGCATATTTATCAGCCGTGGCTTTGACCAAGGGTTTCAGAATTTGTTCGTCCGCTTGCAACCAATCTGAGGTGAAGACCCATTTCTTGCCGTCCCACGTATGAATACGCGTCCAAGCCGCACCCATGTGGTCCATGCATGAGGTGCTGATGGGGCGCATCACACCTTTGAAGCCCAAGGCATCCAATTTGGCTTGCGTGAGGTTAAGGTTCTCTAAACCCCAACGCACTTGTTCGCCGGTCATGACCTTGCCTTTGCCAAAACGCTCTTGCGCGGAGCGAATACCCTCAATGCCGATCATGGCGCTCATAGCACCCCGCATGTACAACACCTGACCCACTTCTTCTTTGGGTCCTGTGCCTTGGCCTTTGTCATGCACTTGGCTCAGAATGGATTTGACGATGGCTGAATCGGGTTCTGCGCCATGCTGCATGGTCACGGCGTTATAGCCCTTGGCACCTTCGGCCACGTCTTTCACATCAGGCTCTGCACCAGCCCACCACACGCCATACATTTTTTCTCTGGGGTAGCCCGTGGCTTGGGCCTCTTTGATAGCGGTGGAGTTCATCACACCCCAACCCCACAGCACCACATAGTCAGGACGTGCTTGGCGCACTTGCAACCACGTGGCTTTTTGTTCAACGCCAGGTGCAGTCACAGGCAAGAGTTGCAACTCAAAGCCGTTGTTGCGACTGCGCTCTTGCATCAAGGGAATAGGTTCTTTGCCAAACGGGCTGTCGTGGTAGACCAAGGCAATTTTTTTACCTTTCAAATTGTCCCAACCACCTTCTTTTTTGGCAATGGCTTGCAAAATCGTGTCAGCAGCTACCCAGTACGTTCCAGCGATGGGAAAGTTCCATTTGAAAACTGCACCGTCAGAACTTTCACTGCGGCCATAGCCGACCGTGACCACGGGAATTTTGTCGCCAGGTGCTTTTTCAGTGATGGCAAAAGTGGCACCCGTGGACATGGATTGCACAAAGCTGGGGCTCTTGCTTTTCAGGCGTTCGTAACACTCCACACTACGCGCGGTGTCATAGCCGGTTTCGCATTCTTCAAACGAAATTTTCACGCCGTTGATGCCACCTTTGGCGTTGACCAATTTCAAGTAATCGACAAAGCCATTAGCCCAAGGTGTGCCGTTAGGACCGTAAGGGCCCGTGCGGTAAGACAGCACAGGCACAAATTGTTCTTTGGATTGCGCTAACACGGTTGTGGCAGCAGACAAAGCCAAGGCCGCAAGAAGTGCGGGGAGTAAGAGCTTGCTTGTTTTCATCATCGTCTCCTTCAAAATTGCATTTCAATAAGGGAATGGCCACACACGCATTTTTTGTTTACCAATGGACCACAGCTTGGCCAAGCCGTGGGGCTCCACAATCAAAAACCACACAATCAAAGCACCAAAAATCATCAACTCGGCATGTGAGACCACGGTGGTGGAAATCTCAAAACCCGCCGCACCTGCCAGCATGGGCAAGAACTGGTTCAAAAAGATAGGCAAGGTCACGATAAAGGCTGCACCCAAAAATCCACCCAAAATAGAACCCATGCCGCCAATGATGACCATGAACAACAGTTTGAACGACAGGTCCACCGAGAAAGCCCCTGGCTCCCAAGCGCCTAAATACACAAAGGCCCACAAACCGCCGGCCACGCCAATGATGAACGAACTGACAGCAAAGGCCGAGAGCTTGGCGTACATGGGACGAATGCCAATCACCGCGGCCGCCACATCCATGTCGCGTATGGCCATCCACTCACGGCCAATGGCACCACGTACCAAGTTTTTAGCAAGCAATGCAATCACCACCAACAAGGTGACACAAAATAAATATTTGCTGACGTCTGTGTCTAGCGCATAGCCAAACACCTGAAGATTAGACACAGAAACAGAGCCCGAGGGTGTATCCAAGGTGAACCACTTCACCCGCAAAAACATCCAATCCGCAAAAAACTGCGCGGCCAAGGTCGCGACTGCCAAATACAGTCCTCGCACCCGCAAACTGGGCAAGCCAAACAACACGCCAAACGCGGTGGCACACAGACCACCCAACAACAAGGCAGGAACCAAAGGCATATCAGGCACACGGGCAAAGAAGTTGTAAGCGCCATATGCACCCACGGCCATGAATGCACCTGAGCCCAATGAAATTTGGCCGCAATAGCCCACCAAAATATTCACGCCCAAGGCCGCCATCGCCATGATGACAAAGGGAATAAGAATGGCGCGAAACATATAGTCAGAGGTGAACAAAGGCACCGCCACAAATGCCACCAACAGCAACAAGCCCACGAACACACGGTCTTGCGCAATCGGGAAGATTTGTTGGTCTTCTCGGTAGGTGGTTTTGAATTGACCGTTTTCTCTGTAGAACATGTTTCTCTTAATTTACTTTCAATTTTTTTAACTCCGACCCGCTTCGCTTAACTTTGCTCAAGCAAAGTTAGTCTGCGTTGAAAGATCATTGACCGCGTATTTCATACACGGTCAATGATCTTTTCGCCAAAGAGACCCTGAGGGCGCACCAACAAGAACAGCAAGGCCAATACGTAGGCGAACCAAATTTCAATACCTCCACCGACATAGGGGCCTAAAAACACTTCGGAGAGTTTCTCGCCCACACCGATGATGAGGCCGCCCATGATGGCGCCTGGCACCGAGGTGAGGCCGCCCAAAATCACCACGGGCAAGGCACGCAAAGCAATGGTAGCCAATGAAAACTGCACCCCTAATTTGCTGCCCCAAATCATGCCAGCCACCAAGGCCACCACACCAGCCACGCACCACACAATGACCCAAATGCGGTTCAAAGGAATACCGATGGATTGCGCGGCTTGGTGGTCGTCGGCTACTGCCCGCAGGGCTCTGCCCGTGGCAGTTTTTTGGAAAAACACCGACAGCAAAGCCACCAACAAAGCGGCGATGAGTGCCGCAATCAAATCTTCTTGGTTGATCAACAAGCCGCCTTGGAACACATTCTCAAATGCCATGACGGGGTCTTTGGGCATACCGATGTCGATCTTGTAAATGTCATTGCCAAAAATTGATTGGCCAAGACCTTCCAAGAAGTACGCAATGCCCAAGGTGGCCATCAGCAAGGTGGTGCCCTCTTGGTTAACCAGTCGGCGCAACACCAGTCGCTCAATCAACCAAGCAACGATGAACATCACGCCGCCCGCCAACACAAACGCCATCAGGTTCACCAAAATCGGCTGCGTCAAACCCGTTAGCACAGGCAACCATTCGGCAAACCGCGCCATGGCCAAGGCCGCAAACAACACCATCGCACCTTGGGCAAAATTGAACACGCCCGAGGCTTTGTAAATGAGCACAAAGCCCAAAGCGACCAGCGAATACAACATGCCCGCCATCAGGCCGCCCAACAAAGTTTCAAGAAAGAATGCCATGGTGTTAATGCCCCGTACCTAAATAGGCGCTGATCACCTCGGGGTTACGGCGCACCTCATCGGGCGTACCGTCCCCAATTTTTTTGCCGTAGTCCAGCACCACCACACGGTCGGAAATATCCATCACCACACCCATGTCGTGCTCAATCAACACCACGGTGGTGCCAAACTCGTCGTTCACATCCAAGATGAAGCGACACATGTCTTGCTTTTCTTCCACATTCATCCCAGCCATGGGTTCGTCCAGCAGTAGCACCTGGGGCTCTAGCGCCAACGCACGACCCAAGTCCACACGTTTTTGCAAACCATAAGGCAGCTGCCCCACCGGGGTTTTGCGATAAGGCTGAATTTCCAGAAAGTCGATGATTTCTTCGACTTTTCTGCGGTGGACCATTTCTTCACGCTCAGCCGGTCCCCAACGCAGCGCTTGCAGCAGCAGATTGCTTTTCATGCGCAGATTGCGACCCGTCATGATGTTGTCCAGCACGCTCATGCCTTTGAACAAAGCGAGGTTCTGAAAGGTACGCGCCACGCCCATGACCGCGACTTGGTGCGAGTCCATGTGGCTGAAGGTTTGACCGCGGAATGTGATGTTGCCTTGCTGGGGTGTGTACACGCCGTTGATGCAATTGAGCATGGATGATTTGCCCGCGCCATTGGGGCCGATGATGGCGCGGATTTCATGCTCGCGCACATTGAAGCTGATGTCTGACAACGCTTTGACACCACCAAAGCTCAGCGAAATGTTGCTCACATCCAATATCACATCGCCAATGGTCTTGCTCATGCGGCACGCTCCACAGGCGCAAACAGTTTGGCGTCACTCAAACGCAGCGTGGCGCTGACACTGCCTGTTCGGCCATCTTCAAACTTGACCGCGGTTTCAATGAACTGCTCTGCCAAACCTTGGTACAAAGCATCGACCAAGACGGCGTATTTCTCTGCGATATACCCACGCCGAACCTTGTTGGTGCGGGTGAGTTCGCCATCATCAGCGTCCAGTTCTTTGTGCAGCACCAAGAAGCGGCTGATCTGGCTGCCAGCCAGCATGGTGTCTGCGGCCAAATCGGCATTGACCTTTTCCACGCACTCCAGCATGAGTTGGTAGACCTCGGTTTTTTGCGCCAAATCGGTATAGCCCGCATAGGACAGGTTGCGTCGCTCGGCCCAATTGCCCACCGCTTCAAAGTCGATGTTGAGCATGACACACACTTTGTCGCGGCCATCGCCATAAGCCACCACCTCTTTGATGTGAGGGAAAAACTTCAGCTTGTTTTCGACATATTTGGGCGCAAACATAGCGCCGTCGTTGGCGCCACCTTGCAAGCGCCCCACGTCTTTGACGCGGTCAATGATTTTCAAATGCCCATGGCTGTCGATAAAGCCCGCATCATTGGTGTGGTACCAGCCATCTGCCGTCAACACCTCCGCCGTGGCTTCGGGGTTTTTGTAATAGCCTTTGAGCAAGCCGGCAGACTTCACCAACACCTCGCCCTGCTCGGAGACTTTGATTTCTACCCCTGCACAGGGAATGCCCACGGTATCGGAGCGGGCCTCATGGTCAGGCTGTAAACACACAAACACTGCCGTCTCGGTCGAGCCATACAGTTGCTTCAAGTTGATGCCGATGGCGCGGAAAAAATTGAACAAATCAGGACCGATCGCTTCACCCGCCGTATAGGCCACACGCACACGCGAAAAACCGAGGTTGTTGCGCAGCGGCCCATAGACCAACAGATTGCCCAAGCCATACAACAAACTGCCTAACAAGCCTATGGACTGCCCGTCCATGCGGGCAGGCCCATAGCGTTTGGCAATGTCCATGAAGTAGGCAAACATGGCGCGCTTGGGTGCGCTTGCATCTTCCATGCGGATCATCACGCTGGTGAGCATGGCCTCGAACACACGCGGTGGCGCAAAATAATAGGTGGGCCCAATTTCTTTCAAATCGATAGTGACGGTGGCCGAGGACTCGGGGCAATTCACCACATAGCCACAGCACAACCATTGCGCATAGCTGAAGATGTTTTGCCCAATCCAAGCGGGCGGCATATAGGCCAAAACTTCTTCATGCTCATCCAAATGGTCAAAGTCGGCACCGGCTTTGGCGCGGTCTAGCAATGTGCGATGGGTATGCACCACACCCTTGGGGTTGCCGGTGGTGCCGGAAGTGAAAAACATGGCGGCCACATCGTCAGCTTGGTTGCTTGCCACGGCTTGTTCAAAAAATGCAGGGTGTTGCTTGGCAAACTGCTCGCCATGCTGCTGCAAGTCGGCCAAACTGGCTAAGCCGGTTTGCTGGTAGTTACGCAAGCCTCGGGGGTCGTCAAAATAAATATGCGCCAGCCCTGCACAGTCGGGGCGAATTTCCAGCAATTTATCCACCTGCTCTTGGTTTTCCACCACCGCAAAACGTACCTCGGCATTGTTGATGGGGAACACATATTCAGTGGCGACCGCGTCTTGGTAAAGCGGCACAGGAATCGCGCCCAAGCTTTGCGCTGCCAACATGCTGGCGTACAAACGTGGACGGTTGGCGCCCACCACGATCACATGTTCGCCACGTTGCAACCCTGCTTGGTGCAATCCACAGGCCAAAGTTTTCACCATTTCTGCCAAAGCCGACCACGACAGGCTTTGCCAAATGCCATATTCCTTTTCACGCAAAGCCGTGGCCGCAGGCCGTCGAGCCGCATGTGCAAGCAACAAGTGGGGAAAGGTTGTGTCCATAACAGGGAGCGTATATTAGGGGGGACTTTGACGCTTTTTTGTCTTGGCGACGACAATTCAGGGAAGACCCTATGTCTAACGATCTCACCCTTCACCAACGCAGACGCCCACCCACCACCACCGAGCTGACCAACATTCCTTGGCTGCAGCTGCTGGATGAGGCGGAGCAAAGCTGGGTCAAAGATCAAATTGTGGTGGGCGACGCCTTGACAGGCGACATGGTGTGTCGCTTTGGCAGGGCTCCCACCTATTGGTTTGGCGTGGTGCAAGGTTTGCTGAAAATGAGCGCCGACAACATACAAGGCGATAGCTTCACCTACGCAGGTTTGTCAGCGGGAGGCTGGTTTGGCGAGGGCACCGCCCTCAAGCGCGAACCTTACCGTTACAACGTGCAAGCGCTGCGCCCCAGCGTCGTGGCTGGTCTGCCCATTGACAGCTTTCACCGATTGCTAGAGCAATCCATTGGCTTTAACCGCTTTGTCATGAATCAGCTCAACGAGCGTTTGGGTCAATTCATTGCCGCGCGAGAAATTGACCGCATGACCAACCCCGACAGCCGCGTGGCCCGCAGCTTGGCAGCACTGTTCAACCCCGTGCTGTTCCCAGGTGTCGGCGAAGTGCTGCAGATCACCCAGCAAGAGTTGGCGTATTTGGTGGGTTTGTCACGCCAACGGGTGAATGTGGCTTTGCAGCGCTTGGTGGCAGAGGGTTGGATCAAAGTGACCTACGGCGGTGTTCGTGTGCTCAACCTCACCGCCTTGCGCAGCCATACACTCGACACCCCATGAACGACACCCTCACCCGACTGAACAAACGCATGGCCGAACTCGGCCTGTGCTCGCGCCGCGAGGCCGACGACTGGATCGCCAAGGGCTGGGTGAAGGTGAATGGCGAGGT
Source organism: Comamonadaceae bacterium (assembly GCA_947455935.1). Taxonomy (GTDB): domain Bacteria; phylum Pseudomonadota; class Gammaproteobacteria; order Burkholderiales; family Burkholderiaceae_C; genus Limnohabitans. The sequence goes on from CANGPV010000006.1 coordinate 20,774, forward strand.
GGCGGTGCTGGGCAAACCGGTCAGCCCCTTGGACCGCATCGAGGTGGACAAACTCGCGCGCGGCCAGCAAGACAAACAAGTCACCATCATCTTGCACAAACCCATGGGCTTTGTCAGCGGCCAAGCCGAAGACGGCCACACCCCTGCCATCAACCTGATCGAGGCCGGCAACCGCTGGCGCGACGACCGCTCACCCACCCGCTTTGTGCCGCGCCAACGCATGGGCTTGGCCCCCGCTGGCCGCTTGGACATCGACTCGGTGGGTTTGCTTGTGCTCACCCAAGACGGGCGCGTGGCGCGGCAGTTGATTGGCGAGAATTCCGACGTGGAGAAAGAGTATTTGGTGCGGGTGCAATATGGGCGCTTGCCCGCAGGCGAGGTGCAAACCGATGTGCAGGCTTTGTTTCCCCCAGAACAACTGGCCCGGCTGTGCCACGGCTTGGCGCTGGACGGCCAAGCACTCAAACCCGCCAAGGTCGACTGGCAAAACCCGGAACAACTGAGGTTTGTCTTGAAAGAGGGCAAAAAGCGGCAAATCCGGCGCATGTGCGAGCTGGTGGGCCTGACCGTCGTGGGCTTGAAGCGGGTGCGCATCGGCCGCGTCAAGCTGGGTCAACTGCCGGTGGGCCAGTGGCGGTATTTGGCGGCGGGAGAGGTGTTTTAGGCCTCTTGAAAACTCCACCCCAAACCCCTATATGACAATTCATGTTGCGTCAGCTCGGTCTGGCGCTTTTTCTTGATTTCACTTCTTCTTTTGCAAACCCCATGAGCACCCAAAAACACGCCTTCCAAGCCGAAGTGGCCCAACTGCTGCACTTGGTCACCCACTCGCTGTACTCCAACAAAGAAATTTTTCTGCGCGAGCTGATCTCCAACGCGTCTGACGCTTGCGACAAGCTGCGCTATGAAGCACTCAACAACGCCGCTTTGTTTGAGGACACACCCACACTGGAGATCCGCGTGGCGTTTGACAAGAAAGCCAAGACGCTGACCATCAGCGACAACGGCATTGGCATGAGCGAGCAAGAGGCGATTGACCACCTGGGCACGATTGCCAAGAGCGGCACCCGCGACTTCATGAGCAAGCTCAGTAGCGACCAGCAAAGCGACGCCAAAGACCAAGGCTCGCTCATTGGCCAGTTTGGCGTGGGCTTTTATTCGGGCTTCATCGTGGCCGACAAGATCGTGGTGGAAACCCGCCGCGCCGGTGCCACCCCCGCCGAGGGCGTGCGCTGGACCAGTGGCGGCAGCGGCGACTTTGAGGTGCAAACCATCGCCCAAGACCAACGCGGCACGCACATCATCTTGCACCTGCGCGACGACGCCGACGAGTACCTGAGCAACTGGAAGCTCAAGTCCATCATCAACAAATACTCTGACCACATCGCCTTGCCCATCCTGATGCGCAAAGAGGAATGGAAAGAAGGCGAAAACGACCAACCCGGCGAGATGGTGGTGACCGACGAGTGGGAAACCATCAACAAAGCCTCGGCCCTGTGGACCCGCCCGAAGAAAGACATCACAGAAGAACAACACGCCGAGTTTTACAAAGCCATCAGCCACGACTTTGAGCCGCCGCTGGCCTGGAGCCACAACAAAGTGGAAGGCAGCACCGAATACACCCAACTGCTGTATCTGCCCAGCAAAGCGCCGTTTGATTTGTGGAACCGCGATAAAAAAGGCGGCATCAAGCTGTATGTGAAACGCGTGTTCATCATGGACGACGCCGAGGCCTTGCTGCCCACCTATTTGCGTTTTGTCAAGGGCGTGGTCGACTCCGCCGATTTGCCCCTGAACGTGAGCCGTGAGTTGCTGCAAGAAAGCCGCGATGTGAAAGCCATCCGCGAGGGCAACACCCGCCGCGTGCTGTCCATGTTGGAAGACTTGGCCAAACACGACGCACCCGCTGCGGACGCCAGCGACGAGGACAAAAAAGACGCGGGCAAGTTCACCAAGTTTTACGCCGACTTTGGCGCGGTCTTGAAAGAAGGCTTGGGCGAAGACTTTGCCAACAAAGACAAGATCGCCAAGCTGCTGCGCTTTGCCAGCTCCACCACCGACACGGTGAGCGTGGGCTTTGCCGACTACAAGGCCCGCATGAAGGAAGGCCAAGAGGCCATCTTCTACATCACCGCCGACAGCTTGGCCGCGGCCAAGAACAGCCCGCAACTGGAAGTGTTCCGCAAAAAGGGCATTGAAGTGCTGCTGATGAGCGACCGCGTGGACGAATGGGCGCTGGGCTTTTTGAACGAGTTTGACGGCACGCCGCTGCAAAGCGTGGCCAAGGGCGCGTTCGACTTGGGCAAGCTGCAAGACGAAGAAGAAAAGAAAGCCGCCGAAGAAGCCGCCGAAACCTTCAAGCCACTGCTGGCCAAACTCAAAGAGGCTTTGAAAGACAAGGCCGAAGACGTGCGCGTCACCTCGCGCTTGGTGGATTCACCCGCTTGCTTGGTGGTGAAGGACGACGGCATGTCGCTGCAACTGGCCCGCATGTTGAAGCAAGCCGGCCAAAGCGCGCCCGAGAGCAAGCCGATTTTGGAAGTGAACCCCGAGCACCCGCTGGTGAAAAAGCTCGACACGCCTGACGGTCAAATCCATTTCCACGATTTGGCGCACATCGTGTTTGACCAAGCCCTGCTGGCCGAAGGCGGCATGCCCGAAGACCCGGCGGCTTATGTGAAACGGGTGAATGCTTTGTTGGTTTAAGCCATCAACTCAATTTGCTCTCTGAGCGTGTCGCACTGCCCCCGCCAATAGTCGGCGGTGCCAAACCACGGAAAGTGCATGGGAAAGGCCGGGTCGTCTTGGCGGCTGGCCAACCATGCGCTGTAGTGAACGATGCGCAAGGTGCGCAGCGGCTCAATCCACTGCAACTCTTGTCGGTCAAACGCTCGCATGGCTTCATAGCCTTCTAAAACAATGGCTATTTTTTGACGACGCTCTAACTCATCGCCATGCAACAGCATCCACAGGTCTTGCACTGCGGGCCCCATACGGGCATCGTCAAGGTCCACGAAATGCGGCCCCGCTTCTGGCATACCTTCAGGCGTCCACAAAATATTGCCGGGGTGACAGTCGCCATGCAGACGTAGTATCTTGATCTGCTCTGGCATACGCGCTTGCACCATCTCAAGAGCTTGGTTACACAAACCTAACCACTGCTGTGCCACTTCAGGCGCTACCCAACGGTTGCTCATCAACAATTCACGCGAAGCCTCGCCAAAGGTATGGATGTTCAGCGCAGGTCTGTGTGTGAACGCGCTTCGCTCGCCCACCAAGTGCATCCGCGCCATCAAGCGGCCAATCCACATCAGCACCTCGGGGTCGTCCAATTCAGGAGAACGTCCACCACGGCAAGGGCTGACACTGAACCAAAACTGCCCGTCCTCTCCGTCATGGGTGATTCGTGCTTCATGCAAGCTCATCCCTTTGAGTATGAGCGGCCCCACCACCGGAATGTCCTCGGCCATCAACTCTGCAGTGAAAACGTGTTCCTCACGAATCTGCGCTTCACTCCAACGCTGGGGACGGTAAAACTTGGCCACCACCGTGCTGTCATCATCCAAATGAACTTGGTAGACACGGTTTTCGTAAGAGCTCAGAGCGCTCAAGCGCCCGTCCACCGGCAGACCCAAGCCACTTAATGCATCCAACACCACCGAGGGCGTGAGCGCTTGGTAGGGGTGACTCACCTACACGCCCCACATGATAGGCTGACCTGCTTTGAGGCAACGCTCAAGCATGTCAATGATGGGTTTACTTCGTTGCCGCAAGCTGATGGCTTCAAAGCTGGGGGGCGCATGGCCTTGGGCCTTGGCTTGGGCGATGGCTTGTGCCTGCGCTGCTTCCTGCGCCTTCACAGCTTCTTGCAAGGCTGAAATAGCGGCGGCCATATGCGCTGGCTCGATGATGCCCTTGGGCTCAACAGCTTTGCCGATCAGTTGCAAAAACTGTCTGCCTTGCGGCTCTAAAAGAATCAGGTCGCCGGCGGCTTTGGATTTAAATTTGTAAAGCATCTTGCCATTGTGCGCTTAAGCCAAGGGCAGGCACTGCAAGAGCGTTTCATTGAAGGTGTGCGCCGCTTCAAACTGTACCCAGTGACCTGCGTTTTGAATGACATGGAATTGCTGGAGATCACACGCGCTCAGCAAATCGGGCAGCAAATGCAAGGAACCTTGGTACAAGGCGTCTTGCTCGCCCCAAATGCCTGACACCGGACAGCGCCAATCTTTTTGCAAGGCCAACAAAACATCGCTTCGGGCAATGCGTCTTCTGCGCAAGCGGTCACGCAGCACATTGTGTTCTTGCATGGCCAGCAGGTCTGGCGTGATGTTGTCCTCATCATGAATCATGATGGCCAACAAATTGTTGCGGTGTACGGCCATGCGCTCTTCGCTCGTCATGCCCACTTTAAAACCGCGCATATTGGGGATGTTGTTGGACAAGCCCAGTCCTGGCACGCCCACCAACACCATGCGCTGTATCAATGCAGGTTGTTGTGCGGCCAAAAACCCTGACATCAAACCGCCGAAGGAGAACCCCACCACGTCCACAGCTTTGCCTTGAAACAAAGCTTGCAGGCCCAGCGCTAATGGATGCGCTAAATCATCGGCATCCTCGGCCCCTTGGGGTAATGCGGAGTCACCTAGGCCAGGTGTATCTAAGGCCCACACAGCGCGTGTTTGGCTCAAGGGCAAGACATTGCGCACCCAATGGTTCCAACTGCCGCTGCCACCGTGTAACAGCACCAAGGGGTTATCGGCAGCTTCGTTCCACACATGCCACACCTGTGAGCCTGCATCGGTCTGTAATTCAATGCGTTGTGCTTGACCCAAGGCACGTTCGAGTTCTTGGTTTAAATTCAATACCTACCTGCGCTGTCGAATGCAAAACGCCCACTGAAAAGTGGGCGTTGTGTGTTTGGTTGCGCGAGCAAGATTTGAACTTGCGACCTTTGGGTTATGAGCCCAACGAGCTACCAGGCTGCTCCATCGCGCGTCGTGTGAGGAGATTGTAGCTGTTATTCAGCTACAGCGGGGGTTGTTTCAGCGATGTCGGGACGATCAACCAACTCAACCAAAGCCATGGGCGCATTGTCACCCACGCGGTAACCCATTTTCAAAATACGGGTGTAGCCACCAGGACGTGTTTTGTAACGGGGGCCGAGTTCAGCGAACAACTTCACCACGTTGTCGCGGTTGCGCAAACGGTTGAAAGCCAAACGTTTGTTCGCCAGTGAAGGCTCTTTGCCCAAGGTGAGCATCGGTTCAATGACGCGACGCAGTTCTTTGGCTTTGGGTAAGGTGGTTTTGATGACTTCATGCTCGATGAGCGAGTTCATCATGTTTTGCAACATCGCCAGTCGGTGTGAGCTGGTTCGATTGAGTTTGCGTAGTCCGTGTCCGTGACGCATGGTGTTTCCTTTTTTTACATCTTCACTTGTTTTGCCGGCCGCCGTATCAGGTACGGCCAGGGGAGTGGCTGACTGGGGTCAGCACTTGTTGTTATTAAATTCGTTTGGCTTCCAAGCCTGCAGGTGGCCAGCTCTCGAGCTTCATGCCCAAGGTCAAGCCACGTGAGGCCAACACTTCTTTGATTTCATTGAGCGATTTACGGCCCAAGTTAGGCGTCTTGAGCAACTCGTTTTCTGAGCGCTGAATGAGGTCGCCAATGTAGAAAATGTTTTCTGCTTTGAGGCAGTTGGCCGAACGAACAGTGAGTTCCAACTCATCCACAGGGCGCAACAGAATGGGGTCAAACTGCTGAGCGCTACGGGGTGCGGGTGAATCAAAAGCTGCCAATTCATTGCCTTCGAGTTGCGCAAACACAGCGAGCTGTTCCACCAAAATTTTGGCCGATGAGCGAACTGCATCTTCGGCATTGATGGCGCCGTTGGTTTCGATTTCGACCACCAAGCGGTCCAAGTCAGTGCGTTGTTCGACACGTGCGTTTTCAACGCTGTAGCTCACGCGCTTAACAGGCGAGAACGACGCATCCAACACAATGCGACCAATAGATTTGTTCACTTCATCAGCATGGCGACGCATGCTGCCTGGCACATAACCACGGCCTTTTTCAACCTTGAGTTGGATGTCAATCTTGCCGCCTTGCGACAAATTGGCAATCACATGCTCAGGGTTGATGATCTCGACATCGTGGGGGGTTTGGATATCAGCGGCAGTAACTTGGCCTTCGCCTTCTTTGCGCAAGCTGAGGGTGACTTCGTCACGGTTGTGCAGTTTGAAGACCACGCCTTTGAGGTTCAACAAAATATTGACCACGTCTTCTTGCACGCCGTCAATGGAAGAGTATTCGTGCAACACGCCAGCGATGGTGACATCGGTGACGGCGTAGCCGACCATGGATGACAACAAGACACGACGCAATGCGTTGCCCAAGGTGTGGCCATAGCCACGCTCGAAAGGCTCGAGCGTCACCTTGGCTCGGTTGTGACCGAGTTGTTCTACTTGGATGGCTTTGGGCTTCAGGAGATTGGTTTGCATTCGTTTTTCCTCTCAATACCCCCGGTTCGTTACACCGGTAAGGCTAGATGATGACCCCTGCACAAATGCACAGGGCGACGGATTCAAAGGGCCAACAAGCCCTGTTTAACGCGAATACAACTCGACGATCAGCGATTCGTTGATGTCAGCAGCAAATTCGTCACGGTCAGGCGTCTTCTTGAAGATGCCTTCAGCTTTGTCGACATTGACGTCGACCCAAGCAGGTATGCCGACTTGGGTAGCCAATTGCAAAGCTTCCAAGACACGACCTTGTTTTTTTGATTTTTCACGCACGCTCACCACGTCACCCGACTTCACCAAATAGGAAGGGATATTGACTTGATGGCCGTTGACGGTGATGGCTTTGTGCGACACCAATTGGCGTGCTTCAGCGCGGGTAGAACCAAAGCCCATGCGGTAGACCACGTTGTCCAAGCGCGATTCCAACAAAGACAACAGGTTGTTACCGGTATTGCCTTTTTGTTGGTCGGCCATGGCAAAGTAGCGGCGGAACTGACGCTCCAACACACCGTACATGCGCTTGACTTTTTGTTTTTCACGCAACTGCAAACCGAAGTCAGACATGCGCTGACCGGAGGTGCGGCCATGTTGGCCGGGTTTGCTGTCGAATTTCGCTTTGTCACTGATGGAGCGACGCGCGCTCTTCAGGAACAAATCGGTGCCTTCACGGCGAGAGAGTTTGGCCTTGGGGCCTAAGTAACGTGCCACTTGAACTTCCTTTTTGTCAACTGCCCGCAGCAAGTGCGGGGAGCCGTGGGTGTATCACCCGCGGCGGTGGGCTTGGTGAAAAATCAGATGCGACGGCGCTTTTGCGGACGGCATCCGTTGTGAGGAACCGGCGTCACATCAGAGATGGAATTGATGCGAATGCCCAGGGCGGCTAACGCGCGAACTGAAGACTCACGGCCAGGGCCAGGTCCTTTGATTTCGACGTCGAGGTTCTTGATGCCCTGCTCCATGGCTGCACGTCCAGCCACTTCTGAGGCCACCTGCGCGGCAAAAGGAGTGGATTTGCGTGAACCCTTGAAACCTTGACCACCCGACGAAGCCCATGACAAAGCATTGCCTTGGCGGTCGGTGATGGTGATGATGGTGTTGTTGAATGAAGCATGCACATGCGCAATACCATCCGCAACGTTTTTGCGGACCTTCTTGCGCACACGTTGTGCGGCTGAGTTGACGGGTGCTTTTGCCATGGGTTATCCCTCTTTATTTCTTCAGCGATTGAGCCGCCTTACGGGGGCCTTTGCGTGTGCGTGCATTGGTACGTGTGCGTTGACCACGCATGGGCAAACCACGGCGATGGCGGAAACCGCGATAGCAACCGATGTCCATCAAACGCTTGATGTTCATGGTGGTCTCACGGCGCAAGTCGCCTTCGATGGTGAACAGAGCGATTTGATCGCGGATTTTTTCCAAATCAGCGTCGGTCAAATCTTTGATTTTTTTGCTGTACGCAATACCGGTGGCTTCGCAAATTTTGCGAGCGCGGGTGCGACCAATACCAAAAATCGATGTCAAACCGATTTCGGTGTGCTTGTGCGGTGGGATGTTGATACCAGCGATACGTGCCATGTTGTGACCTCTTTAATGCGGTGAAAGATCAGCCTTGACGCTGTTTGTGACGCGGGTCTGTACAGATGACACGCACCACGCCCTTGCGGCGGATGATTTTGCAATTACGGCAAATTGTTTTGACCGAAGCCGAAACTTTCATTTCATTCTCCAAAAAATCCTGAAACACGCCTTTGCGTATTCCTTGCTAACTCTGCGTGTTCAACGCCTCACTTGGCCCTGAACACAATTCTTGCCCGACTCAAATCGTAGGGCGTCATCTCAACCGTTACCTTGTCCCCTGGCAGGATTCGGATGTAGTGCATCCGCATCTTGCCGGAGATGTGTCCGAGCACCACATGACCGTTTTCCAGTTTGACCCGGAAAGTGGCATTGGGGAGGTTTTCAACAACCTCTCCTTGCATCTGGATGACATCGTCCTTTGCCATGCGCCCAATCAGCCACCTGGTGCCATCTTGAAGTTGGCCTTTTTAAGCAGCGATTCGTACTGCTGACTCATGAGGTAGTTCTGCACTTGGGCCATGAAGTCCATGGTGACCACCACGATGATCAGCAACGATGTGCCGCCAAAGTAGAAAGGCACGTTGTACTTGAGGATGAGAAATTCGGGCAACAAACACACAAAGGTGATGTAGATGGCACCTGCAAATGTCAGGCGCAGCAAAATTTTGTCAATAAAGCGTGCGGTTTGGTCACCAGGGCGAATGCCGGGGATGAAGCCACCGCTCTTTTTCAGGTTGTCTGCGGTTTCGCGGCTGTTGAACACCAAGGCGGTGTAGAAGAAGCAGAAAAACACAATGGCCACGGCATAGAGCATGACGTAGATGGGCTGACCGGGCGACAAAGCAGCTGAGATGTCTTTGAGCCAGTTCATGCTCTCACCTTTGCTGAACCAGCTCACCACGGTAGAGGGCAACAAAATAATGGATGACGCAAAAATGGGGGGGATGACACCAGCCATGTTGAGCTTCAAGGGCAGGTGGGATGACTGACCGCCATAGACCTTGTTGCCGACTTGACGGCGTGCATAGTTAACCAAAATTTTGCGCTGGCCACGCTCAACAAACACCACAAAGTAAGTGACCAAAGCGACCAAGATAACGATGAAGAGCGCGACGATGATGCTCATGGCGCCGGTGCGAACCAATTCAAGCAGTCCACCAATGGAGTTGGGCAAACCTGCTGCAATGCCGGAGAAGATGATGATGGAGATGCCATTACCCAAACCACGCTCGGTGATTTGCTCACCCAGCCACATCAAAAACATAGTGCCTGCTGTCAATGACACCATGGCGGTCATGCGAAAAACAAAGCCCGGCGCATTCACTAAACCCGCAGAAGACTCTAGGGCCAAGGCAATACCCATGGATTGGAAAATGGCCAAACCTAAGGTGCCGTAGCGTGTGTATTGGGTAATCTTGCGACGCCCTGCTTCGCCTTCTTTTTTCAGCGCTTCCATACTGGGCACCACATACGACATGAGTTGCATGATGATGGAAGCGGAGATGTAGGGCATGATGCCCAAGGCAAAAATACTGAAACGCGACAAAGCGCCGCCCGAGAACATATTGAACAGACTCAGGATGCCGCCTTGCTGACCTTTGAACAACTGGGTGAGTTGATCAGGGTTGATGCCAGGCACAGGGATATGTGTGCCGATGCGGTACACAACGAGCGCGAGCAGCAAAAAGACAAGCCGGCGACGCAAGTCGGCGAACTTATCTGTTTTGGGCAAGGCGCTGGTAACCACGTTGTGTCTGTACTTTTAGTTTTAGGCTACTGAACCGCCAGCGGCTTCGATGGCTGCTTTGGCGCCAGCAGTGGCACCCACGCCGTTCAATTTGACGGCACGAGAAATTTCACCTGTCTTGATGACTTTGACCACTTTGGCCATTTGGCTGACCAATCCAGCGGTTTTGAGCGCCAACACATCAATGTCAGTGATGTCGAGCAACTGCAATGAAGTGAGTGTGACTTCTTCGTTGTATTTGAGGCTGTGCGACTTGAAACCACGTTTAGGCAAGCGGCGTTGCAAAGGCATTTGACCGCCTTCAAAACCTACTTTGTGGTAACCACCCGAGCGAGATTTTTGACCTTTGTGGCCACGACCTGCGGTTTTACCCAGACCAGAGCCAATGCCACGGCCGACACGACGTCGGTCTTTGCGAGAACCGTCTGCAGGTTTGATTTCATTGAGTTGCATGGCGAAACCTTAGAGAACTTTGACCAGATAACTGATCTTGTTGATCATGCCGCGCACTGCAGGGGTGTCTTGCAGTTCGCTGGTGCTGCCGATTTTGCGCAGACCCAAACCACGCACAGTGGCGCGGTGAGTTTCTTTGGTGCCGATAGGACTGCGCACCAATTGCACTTTGACCGTTGAAGAAGATGTAGACATACCGTTGCTCCGGATTAGACGAAGAGTTCTTCGACGCTCTTGCCACGCTTGGCTGCAACTTCTGCAGCGGTGGTGGATTTGATCAACGCATCAAAAGTTGCGCGAACCATGTTGTAGGGGTTGGATGAACCATGGCTCTTGGCCACGATGTCGGTGATGCCCATGACTTCGAACACCGCACGCATGGGGCCACCTGCGATGATGCCGGTACCCTTAGGGGCGGGCGCCATTTGCACACTGGCTGCACCGTGGTGGCCAGTGACGTTGTGATGGATGGTGCCGTTTTTCAAAGACACTTTATGCATATTGCGACGGGCTTCTTCCATGGCCTTTTGCACAGCAGCAGGCACTTCTTTCGACTTGCCTTTGCCCATGCCTACACGGCCATCGCCATCACCGACCACGGTGAGTGCTGCGAAACCCAATATGCGACCGCCCTTGACCACTTTGGTCACACGGTTGACCGCGATCATTTTTTCTTTCAGACCGTCGTCACGACTGTCGTCTTGCATTTTTGCTTGAACTTTTGCCATGTGTGTATCCGTCGTGGGTTAGAACTGCAAGCCGGCCGCACGGGCGGCATCGGCCAATGTTTTGACACGACCGTGGTAGGCAAAACCTGCACGGTCAAAAGCCACTTTTTCAACGCCTGCAGCTTTGGCTTTTTCAGCGATACGTTTGCCAACCACTTCAGCAGCCGCTTGGTTGCCGCCTTTGCCGGTAGCGCCCAAGGCTTTGCGCACATCGGCTTCGGCTGTGGAGGCAGCTGCCAACACTTTGGTGCCGTCGCCAGAAATAACGCTGGCATAAATGTGCAAGTTGGTGCGGTTGACCGTCAAGCGTGCAACGCCTTGTGTGGCAATGCGAATTCGGGTTTGGCGGGAGCGGCGGATACGCTGCTGTTTTTTGCTTAGCATGTGGCAGCTCCTTATTTCTTCTTGGTTTCTTTGATGACGATTTTTTCGTCGGAGTAGCGAATGCCCTTGCCTTTGTAGGGCTCGGGTGGGCGCACGGCACGAATTTCAGCAGCGATTTGGCCCACGCGTTGGCGATCTGCACCTTTGATGATGATCTCAGTGGGCACAGGCGTTTCTACTTTGATGCCAGCAGGCATATCAAAGTTAACGGGGTGGGAATAGCCCACAGCCAAATTGAGCTTGTTGCCTTGGGCTGCGGCTTTGTAGCCCACGCCGACCAAGTTGAGTTTTTTCTCAAAGCCTTTGGTGACACCAATGACCATGTTGTTGACCAACTGACGCAAAGTACCGCTCATGGCGTTAGCTTCACGGCTTTCGTCGGCAGGCTCAAAACTGAGGTTGTTGGCGCTGTGCACCACTTTCACCAAAACATTGTTGGCAATAGAGAGGTTGCCCCCTGTGCCTTTGACGCTGATGAGTTGTTCGTTGATGGCCACATCCACACCTTGAGGTACGGCGACTGGCATTTTTGCGACTCGGGACATGCTGTTTTCTCCCTTAAGCCACGTAACACAAGACTTCGCCGCCAACGCCAGTAGCGCGGGCTTTGCGATCGGTCATCACGCCTTGCGGCGTGGTGACAATTGCCACACCCAAACCATTCATGACTTGGGGAATGGCGTTGTGGCCTTTGTAAACGCGCAGACCTGGGCGAGAGACGCGCTCGATGCGCTCAATCACAGGACGGCCTGCGTAGTATTTCAAGGCGATTTCCAACTCGTGCTTGCCGGCTTCGGTTTTGACGTGAAAGCCATCGATATAGCCCTCATCTTTCAACACCTGGACGATGGCCAGCTTGACTTTGGAAGAAGGCACCGACACGGTCGGCTTGGCCACCATCTGCGCATTACGAATACGCGTCAGCAGGTCGGCAATGGGGTCACTCATGCTCATATTGAATATCTCCTGCTGTCTTACCAGCTGGCCTTGGTGATGCCAGGGATGTTGCCTGCAAAGGCCATTTCGCGAATCTTGGCGCGACCCAAACCAAACTGGCGGAAAGTGCCGCGAGGGCGACCGGTGATTTCGCAACGGTTGCGCTGACGTGTAGGGTTGGCATTGCGGGGCAACTTTTGCAAGCCCAAGCGTGCTGCCGCACGCTCTTCATCGCTGTGCTTGGCGTCATTGGCCACGGCCTTCAATTCGGCGTATTTTTTTGCGTACTTGGCGACGAGTTTGTCGCGCTTGAGTTCGCGTTCAATCAAAGCTACTTTAGCCACAGGGCACCTCAGTTCTTGAAGGGGAAACGGAAGGCGGCGAGGAGCGCTTTGCACTCGTCGTCGGTCTTGGCCGTGGTGGTGATGCTGATGTTCATGCCGCGCAGGGCATCAACCTTGTCGTACTCGATTTCGGGGAAGATGATTTGTTCTTTCACACCGATGTTGTAATTACCGCGACCGTCAAAAGCACGGCCGGAGATACCACGGAAGTCACGCACACGGGGCAAAGCCACGGTGACGAAACGATCGAGGAATTCATACATGCGAACGCCACGCAAGGTGACCATGCAACCAATGGCTTGCTGTTCGCGGATTTTGAAGCCGGCGATCGCTTTACGCGCCTTAGTCACCACGGGTTTTTGGCCGGCAATTTTGGACAGATCACCGACCGCATGGTCCATGACTTTTTTGTCTGCAACGGCTTCTGACACACCCATGTTGAGGGTGATTTTGGTCAGGCGCGGGACTTCCATGGGCGACTTGTAACCAAACTTGGCGGTCAACTCGGGGACCACTTTTTCGCGATAGTGTTGTTGGAGTCGTGCCATGTTCATGCCGCCTTGATGACTTCACCGCTGGACTTGAAGATGCGAACCTTCGAGCCATCGGTATTGATCTTGATGCCCACGCGATCGGCTTTGCCGGTGGTGGCGTTGTAAATGGCGACATTGGACTGGTGAATGGGCATGCTTTTTTCAATCACGCCGCCAGTGGTACCCGCCATGGGATTGGGTTTGGTGTGCTTTTTCACCAAGTTGATGCCGTCAATCAAGAGATGCGAATCGTCAGCACGCACAGCCACTTTGCCGCGCTTGCCCTTGTCGCGTCCTGTGATGACGATGACCTCGTCGCCTTTGCGAATCTTGTTCATGGTCGATGTCCTTAAAGTACTTCAGGCGCCAAAGACACGATCTTCATGAACTTCTCAGTACGCAGTTCACGCGTGACTGGGCCGAAGATACGGGTGCCTATGGGTTCGAGTTTGGCGTTAAGCAACACAGCCGCATTGGTGTCGAACTTGACCAAAGAGCCGTCGCTGCGACGGATGCCTTTGGCGGTGCGAACCACCACAGCGCTGTAAACCTCGCCTTTTTTGACGCGGCCACGCGGTGCGGCTTCTTTGATGCTCACCTTGATGACGTCGCCTACGCTGGCGTAGCGACGCTTAGAGCCGCCCAGCACTTTGATACACAAAACGGATTTTGCGCCAGTGTTGTCGGCCACTTCTAATCTGGATTCAGTCTGGATCATTTCATTTCCCAACTTGTACCGGGTATATGGCCGAAAAATTCAACCACTTGTGCCCGATCAGTCTTGGGCCCGTCATCCGCGCCTCGAACCATTTCGCGGCGCTTTTGCTTGGGGCTGTCGTCTGTCTTTGTCTGCCGTTTTAAAAGCAGAGCCGGCTATTATGGCACAGTTTTTCTAACTTAGGCCTCAATTGTGGTTTTGAGGCAAAGAATAAGCTGCGGCTAACGCCATGTAGCCCGAAAGATTTATGTTTGTGCAGCCTTCGCTTTGCAGGATTGTTGCCACATCAGGTGCTGCGGCCATGCTGGCTTGTGCATCCAAAAACAAGGCCCTGCTGCGTCGGGCCAACACATCTTCCACGCAGCGGGCATATTCATAGCGAACGGCAAACCTGACCATGGCTTCGCTCAATCCAGGCAGCAACCACACATCATGCCCTGGCAAGGCTTGCACTACCTGTGCTTCGTCGCCATACAAATGAAGACCTTGAGGTTGGCACAAGCCCTTGTTGTGCGATGAACGGGTGTCCGCGCCCACAAAATGAACGGTATCTGATTGCTGGCAAGGCGAAGGTGGCAGCAAACCACTGCTCAGGCATTGGCTGAGGGTGTCCTGTGCCATGGCGCGGTAAGTGGTCCATTTACCGCCCGTGACCGTGATCAAGCCGCTTTGACTCACGCTGACCGAATGTTCACGACTCAGGCCTTTGGTACTGGAGCCCTCTTCATGATGGGGCTTGACCAACGGCCGCAGACCCACCCAGACACTTTTTACATCAGACCGCCTAGGCGCCTTGGCCAAATACCGGGCCGATTCCCTCAGAATGAAATCCACTTCTTCATCAAACGCCTGCGGTTCACGCGGGAGGTCTTGGCGCGGTGTGTCGGTGGTGCCCAAGATCACCTTGCCCAACCAAGGTACGGCAAACAGTACCCGCCCGTCGGCGGTTTTGGGCACCAACAGCGCATGTTCACCGGGTAAAAAGTCACGGTCCACCACCAAATGCACGCCTTGGCTAGGTGACACCATGGCTTGCACCTGTTTGCCTTGCGCTTGCGCATCGAGTTGGCGCAAATGATCGACCCATACACCGGTGGCGTTGATGATGCAGCGGGTCGCCAAGCGAATAGATTGACCGCCTTCTTGGTCTACAAACGTCAAGCCTTGCAATTGCCCTTGGTCATGGTGCAACTGCGTGACAGGGCAATAGTTCATCAGCAATGCACCTTGGCGATGGGCTGTACGCGCCAAGTTAACGGCCAAACGGGCATCGTCAAATTGACCATCCCAGTACTGCACACCGCCGCGCAAGCCTTGAGACTTGAGGCCAGGCATGCGGTTCATCACTTCTTGGGAATTTAAAAATTCGGTCCGCCCCAGGCCATGGGCGCCCGCTAAGAAATCGTAGAGCTTCAAACCCATGCCATAAAACCCTGTCTCCCACCAACGGTAAGAGGGCATGACAAAAGGGATAGGTTGCGCCAAATGCGGCACATCGTGCAATAGAACTGAGCGCTCATGCAAGGCCTCTCGCACCAAACCGATATTGCCTTGGGCTAAATAACGAACGCCGCCATGCACTAACTTGGTGGATCGTGAAGAGGTGCCCTTGGCAAAGTCATGCGACTCCAACAGGGCGACGCGGTAACCTCGTCGGCTTGCCTCTAGCGCAATGCCCAAACCTGTTGCGCCTCCGCCTATGACCACGAGGTCAAATTCGGGCGTGTCGGTCAACTGCCGCAATATGTCAGAGCGCGTCATGGGTCCGTATCAAAAAAAGGCCTGCGCCCCTGGGAGCTGCAGGCACTTAGAAAAAAACCACGCCCAAGCAGATGAGCGTGGTCTGCACTTAGGCCTTAACGAACGCGGCCTTCCTTCCAAGCATTGAGCAATTTCTCATAGGCAATGGTTTCACCCTTGGGTTTCTCATTGGCCAATTTGGCCCATGGAGCGGCTTTATCGCTTAAGTACTTGGCTGGGTCGCCTTTAGGATTGAGCTTGGGTGCGCAATGCGCCATGCCAGCTCGCTCCAAACGCGCCATCACGTCGTCCATCTCATTGGCCAAGTTGTCCATGGCTTGCTGTGGTGTTTTCTCACCCGTCACAGCCACCGCCACGTTTTTCCACCACAACTGAGCCAGCTTGGGATAGTCAGGCACGTTGGTTCCCGTGGGGGTCCAAGCCACACGCGCAGGGCTGCGGTAGAACTCCACCAAGCCGCCAAGTTTGGGCGCCATTTTGGTCATCGCATCCGAACGTATGTCGGATTCACGAATAGGTGTCAAACCAACCAAAGTTTTCTTCAGCGATGTGGTTTTGGCGGTTACAAACTGCGCATACAGCCAAGCTGCGGCGGTTTTGTTGGCATCGTGGTCTTTAAAGAAGGTCCATGAGCCCACGTCTTGGTAGCCGTTTTGCATGCCTTGCTTCCAGTAAGGACCGTTGGGGCCAGGTGCCATGCGCCACTTGGGCGTTCCATCGGCATTCACCACAGGCAAACCGGCCTTGGTCATGTCTGCCGTGAAAGCGGTGTACCAAAAGATTTGCTGGGCAATTTGACCTTGAGCAGGGACAGGACCGGCTTCGCCAAAAGTCATACCTGAGGCCTCTTTGGGCGCATATTTCTTCATCCAGTCCACATACTTGGTGAGCGCATACACAGCAGCAGGTGAGTTGGTGGCACCACCGCGAGCCACTGAGGCACCCACGGGCGTGCATTTGTCTTCACCGACGCGGATGCCCCATTCGTCCACAGGCATGCCGTTGGGAATACCGATGTCAGCGGTACCCGCCATGGACAACCACGCATCGGTGAAACGCCAGCCCAGAGAGGGATCTTTCTTGCCGTAGTCCATGTGGCCATAAATAGGCTTGCCATCGATGGTTTTCACGTCATTGGTGAAAAACTCGGCGATGTCTTCGTAAGCGCTCCAGTTCAAGGGCACGCCCAAGTCGTAGCCGTACTTGGCCTTGAACTTTTCCTTGATTTCTTTGCGCTCAAACAAATCTGCACGGAACCAGTACAGGTTGGCAAACTGTTGGTCAGGCAATTGGTAGAGTTTTTTGTCCGGTGCAGTGGTGAAGCTGGTGCCAATGAAGTCTTTCAAATCTAAGCCAGGGTTGGTCCACTCTTTGCCGGCACCTGCCATGTAGTCGGTCAAGTTCATGATCTTGCCGTAACGGTAATGCGTACCGATCAAATCAGAATCAGAAATCCAGCCGTCATAAATCGACTTGCCCGACTGCATAGAAGTTTGCAGTTTTTCAACCACGTCACCTTCTTGAATCAGGTCATGCTTGACGGTGATACCGGTGATCTCGGTAAAGGCCTTGGCCAAAGTTTTGGATTCGTACTCGTGGGTGGTGATGGTCTCCGATACCACTGAGATTTCTTTCACACCCTTGGCTTGGAGTTTTTTAGCAGCCTCAATGAACCACTTCATCTCCGCCATTTGCTTGTCTTTGGACAAGGTGGAGGGCTGGAACTCGTTGTCCACCCACTTTTTCGCCTCTGCTTCGCCTGCCCAAGCGCTGTGCCCCAGCACCAGCGCGCAAGCTGCAAAAGCTATTGCACGGTATTTCATTTTCATGCCAGTCTCCTTAAAGTTTCCCCTTGCTTTGAGAAAACACGTGTCTTGGGGAAGTTTCAGACCGTGTCGTGGAATGGTCTGGCTAGCCCTTGCGCATCACAAGCACCAGCCACACCGCACTCACCAAAGTCGCCCACCAAATGGAAGGCTCCTCATTCAAACCCAACCAAATCAATAGCTGCCCAGCCAAGCCCACGAACATCAGGTGCAAATAGGCGCAACCCAAAAGACCAATGAACAAGCGGTCTCCACGGGTGGTCACCAAGGGCAAAAACCCTTTTCGCGCCACCGTGGGCGAACGCCGCTCCCACACCGTCATACCGATCAGCATCAGCACGATGCAGCAGAAAAAAACCGCCACTGGCGTGGTCCAAGCCATCCACTCAAGCATGGTGTTGTCTCCTACTGTGGGTCATACCCGCCCCATGGCAAAGCCCTTGGCGATGTAATGCCGAACAAACCAAATCACGATGGCACCAGGCACGATGGTGAGCACCCCCGCTGCAGCCAAGGTAGCCCAGTCCATTCCCGAGGCGCTGACGGTGCGGGTCATGGTGGCGACGATGGGCTTGGCGTTGACGCTGGTCAAGGTTCGGGCCAACAGCAACTCGACCCAGCTGAACATGAAACAGAAAAACGCTGTCACGCCGACCCCTGCCTTGATGAGGGGCAAAAACACTCTGACGAAAAATGCAGGAAAGCTGTAACCATCGATGTAGGCGGTTTCGTCAATCTCACGCGGAATACCGCTCATGAAACCCTCCAAAATCCACACGGCCAGAGGCACATTGAAGAGCAAATGCGCCATCGCCACCGCAATGTGCGTGTCCATCAAACCCACGGTGCTGTAGAGCTGAAAAAACGGCAGCAAAAACACAGCCGGTGGCGTCATGCGGTTGGTGAGTAACCAGAAAAACACATGCTTGTCCCCCAAGAAGCTATAGCGAGAAAACGCATACGCTGCGGGCAAGGCCACAGTGACCGAAATAACCGTATTGATAGCCACATAAATCAGGCTGTTGATATACCCCGAGTACCACGACACATCGGTAAAGATGGTGGCATAGTTGTCCCACGTCGGGTTGGCGGGAAACAAGCTGAAACTGGACAGAATTTCTTGGTTGGTGCGAAAGCTCATATTGACCATCCAATAAATGGGCAACAAAGCGAACACGATGTAGAGCAGCAAGAACAGATGGCGTTTTTTGAAGCGGCGCTCATCCATGGCTGCTCTCCTTGGCTTGGGTGCCTACGCTTTGCATCCAGTTGTAGAGGATGAAGCACAGCAACAAAATGATGAGGAAGTAAATCAGCGAGAAAGCTGCCGCGGGTCCGAGGTCGAATTGGCCCACGGCTTTTTGCGTCAGGTATTGGCTGAGGAAGGTGGTGGAGTTGCCCGGGCCGCCACCGGTCAGCACAAAAGGCTCGGTGTAAATCATGAAACTGTCCATGAAACGCAGCAGCACCGCAATCATCAACACGCCGCGCAACTTGGGCAGTTGGATATAGCGAAACACCGCCAATTTGGAAGCGCCGTCAATCTGTGCAGCTTGGTAGTAAGCGTCGGGAATGCTGCGTAAACCTGCATAGCCCAGCAGCGCCACCAAGGGCGTCCAATGCCAGATGTCCATCACCAACACCGTGAGCCAAGCATCCCGGGCATTGCCGGTGTAGTTGTAGTCAATGCCCAAGCCTTGCAAAGCCGCACCCAGCAACCCTATATCTGCACGGCCATAGATTTGCCAAATCGTTCCCACCACATTCCAGGGGATCAGCAAGGACAAAGCCACCAACACCAAGGTGACTGAAGACTGCCAGCCTTTGGCGGGCATGGACAAGGCCAAGGCGATGCCCAAAGGTATCTCCAACAACAAGACTGCGCAGGAGAACAACAGTTGCCGCCATAAAGCCTCGTGCAAGTCTTGGTCACGCATGACAGCAGCAAACCACTCGGTTCCTACAAACACCCGTCGTTCAGGGGAGATGATGTCTTGCACCGAATAATTGACCACCGTCATCAACGGCAAGATGGCCGAAAACGCCACGCACAACAGCACCGGCAAAATGAGAAACCACGCTTTTTGGTTGACGGGCTTCATGCGATCAACTCCTCGTTGGCGTAAAAGCAGCTGTGTTCGCCCATGACTTGCAAATAAACAGTTTGTCCGGTTTGTGCCGGTGCTACGCCGTCTGCGGCCATGCGTACCCGCACAGTTTCACCCGCACACTGCGTGGTGAGCAAACCGCTGTTACCCAAGTCTTGCCAACGCAGCACTTGCGCTGGCAAACACCCTGCACGGGCTTGGGGGTAGACCTGTATGTATTCGGGGCGAATACCCAGCTTCAAGGTCTGATGGTTCGACAAGCTGTGGGCTTGCGAATCCGACAAGGTCAAGGCGTGGCCACCTATGGTCAAGGTGTTGTCGCTGGCCGTGGCAGAGAGAAAATTCATTCCCGGCGAGCCAATGAAATGGCCCACAAAGGTATGGGCTGGACGTTCAAACAAAGCTTCGGCACTGCCCACCTGTACCGCCCGTCCGCGGGTCATCACCACCACCTCTTGGGCAAAAGTCAGCGCCTCGACCTGATCATGGGTGACATAAATGAGGGTGTGCTTCAACTCTTGATGCACTTGTTTGAGCTTGCGCCGCAGCTGCCATTTCAGGTGCGGGTCGATCACGGTCAGCGGCTCATCAAACAAAATTGCCGCCACATCGGGGCGAACCAAACCACGGCCTAAGGAGATTTTTTGCTTGGCGTCAGCCGACAAACCGGCCGCTCTTTGGTTCAGCTGCCCGCTGAGTTCAAGCATTTCGGCGATTTGACCCACCCGCTCTCGAATCTTGTCTTCAGCCATGCGTCGGTTGCGCAAGGGAAAAGCCAAGTTATCGGCCACGGTCATGGTGTCGTAAATGACGGGGAACTGGAACACTTGGGCAATATTGCGCTGCTGCGGCGTCTTGTCAGTGACGTCCTCGCCATTGAAAAGCACCTGACCTTGAGACGGCTTGACCAAGCCCGACATGATGTTGAGCAGGGTGGTTTTGCCGCAGCCAGAAGGTCCGAGCAAGGCATACGCACCGCCTGCTTTGAAATGCATCTTCAGGGGCAACAAGGCAAAGTCACTGTCTTGCTGCGGGTTGGGGCCATAAGCGTGGGCCAAATCCAAATCGATGGCTGCCACCATATCAGCGCCCTCCTTGCATCAGGTTCAGGGGCAAGCGAAGCAAGGCACCCGATACATCAAACACATAGGCGTCTTGCGGGTTGATATAGACCGTCAAGGCTTGGCCGATATCAAACACATGCACCCCCGTGGTTTGCATGACCAACTCGATGCCCCCGCAATCTAGATGCACAAAGGTGTCGGTGCCGGAGATTTCTGCCAGTTGCACCCGCCCAACCAAACCCACGTCGCCCTCAAGCGGATGGGTATGCAAAGCAGAGGCCCGCAGCCCCAGCTGCAACTGTGACGCTGCCAAGTCCAGTTTTTCTAAGGTCAACGCTGTGTGGTTATCCAAATGCCATTGGCCATGGTGGGCATGGGCTTGCAACACATTAAGAGGCGGGTCGCTGAAGGCGCGGGCTACATCCAGCGACTGGGGTTGGCGAAACACCTCTAAGGTGGGCCCATATTGCAGCACCCGCCCTTCTTTCATCACGGCGGTATAGCCACCCAACAGCAAAGCTTCGCTGGGTTCGGTGGTGGCGTACACCACAGTGCCACTGCCCGAATCGAACAACTGGGTAAGGTCTTCTCGCAGTTCTTCGCGCAATTTGTAGTCAAGGTTCACCAATGGTTCATCTAACAACATGAGCGGAGCACGCTTAGCCAAAGCCCTGGCCAAAGCCACCCGCTGCTGCTGACCGCCCGATAACTCAGCAGGTAAGCGCTGCAAAAAAGGGTCTATGCGCAAACGCTTGGCTATCGCATGTACTTGCGCCTCGATACCCGACTCACCTCGCAATCGCAAAGGTGAAGCGATGTTGTCAAACACAGTCATGGAGGGATAGTTGATGAACTGCTGGTAGACCATGGCCACGTGGCGCTCTCGCACAGCCACGCCCGTGACGTCGAGGTCGTTCACCCATAAACGCCCGGTGGTGGGTACATCCAAGCCCGCCATGATGCGCATCAGACTGGTTTTGCCCGCTTGGGTCGCGCCCAGCAATACCGTTACCGCATTCGCGACCAGCGCCAAGTTCAAAGGGTACAAATGAACCTGGGCGCCGACAGTTTGGCTGATGTCTTCAAGTTTCAGGGTCATGGTCGGGGATACATGTCATTTTCTTTTCTTTTCGCATTTTTGTTCGTATTTGTTTTTATTGATTCGGTATTTTCCCTAGCCTGCCCCAACTTGGACTTGGTTTATGGTTGCTCCCAACGTGACGCGATAAGCCTTTATGAACACCAATCCTCGTCAAACACAGCTGCTCGACCTGGTTCAAGCCCAGGGTTCAGCCTCAATTGAATACCTGGCCGAAACCTTTTCGGTGACCCTGCAAACCGTGCGCCGCGATGTGCAGCGCTTGGCCGAGGCGGGATTGCTGTCGCGGTTTCATGGTGGGGTGCGTTTACCCAGTTCCACCACCGAAAACATCGCCTACCGCCAACGCCAAGCCCTGTCCTTGGACGGCAAAAACCGTATCGCCAAAGCCGTGGCTGCCAGCGTGCCGCATGGCTGTTCTTTGCTCATGAACATTGGCACCACCATGGAGGCGGTCGCCAGAGAGTTGCGTCAGCACCGAGGGTTGCGCGTCATCACCAACAACCTGAATGTGGCACTGATCATGAGCGACAACCCCGATTGCGAGGTGATTGTCACCGGTGGCGTGGTGCGTGGCGTTGACCGCGGCATCGTGGGCGAGGCCACGGTGGAATTCATCCGGCAATTCAAAGTGGATATTGGTCTCATAGGCATCAGCGGCATCGAGGGAGATGGCACCATGCGTGACTTCGACTACCGCGAAGTCAAGGTAGCCAAAACCATCATCGAACACTCGCGCGAAGTCTGGCTGGCCGCAGACAGCACCAAATTCAACCGCCCAGCCATGGTGGAATTGGCGCATTTGTCGCACATCGACCGCCTGTTCACCGATTCGCCACCGCCGACCAGCTTTGCCAACCTGCTGGAGCAATCGGGCGTGGAATGCACCGTCGCCGATGAGCGCAGTTCAAGCCCCGCCACGCTGTCCTTGGTGAGCTGACCACCTTATTTGCTTTAAACGAGACCATGACCTACCTTCTTGCCCTTGACCAAGGTACCTCGAGTTCACGCAGCATCGTTTTCAAGGAAGACGGGAGCGTTTTAGCGTCAGTACAACAAGAATTTCGCCAAATCTTCCCCCAACCCGGCTGGGTAGAGCACGACCCGCAAGAAATTTGGAGCAGCCAACTCGCCACCGCCAGACAGGTCTTACAAAAAGCCGGGCTCCGTGCCGACCACATCGCCTCCATGGGCATCACCAACCAACGCGAAACCACGGTTGTGTGGCGGCGAGACACCGGCCAAGCCATCTACAACGCCATCGTTTGGCAAGACCGTCGCGCCGAACCCGAGTGCCTGCGCTTGCGCGACAGCGGCGCGGCCGAGTTGGTGCAGCAAAAAACCGGTTTGTTGATCGACGCGTATTTTTCTGCCACCAAATTGCAATGGATCTTGGACAACGTGAAGGACGCGCGGGCCATGGCCGAAGCGGGTCAACTGGCGTTTGGCACGGTCGACACTTGGTTGATGTGGCAATTGAGCGGCGGACGCATACATGCCACCGATGTCAGCAATGCGGCACGCACCATGCTCTTGAATGTGCACACCAACCGCTGGGACGACGAGTTGCTGGCGCTGTTTCGCATTCCTGCGTCTTTGCTGCCCGAGGTGCATCCCTCGGCCAGCCACTTTGGCAACACCCAAGCGCAGTGGCTGGGCAGCGAAATGCCCATAGGCGGTGTTGCTGGCGACCAGCAAAGCGCTTTGTTTGGCCAAGCCTGCTTTGGCGCGGGTCAAGCCAAAAACACCTACGGTACTGGCTGCTTCATGTTGATGCACACCGGCCATCAGTTTCAAACCAGTCACAACGGCTTGATCACCACCAGCGCGGCACAGGCCGACAGCACACCTGCCTTTGCTTTGGAAGGCAGCGTGTTCATCGGTGGCGCAGTGGTGCAATGGTTGCGGGACGGTTTGCGGGCTTTTGACAAAAGCGCCGATGTCCAAGCCTTGGCCGAGAGCGTGCCGGACTCGGGTGGCGTGGTGTTGGTCCCTGCCTTTACGGGTTTAGGTGCGCCTTATTGGCAAGCCGATGCACGTGGGGCCATGGTGGGTTTGTCGCGTGGCACCACCATGGCGCATATTGCCCGTGCAGCGCTGGAGAGCATCGCGTTTCAAAGCACCGCCTTGCTGCTCGCCATGAACCGCGATGCCCCTGAACCGGTCAAAGAGCTTCGGGTAGATGGTGGCGCCTGTGTGAACGATTTGCTGATGCAGTTCCAAGCTGATTTGTTGGGCATTCCAGTGCTGCGCCCAGCAGTGGTGGAAACCACGGCCTTGGGGGCGGCATATTTGGCGGGATTGAGTGCGGGCATTTACCTGAGCACCGCCGAGTTGTCACGCCAGTGGCGGGTCGAGCGCTGCTTTGAGCCTCAGATTTCTAGGGATCACGCGCAATCCTTGATGGCGCATTGGGAAAAAGCGGTCAGACAAACAGTGGCACACTGAGGTCTTTGTTTGATGGCAGAGACTGCATGACGCCGCTTTCTTCTCTTTTGTTGCCCATGGCCTTTATTGGCGGGGGCAATATGGCCAGCGCTTTGATCGGTGGCTTGATTCGCCACGGCACACCGCCTTCATCCATCCATGTGGTCGAGCCCTTTGATGCCACTGCGCAAGCACTGCGCAACCAACATGGCGTTCACGTCATGCGTGCAGCCGATGCCTCGTTGAATGGCTGCGCCTTGGTGGTCTGGGCGGTCAAGCCGCAGGTGTTCAAAGAAGCGGCTTTGCTGACGGCTCCCCATGTCCCCCATGCTTTGCATTTAAGTGTTGCGGCCGGTATCACCAGCGACAGCATTGCAGCTTGGCTGCACACCGAACGGGTGGTGCGAGCCATGCCCAACACGCCTGCTTTGGTGGGCTTGGGCCAAACCGGCTTGTTCGCCCGAGGCGCCGTCAGTGATGCAGAAAAACAAGCCATTGCCGACACCCTGAATTTGATGGGCGCGTCTTTGTGGGTAGCCCAGGAGGCCTTGCTTGACACGGTGACGGCCATTTCAGGTTCCGGCCCTGCTTATGTGTTTTATGTTTTAGAGGCCATGGTGGACGCCGGTGTACAGATGGGCCTCACCCCTGAGCAAGCCCACCAACTGGCAGTCGGCACGTTCGTGGGGGCCTCCGAGTTGGCCCGCAGCAGCAGCGACACACCTGCGGTATTGCGCGAAAAAGTCACTTCCAAGGGCGGTACCACCTACGCCGCGTTGACGGTGATGCAAAACAAAGGCATCCACGCCAGCTTGGTTGA